>NZ_LBJZ01000186.1:0-156562 GCF_028128935.1 Bradyrhizobium sp. CCBAU 11361
TCCTTGTCTTGAGCGCCCCTTGCCAGCTTCTCGTGCTGGCAGGGCCGGAGCACGGCCGGACCATCCCATTAGCGGCCATCAAGGAGACGACCCCAAGCGGGCTGGAGGTGTTCTCTCTGGGGTCACAGACTGCAAGACCACAATGGTGCCAAAGAGCGTGGCGGCATCAAATCCTAGGAGTGGCGGCTTACGCTCGCCGGTGCTCAAGCGGGGTACTCCCGCCAACGTGCGCCAATCCGCCACATACCCCCGGAGGATGATTCTCCCCGAGCGATACGAACGCTATCTAACGTTGCTTGCGGCCTGGTCGTCGGGTGCCACCTAGAGGCGGGTTTGGAGGAAGTCGTGTTCCGTCCCGACGCACATGGCATCGCACATTCTCAGCTCACTGCTTTCGGCCAATGGTGTGAGGCCCGAACGGGGCAGCAGCTGCGCGATCACGCTGCGATGGACCGCTTCTCGGTGGAGGATTTCCACAGCTTCTGGCGTCTCTTCCTCGAGTGGTCCGACCTGCCGCGGGACGGTGCAGCCGAGCCCGTCTGCGTCGGCGATGCCTGCGAGACCGCGCGCTTCTTCCCGGATCTTCGTCTCAACTACGCCGAGTGCCTCCTCGCCGGCAGTCCCGGCCAGCCGGTCCTGACAGCCTGCCACGCTGACGGCAGCCGCGACCGGTTCACGCGTGGCGCGCTGCGCGGCGCGGTTGGTCGATTGGCGAGGTCGTTGCAGCGGCTCGGTGTGCGCCCGGGCGACCACGTCGTGGCAATCGCACGCAACAATGCCGCGGCGGTCATTGCCTGCCTGGCGACCGCCGCCATTGGCGCGACTTTTGCCAGCTGCGCGCCGGACATGGGCGTGCCCGCTATCCTGGCGCGGTTCGCCCCTCTCGAGCCCGTGGTGCTCTTCGGCTGCCTTCGAGCGGAGCGATGGGATGCGGGAATCCCCGTCGCCGAGCGCGTCCTCGAAACGGCGACCGGCCTGCCGAGCCTCGCGGCGATCATTGCGCTGGACGATGGCTCGCTGGACGCCGACGAGAGGACGCCACCTCTGCACAGGCTTGCCGATCTGCTCGGTGATGATGATGGTGGCGAGATTGGGCCAGCCTGGCCCCGTCACCCATTCAACCATCTGCTGTTCACGATGTTCTCTTCGGGCACCACGGGCCCGCCAAAATGCATCCAGCACGGCGCCGGCGGCACTTTACTGGAGCATGTGAAGGAGCACCGGTTGCACTGTGATCTCAGACACGGCGACAGGCTGTTCTTCCAAACCTCCTGCGGTTGGATGATGTGGAACTGGCAGCTCTCGGCACTGGCGTCCGGCGTCGAGATTGTCCTCTACGACGGGCCGCTCGCAGCGGCGGACACGTTCTGGCGGATTGTTGCCGAGGAACGCGTGACCGTGTTTGGCACCAATCCCGCCTATCTGCACTTCTGCGCGGAGAAGGATTTCTCCCCCGGGCGGGTGTTCGACCTTTCCGCCCTGCGCACCATGCTCTCGACCGGCTCGATCCTCTATCCCCGCCAGTACGACTGGGTCAGCAGCGAAGTGAAGTCGTCGATGCCGCTGCAGACGATCTCAGGCGGCACGGATATCATCGGCTGCTTCGTCCTTGGCAGTCCGAATCTGCCGGTCCATCGCGGCGAGGCACAGTGCCGCAGCCTCGGCCTCGATGTCCGCTCGCTGCCGCCGCCTGACGATCCGCAGGCGTTGATAGGCGAACTGGTCTGCGCCAACCCTTTTCCCTCGCGGCCCCTTGGCTTTCATGGCGATGCCGACGGTACCCGCTTCCACGCCACCTACTTTGCTCAGAACCCCGGTTTTTGGACGCATGGCGATCTGATCGAGGCCACGCCTCATGGGGGCTGGCGCTTGCATGGTCGTTCAGACGGAGTCCTCAACGTGCGCGGCATCCGCATAGGGACCGCGGAGATCTACCGCATCCTCGATGACGTCGGGGGGATCATCGAGGCGATGGCGCTCGAGCAACAAGCGGACGAGCCAGGCGGCACACGCATGGTTTTGTTGCTCGTGTTGCGCGAAGGCGTGGTGCTCGACAGCGCTCTCGCCAAGCATATCCGCTCCGAGCTTGCACGCTGCGGCTCGCCGGCCTTCGTGCCGGCGCGTATCGCACAGGTCGACGCGCTTCCCGTCACCTTTAACGGCAAGCGGTCCGAAATCGCAGCGCGGGATGCGGTGAACGGCCGCCCTGTACGGAATCGCGACGCCCTGCAGAACGCCGAATGCCTCGAGGCCATTGCCAACCATCCGGTTCTGCGAGCGCCTCCGACCGCCAGTGTGTCTCGGGAGCCGACCCCGGTCTGTGGAGTGCTCCCAGACGTTGAGCAGCTGCGGAAAGACCTGCAGGCGATCTGCGAGCGCGTGCTGGACATGGCTCCGATCGGCCGGTCCGATAATCTTCTGGACCTCGGCGCAGACTCGCTGGCCGTAGTCAGCCTGCTCCTGGAGATCGAGCGCTATGCAGGGCATCCGATGCCCCTTTCGGCCTTTCTGCGGGCGCCGTCGATCGAAGGCCTGATCGCGGTCCTCTCCGGCGCGGAGGCAATGACGGCCCAACAGCTTGGCCGGGCGGGCCTGCACGTCCGCGCCCTCGGTCCGGAGGACGTGGAGCCGGTCTGCCGCTTTCTTGAGGAATCGTTTCGCGAGGCGGGCATCAATGCGACGAGATGGCGCCGTCTGTTCGATCATGGCTGGTCGGATCACGGCCGCGGCTTCATACTTCTCGACGGCAACGCCTTGGTTGGATTCATCGGGGCAGTTGCTGCCCGGCGGCAGGTGAACGAGAAGGCAATCCTCGTCTGCAATCTGTCCTCCTGGGTTGTACGCGCGCAGTACCGCGGCTGGGGCATGGCGCTGCTCGCATCAATGCTGGATGACGCGAACGCCACATATACGTGCTTCACTCCGCAGCCGTCGTCTTGGGCCGCCCTTATCGCACAGCGCTTCAAACCGCTGGACTCGCAGCGCATCGCCATGCCGCCATTGCTACAGGCCGCGACCTTGTTCGGCTCGACCCGGCCGGTGATCTGCTTCGATCCGGCCGTGGTCCGCGAGAGACTGACCAGCCACCAACGGCAAATCTTCGACGATCACGCGGCGTATGATTGCCTGCAGCTGATCGTCGTCGACGGGCCTGATTACGCCTATCTCGTGGTGAAGCGCCGCGATCATCGCCTTGCAGCAAGTCGATTGGGACGACTGGCACGGTTTCAGCCGCTCAAAATCCCCTATTCGGACATTCTGCATTGTAGTGCGCCGGTTCTGCTGTTGCGGCATCTCGAGCGCGTCAAGCTGGCGATCTTGCGCCGGCAGCGAACGGCGGCGCTCGTCGCGGAGGCGCGAATCTTTCCGGTCCGTCCACGAGGCATGATGCTCCCGATGACCACGTGTTTCCGTTCGCCGTTGATCGCCGACGAAGAGCTCGACAGGCTGTATTCGGAAATCGTGCTCCTGCCCATCTGAAGGCGGACATCCGCTTTGCGCAGTGTCGATGTCCGATTCCGTGGCAGCGAGGACGTAACTATCACGCGCGCGCGGCAAATTTGCGAGCACACCACCTACCCCGCTCGCGCCGCGCGCCGCAGCGCCTGGGGCGGCTGGCCGAAGGCGCGAATGAAGGCGCGGCGCATCCGTTCGGGGTCGCGGAATCCGGTCGCCTCCGCGACGAGCTCGATTGCCTCGCGCGAGGACTGCACGCGCTCGCGCGCGACCTCGATCCGCAGCCGCTCGATCGCTTTCGACGGCGTCGTGCCGGTCTCGGCGGCAAAGGCGCGGGCAAAGTGCCGCGCGCTCATGCCGGCGCGATCGGCAAGCTCCTCCACCGTGAGCGGCGCATCGAGATTTTCGCGGGCCCAGGACAAGAGCGCGCCGAACCGGCCGTTCGGCGCCTTCAACTCCAGCAGCGATGAGAATTGCGACTGGCCGCCGCTGCGGCGATGATAGAGCACGAGCTGGCGCGCGGCCGCCTGCGCGATCTCCTCGCCATGGTCCTCCGTGACCATCGCCAGCGCGAGGTCGATTCCCGCCGTGATCCCCGCCGACGTCCACACATTGCCGTCGCGGGTAAAGATCTGGTCCGGCTCGAACTTCACCTTGGGATAGCGCGCGACGAAATCGCGCGTGCGGCCCCAATGCGTGGTGGCGCGGCGACCGTCGAGCAGGCCTGCTTCGGCCAGCACATAGGCGCCCGAACAGACGCTGGCGACCCGCACGCCGCGCTTTGCCAGCCGTTGCACGAAGGCGCGCGTCACCTCGCAGCGCGCGGCATCCGCCACCCCCGCGCCGCCCGCGATGACGAGCGTCGTGATGGCGTTCGCCGATTTGAAATCACGCGCCATCATCTCGACGCCGGAGGAGCTGCGCACCGGTCCCGCATTCACCGCCAGCACCCGCAGCGCAAGCGGCTTGCCGGCGCAGCGCGCTGCGACCTCGAACACCGAGATCGGGCCCGCCGCATCGAGCAACTGAAAATCCGGGAAGATCAGGATGCCGATCATGGTCATGTCCGAAATAGAGGGAATTACGCCATTTTGGACAGAAGGGCATCATGCCAGTTTGCCCGCGTCAAGCCCAAGATTGGAGGATCTTCCGATGTCGTCCCCGCTCCAGATCGGACTTCTGGTGTTTCCGCGCGTCACCCAGCTCGACTTCACCGGCCCCTTGCAGGTGTTCTCCGCAGTTCCCGGCGCCAGGCTGCATTTGATCTGGAAGCGGATCGAGCCGGTGCCGAGCGATTCCGTGCTGACATTGACGCCGACCACGACATTCGCCGACTGCCCGCAGCTCGACGTGATCTGCGTGCCCGGCGGCGGCGGCACCAATGATCTGCTCAATGACGACGAGGTGCTGGATTTCCTGCGCAAGCAAGCCGAAGGCGCCAAGTACGTCACCTCGGTCTGCACCGGGGCGCTGGCGCTCGGTGCAGCCGGCCTGCTCAAGGGCTACCGCGCCGCCACCCATTGGAGCGCGATGGAGATGCTCGGCCAGTTCGGCGCAACGCCGACCAAGACGCGTGTCTGCATCGACCGCAATCGCATCACCGGCGGCGGCGTCACCGCAGGGATCGATTTCGCGCTGACGCTGGTCTCGATCCTGGTCAACCGCACCACGGCGGAAGCGATCCAGCTCCAGATCGAATACAACCCCGCCCCGCCGTTCACGTCCGGCTCGCCCGACACCGCGCCAGCCGAAGTGCTGGCCTTGCTGAGAGAGCGCGGGGCAGCAAATCAGGCGCGCCGCCTCGAGGCGGTCAAGCGCGCCGCCGAGCGGGTGAACTAGCCTCTGCCTCGCGCCGCGTCCGGGGCGAGACCCCAGTTTGGCGAAAGCTGCATCAGCATCGTCATTGCGAGCGTAGCGAAGCAATCCAGAGTCTTTCCGCGGTGGCAGTCTGGATTGCTTCGCTACGCTCGCAATGACGGAGTGTGGAGTAGCTGCCTTCGCTCCTCTCGTCTCCCGGACGCGCTTCAGCGCTCCTTGCGCTGCGCTGAGCTGGGACCCGGCTTGAAGCTCCTGGGCCCCGGCTCAGCAGCGCAACGCTATGGCGTTGCACTGCGTCCGGGGCACGAGACAGTTACACAACTACACAACCCACCTCAAACAGAAAAAGGCCGCTCGGTTTCCCAAGCGGCCTTTCCTGTCTTACGGCGGCAGCACATTTCATCGGGCGATTTCGGAACTTCCAGACCGGGGGCCTATCTCCCGATCGAGTCCTGGTCGGCGGCCGCTGCATTTCGGGACAGTCGCGAACTGTTGCCCGAACCGAACGCGATGGTCTCCCATCTCCGTAAGATGGGACCATTGAGCCGCATCGCCGGCGCGAACACAACGCCCGCGCAGCCGGCATCCCCGCTGTTCCCGTTGTCCACAGCGGGATCAGTCGGATGCGCCTGCATCCAATCCGACGATGACGATTCGGCGGAGGCTGGAAGCCTAGCCAGGGGTCCAGGGCTGATAGTCGCCGGTCGCCTTCGGCCGCTTGCCGCTGGCGAGCGTCGAGCCCGAGGGGCGGTAGGCGTTGGCCGTGCCCGTGAGATTGGGCTGGTGCGGCTTTTCCCACTCGCGCGGCTGGTAGTTGTCCTGCGTCGGCGGCACGTCGACGACGTGATGGATCCAGCCGTGCCAGGACGGCGGGATTCGGCTCGCTTCCGCATAGCCGTTATAGATCACCCAGCGCCGCTCGAAGCCGAGCGTCGGATCGATCGCCCCGCCGCGGGTGCGATAATAGAGATTGCCCTGCTCGTCCTGACCGACCAGCTCGCCGTACCGCTTGGTCCAGAGCTGGGTGCCAAACGTCTGGCCACTCCACCAGGTGAAGAACTTGAGGAAGAACTGTTTCATGCGGCAAGAGCCCTGCTTCGTCGGGTCCTGATGCCATCCGGACGGCGAAATGTCCAGTTCGGCAGGTGCGGCCTTGCCCCACGCAAATGCGCGCCCCGCCGCAAATCGGACGCGATCCGTTCATGCCGGGTACAGCGTCCCGGTGAGACGCTCCCTTCACGCGCACACCCGCGTGATCCAGGAACCTCCCCCCTTTCAAGGGGTTTGCTCCCTGGAAAAGGAGTTGACCATGAGCAGTCTGAGAGTCTTGAGCGCGGCGGCAGCATTGGCGCTGGTCCTTCCGTTGGCGACACCGAGCTTCGCGCAGGGTCATGGCGGCCGTGGCGGTGGCGGTGGGCCCCATATCGGCGGCGGCGGCGGTGCTCACATTGGCGGTGGCGGCGCCGCCCGAATGGGCGGTGGCAGCTTCAGCGCCGGTCCGCGGATCGGCGGTGGCGGCGGCAATTTTGCGGCTGGCGCAGCGGTGCGTCCCAGCTTTGCGCCTGGCGCAGCCGTGCGTCCCAGCATCGGCGCCGCACCGTCGGTTGTCGGTGGCGGCGGCCGCAGCTTCGCAGCCGCCAGCAGCAATTGGCAGGGCGGTGGCGGCAATTGGAACGGCGGCTGGCGTCGTCACCATCGCGGCGGCGGGTTCTGGCCCGGTTTCGCGGCAGGTGCTGCGATCGGCGGCCTCGGCTCATACGCCTATTATGGTGGCGGGTATTACAACGATCCCTACTACTACGGCGACGACAGCTACTACGACGAGCCGTCAGTGGCGGTCGTTCCCGACAGCGGCGGCGATTCCGCAGGCTACTGCGCGCAGCGCTACCGCTCCTACGACCCGGCGTCGGGCACCTATCTCGGCTACGACGGCCTGCGTCATCCCTGCCCGTAACCACATCTACAATGCTTGAAAGAAACGGCGTCGCGGCGATGCGGCGCCGTTTTCGCGTGTGCTCCGCTTTCGCCAGTTTCGCGTGCAGCCGATTCCGTCCTTGCGAGATTATGTACAAGTCGATGCAAAGGGACCTTTATTCACCGCACCGTGCATATCTACCCTGATCCAATCCAAAATTGACCCGACCCACGATTCGCGGATATCACCAATACGGGGACTTCGATCTACTGGGAAAGGTCATGCCGCGTATTCTCGTGGTAGATGACGATCCGATGGTCGGCGCGACCATCGAGGTCCTTCTCCAACGTCAGGGCTTCGACGTAACGCTGGCTGACGGCGGTGAAACGGGACTGGCTGCGCTGGAAGCGCAGACGTATCATGTGATGCTGGTCGACATCTTCATGCCGCATATGCGCGGCTTTGAATCCATCCGCATCTTTCACGAACGCGCGCCGGCGATCCCGCTGATCGCGATGTCCGGTTACGCCTTCGCATCGTCGGCCTCGCCCTCTCCCGATTTCCTCCGCATGGCGCTGGAGCTCGGCGCAACGCGTTGCCTGCGCAAGCCGTTCACGCCGGAAGCGCTGCTGACGACAATTCGAGAATGCCTCGCGGGCGAGAGCGCACAGCCGAAGGACAAGAAAGAAGCCCCTTGATCCCAACGCAGCGCGTCATTCTCGGTGCTGGACTTGCAATCCTCCTGATCATCACCGCCGCCTCGATCGGCCTCGACGTCAAGTCGCGGTCCGACACGGCGTGGGTCAGCCATGCCGTCCAGGTCCAGAAGAAGATCTCCGATCTGCGCGTCCTGTTGCGCCGGGCAGAGAGCGCCGCGCGCGGCTACGAGATCTATCGCAGCCCGGCCTTCAGCGACGAATTCCAGGCGGTGCATGCCCAGATCGCGCCGGCACTCGCCGACCTCAAGCGCGGCGTGCGCGACTACCCCGATCAGGTCGCGCTGCTGGAGGGCACCGAGCCGCTGGCGCTGCGCCGGATCGAGATCGCCGCCGAGGCGATGCGCCTGCGCGCCGAGAGCGACCAGGCCGGCATTGCCGCGCTCCAGGGCAAGGCGGAAGGCCGCGGCCTGATGGACACCGTGATGGGCAATCTCGACCGTCTGAGCGCAGAGGAAGAACGATTGCTCGCCGCGCGCTCCCAGGATTCGCGCCGCACCGGCATCGTGCTGCTCGGCATCGATGTCGCCGGCGCGCTGGTGATCCTGCTGCTGGTCGTGATGGTGATGCGCGAGAGCCGGCGCACCGAGGGCGCGCTCAAGAGCACGCTTTTGGAGACTACGGCCGCCAAGGAGCAACTCGAGGCGGCGGTGGCCGAACGCACCGAACATCTGGTCACCGCGCATGACGAGCTCCGCCTGTCCGTCAACGTGCTCCAGAGCACCTTTCGCAGCATGGCGGAGGCGGTGCTGGTCATCGACGTCGAGAGCAACGTTCTGCTATCCAATCCGGCCGCGGAGCGCATGCTGCTGCACCGCGCCGGCATGAACCTGAGCAGTCTGCGGTCGCTGTCGGACGTCTTTCATGGCGACGGCGCCATGCCGATGAAGGCCGAGGAGCTGCCTTCGGTGCGCGTGCTGCGCGGCGAGGAGTTCGAAGACCTGGAGATGATCGTCCGCCCGCACAGCGGCAATCAGGTCCGCCACCTCATGATCAGCGGCCGGCCGATGCGGGACGGACAAGGCGACATCTCGGGCGCCGTGCTGGTCTATCACGATGCGACCACCTCGCGCGAGACCGAGCGGCAATTGCAACAGTCGCAGAAGCTGGATGCGATCGGCAAGCTGACCGGCGGCGTCGCGCACGACTTCAACAACATGCTGACGGTGATCTCGGGCAATACCGAGACGCTGGTGGCGAGCCTGAAGGAGCAGCCGGCGCTCCAGCGCGTGGCGCGCCTGATCGACGATGCCGCCGAGCGCTGCGCCGAGCTGATCCAGCACCTGCTCGCCTTCGCACGCCGGCAGCCGCTCCAGCCGCGCAACGTCGAGATCAACGCCGCGATATCAGACATCGCAAAACTCCTGCGCCCCACCCTCGGCGAGCAGATCCAGATCGAGACCGTGCTGGAACAGGGGCCGATGACCGCGCACATCGATCCGTCCCGGCTCACCAATGCCGTGCTCAACATGGCGATCAACGCCCGCGACGCCATGCCGAACGGCGGCAAGCTGCTGCTGGAGACCCACCGCGTCGTGCTCGACGAAGCCTATGCGCAGGCCAATGCGGATGTGGTGTCCGGCCCCTACGTGATGCTCGCGGTCAGCGACAGCGGCACCGGCATGCCGCAGGACGTCCAGGAGAAGGCGTTCGAGCCGTTCTTCACCACCAAGGAGGTCGGCAAGGGATCCGGCCTCGGCCTCTCCATGGTCTACGGCTTCGTCAAGCAGTCCGGCGGCCACATCAAGATCTACAGCGAGGAAGGCCACGGCACCACGATCAAGCTCTATCTGCCGCCGGGCGAAGGCGCGATAGAAGCGGCCGCTCCCGTCGCGCCGCAGGCCGAAGGCGGCGCCGAGACCATTTTCGTGGTCGAGGACGATCCGCTGGTGCGCAACTTCGTCACCGCGCAATTGCAGGGCCTCGGCTACCAGACGGTCGCCGCGCCCGACAGCCGCGCCGCGCTGCAATTGATCGAGGCCGGGCAGGCCTTCGATCTCCTCTTCACCGACGTCGTCATCCCCGGCGGCATGAGCGGGCGCGAGCTCGCCGAGGAAGTGGCGAAGCGGCGGCCGGGCCTGAAGGTGCTCTACACCTCCGGCTACACCGACAACGCGATCGTCCACCACGGCAAGCTCGACGACGGCGTGCTGCTGCTGACCAAGCCGTATCGGAGAAACCAGCTCGCGGAGATGATCCGGAAGGCGCTGAATGGCAGCGGGATGGCGGCGGGCTAGCGCGTGGACTGCCGAAGGCGCGCTGCAGTCACGCATATATGTGGTCGAGCGCACTGGCTCAGGATGTGACTTCCGGTTGTCCTCTTGAGACGCCGTGGCTCGCCCGGATGCGCGCCGGAGGTGTTCCGAAACCGCGCGATGCAACGAGTAGGCCGTTTTGATTCCGATCGGGCCGGTCTCAAGCAAAAATCAAGCGCATCTCAAGGACAAATCGTCTCACCAGCCCAATCTCTGAGCATGCTCTCGGCGACAAATGTTGGAGCCGGCGTCGCGACAGTCCGCTTGCGGAGCGCGATACCGAGCGCAGTCACCAGACGTACAGCTAGGATCCTGGTCTGCGGCCGGAATTGACGGCGCAGCTTCGACAGGTGCTCGGATGAAAAGACGAGAGTTCATCTTGTTGATTGGTGGAGGACTGGCCTGGCCTGCGATCGCACGGGCGCAGAACGGAGCCAAGCTGCATCGTATCTTCTGGGTCTCGACCGCCTCCGAACCGGATCCCTTCCTGGACGGCTTTCGCGAGGGAATGCGCGCGCTGGGATACGTCGAGGGCAATACCGTAACCTTCGAGACGCACTATGCCCCTGGAAATCCGCAGGCACTGCGCAAGATTGTCTCCGAGTTGCAACAGCGGGATATCGACCTTGTGGTCTCGAGCGGTCCGGCGACACGCGTCATGACCGCGGTCACCGACATCCCCGTGCTGTTTGCATTGAGCGGTGACCCCGTCGCTTTGGGTGTGGTGAAGAGCCTTGCTCACCCCGGCACCAATTTCACCGGCAGCACATTCCTGTCGCTCGAGCTGGCGGGAAAGCGCGTTGAGCTGCTCAAGGACATTTATCCAAAGCTGCGAAAACTGGCGGTCTTCTCGAACACGGATCATCCGGGAGAGCCACTGGAATGGCGTGCGACTTTGGAGTCGTGCCGGAATCTCGGCATTGAGGCAGCCTACGTTCCGTTCTGTGGCGCTCGCGAAATCGAGAATGGGTTGACGGCCGCCGGCAAAGTGGACGCGGATGCTCTCCTCGTGTTTCCCGATGCCGTGACGCTGGTGCATCGTGCAAAGATTGCGGAGCTTGCAATCGCGCACCGGCTGCCTTCGATGTTTGGCTGGTCTGAATATTGTGACGCTGGAGGTCTCTTGAGTTACGGCGCAAACCAGCGCACGACCTATTTTCGGCTTGCCACTTATGCCGATCGCATCCTGCGCGGGGAAAATCCGTCAGATCTTCCGGTGATGCGCCCCGAGAAGTTTGAACTGGCAGTCAATCTGAAGACAGCCAGGCTTCTGGGTATCGACCTGGATGTGTCGTCGATCCTGTTTCGCGCCAGCAAGGTGATCTCCTGAGAGCAGTTATGACGGACGGTGCTGCGCAGTCCTCTTCGTGTACGACGCCCCCGCGTCGCTCGCTGTTCTGCAAGTACTTCGCGACGTTGTTTGTCGCTGCGGTCGTACCTCTGATACTCGGCGCGGCCGTCGAGGCGTCTTTCGGTTACCGAGACCAGCGCCGCCAGATCAGCGCGGTGCTGCAGGCCGATGCTCGCGCGGCGTCCGACCGGATCGAGGCATTCACCGACGGCATCCGGGATCAGCTGGGTTGGATGGTGCAGCTTCCCTGGTCTGCCGGAGGCGATGCACAACATAAGACCGACGCCTTGCGCCTCCTCCAGCAGGTGCCCGCAATCGTTTCGGTTTCGCTTCTGGATGAGACCGGCACTGAACGGGTCTTTGTTTCCAGGCTGCTTCTGAACAGGACCGGGCGCGGCATTGATATGTCCACGGATCCCGCTGTTCTGGGCGCACGCGCCAACAAGGTCTGGTACGGACCGGTTCAGTACCAGCGAGATTCAGAGCCCTACATGAGGATCGCGGTTGCCGGGAGCCTGCCGGCCGCGGGGGTTGCGATCGCCGAAGTCAATCTGAAGCTGATCTGGGATGTCATCGCTGCCATTAGAATTGGCGAGACCGGCTACGCCATTGTTGTCGATGACTCCGGTCATCTGATCGCCCATCCCGACATCAGTCTGGTTCTGCGCGGCCGCGCCAGCTCGGGCAGTTTCAGCCGGATCAAGCATCTCGTTGGCGCGGCGAGCGGAGCGGCGGTGATAAATGGGGACCAAGGCAAGCCGGTGGTGGCGCTATCCGTTCAAGCCGCCGATGTGGGATGGACGGTGATCGCGATGCAGCCGGTCTCGGAAGCCTTTGCATCCATTCGCGCGGCGTTGTGGCGCTCGTCAATTCTGATTGCCTTTGGTGTTCTTATTGCGCTGGCGCTCGCCTATTGGCGCGCGCACAGAATGTCCGGCCCGATCAAGCAACTGGAAGAGGGCGTGGAGCGGATCAGAACCGGACAATTCGAGCATCGCATCAAGATCTTCAGCGGTGACGAGTTGCAGCAACTGGCGTTGCGCTTCAATGAAATGGCTTCTGAACTGGCGATCTCGCAGCAGAAATCTGCGCGGATCGAGCGGCTGAAGCAGTTCCTGCCATCACAGGTCGCCGAATTGGTCGAGCATTCTCATGAACTGCTCGAAGGGCAGCGACGTGAAGTCGCTGTCATTTTCGGCGACTTGCGCGGCTTCACGGCGTTCTCCACGCGCAATGAACCTGATGTCATCATGGCCGTCATGCGCGAGTACTACGAGGCGGTTGGCGCCGTGACGACTCGTCACGAGGCAACGCTCATCGGCTTTGATGGCGACGGAGTCATGCTCCTCGTCAATGCCCCGGTCGCGTGCGAACAGCCGGCAACTCAAGCGGTCCGCCTCGCCATCGACCTGCAAATGACCGTGCAGTCCCTTGCCGGCAAATGGTACGATTCCGGCCACGCGATCGGCTTTGGTGTGGGCGTTGCGATGGGAGCGGCAACGGTAGGAACGGTTGGTTATAACGGTCGGCTGGACTACACGGCGATGGGAGCCGTGGTGAATTTGGCGTCGCGGCTCTGCAATCTCGCGAAGGACGCGCAGATCCTGGCTGATCCCACTATCGCTGGAAGGGTAAGGGACAGCATTCCGTTGGCATCGCTCGGGCAGCGGAACATCAAAGGCTACGACCAGGCCCTCGAAGTCTTTGCTGTCGCACCTGCTGACCTGCCGTCGAAACCGCCGGGCTCGGGACAACGCCGGCGAGAGAAAGAGCCTCAGGACCACTGATACCCCGGCGTCCGGACGGCTAGCGCGTCGCCAGCACCACGGCCGCCAGCGTGAAGATCAGCGCGGCGATCTGTCCCGGCCCGAGCGGCTCGCCCAGCGCGAGCGCGGAGGCGACGACGCCGATGACAGGTACGGCCATGGTGCCGATCGCAGCGACCGAGGCCGGCAGGCGCGCTAACGCTGCGAACCAGCTGACATAGGCAATGCAGAACTGCACCACGGTGGAATAGACCAGCAGCCACCAGCCGACCGGCGTCACCAGCGAAAGATGCGTGGTCTCGACCAAGAGGCCGATGATCGAGATCGGCAGGCAGCCGATCCCGATCTGCCAGGCCGCGGCCGTGATCGGCGGCAGGTGGATGGGGTATTTCTTCGAGAACACCGTGCCGACGGCAAAGCCGAGCGCGCCGCAGAGCGCCATGATGATGCCCGGCAGCTTCTCCACGCTCGCGGCAAAGCCGTTGCCGCCCATGATCGAGGCGAGGCCCACGAAGGCCATCACCAGCCCCAGCGTGCGCAGCACGGTCGGCCGCTCGCCCAGCACCGGCCAGGCGATGATCGAGGCCCAGACCGGCATGGTGTAGGCGATCAGCGCCGCTTCGCTCGCCGGCAGCCAGAGCAGCGCCAGGCCCATCAGCACCATCCAGCCGGTGACGTTGAGGACGGCGGCGGTCAGTAAGCGCGGCCAGATCCCCGGCCCCACCTTGAGGCTCTGCCGGCGGATCAGCGCGAGGGCGGCGAGCAGCACCGCGCCCAGCACGCCGGTCACCCCGCGCAGCGTCAGCGGCGGCAGCTCGGCGAGCAGGAACTTCGTCACCGGCCAGTTGAAGCCCCAGCCCACCGAGGTGATGGCAAGGAACATCAGGCCGGCCGGGGCAATGCGCGGTCGCAAGCCCGGTCGCGTCGAATCAAGCATGTGGGGTACCCGGCGGAAACGGGGCCAGCTTGGCGCGGATTCGCTGGCCCCACCACCACCCCGGCGGGCATGCCTGCCCTCACCTTCCGTAAGGCTACGTGAGTCCTGCTGGCGCAACCCCATTGCCCAAAAATATACCTGCCCTGTGAAGAGCGGGGTGAAGGGTTGCCATCACCACAAGATGCAAATTTTTTCAGTTGGGAATCCCTGAGGACTCACTGATACTTGCCTCCAGAACAGGCGCGGGCTTGCCCCCTGTTATCCCCCGCAATCCACCATATTTAGTATTTGATTCAGGAACTCGCACTAGTTCTTGACGGGCGCTTTGGAGAGTCCTAGCTTTCGGACCGTTCGGCGCGAGTGAGTTTGCGTCCCGCCGGCACTCCCCCAAAGGGTCCGCAAAACTGCACTCCGCCAGGCCAGACGAAGGCAGCGGGAGAAGGGCTTGTCTGCCCGCGGGTAGCGGACTTTTCGGGCGCCAGAACGGGCCGGCAACAGGCTCGGATGGCATCGGTTGAAGAAGTGGCGTTGTGGGGCGTTGAACGCATGTCGCGCGCATCCCGTTGGGGCGGATGCGTGTGGACATGCCGGCGGGTGATCGATGCACGCATCGAGCAATCGCGCCGGGAGAAACTGGGCCGGATCCACCGGCTGAACTGCGAAGCCTTAAGGCCACACGGCCCGGGAGGAATCGCGAACTGAAATGTCGACCGGGCGCCTGAACGGAGGCGGTTCGGTCAAAGATAAGGACGGGGCAAGACCATGCGGATTGAGCGGCGCCATACCACCACGGGACAGTCACCTTACGCCGGGATCGATTTCCGGCTGACCACGTCGGAGATTCGCAATCCCGACGGCTCGGTCGTGTTCAAGCTGGATAATGTCGAGGTGCCGACCGAGTGGTCGCAGGTCGCCTCGGACGTCCTCGCCCAGAAATATTTCCGCAAAGCCGGCGTTGCCGCGCGCCTGAAGAAGGTCGAGGAGGAATCCGTCCCCTCCTTCCTGTGGCGCTCCGTGCCCGACACCGAGGCGCTTAGCCTCCTGCCCGAGAAAGAGCGCTATGTCAGCGAGCTCAGCGCCAAGCAGGTGTTCGACCGCCTCGCCGGCTGCTGGACCTATTGGGGCTGGAAGGGCGGCTACTTCACGTCAGACGAAGACGCCCAAACCTTCTATGACGAGCTCCGCTACATGCTCGCCATGCAGATGGTCGCACCGAACTCGCCACAATGGTTCAACACCGGCCTGCACTGGGCCTATGGCATCGACGGTCCCGGCCAGGGCCACTATTACGTCGACCCCTTCACCGGCAAGCTGACCAAGTCCAAGTCGGCCTACGAGCACCCGCAGCCGCATGCCTGCTTCATCCAGGGCGTCGGTGACGACCTCGTCAACGAGGGCGGCATCATGGACCTCTGGGTCCGCGAGGCCCGCCTGTTCAAATACGGCTCCGGCACCGGCTCCAACTTCTCGCGCCTGCGCGGCGAAGGCGAAAAGCTCTCCGGCGGCGGCCGCTCGAGCGGCCTGATGAGCTTCCTCAAGATCGGCGACCGCGCGGCGGGCGCGATCAAGTCGGGCGGCACCACGCGCCGCGCGGCCAAGATGGTCGTGGTCGACGTCGATCACCCCGACATCGAGACCTATATCGACTGGAAGGTGAAGGAGGAGCAGAAGGTCGCAGCTCTCGTCACCGGCTCCAAGATCAACCAGAAGCACCTCAAGGCCGTGCTCAAGGCCTGCGTCAACTGCGAAGGTTCGGGCGACGATTGCTTCGACCCCGAGAAGAACCCGGCGCTGCGCCGCGAGATCAAGCTCGCGCGCCGCAGCCTCGTGCCTGACAATTACATCAAGCGCGTCATCCAGTTTGCGAAGCAGGGCTACAAGGACATCCAGTTCGACGTCTACGACACCGACTGGGATTCGGAAGCCTATCTCACGGTCTCGGGCCAGAACTCCAACAACTCGGTCTCGCTGAGGGACGACTTCCTGCGCGCGGTCGAGACCGATGGCGACTGGAACCTGAACGCTCGCACCTCCAAGAAGGTGACGAAGACGCTGAAGGCGCGCGACCTCTGGGAGAAGATCGGCTACGCCGCCTGGGCGTCGGCCGACCCGGGCCTGCACTTCAACACCACCATGAACGACTGGCACACCTGCAAGGCGTCCGGCGACATCCGCGCCTCCAATCCGTGCTCGGAATACATGTTCCTGGACGACACGGCGTGCAACCTCGCCTCGGCGAACCTGCTGACCTTCTACAACGTCAGCACCAAGCATTTCGACGTCGAGGGCTACGAGCATCTCTGCCGGCTCTGGACCATCGTGCTCGAAATCTCGGTGATGATGGCGCAGTTCCCGTCGAAGGCGATCGCCGAGCTCTCCTACGAGTTCCGCACGCTCGGCCTCGGCTACGCCAACATCGGCGGCCTCTTGATGACCATGGGCCTGCCCTATGACAGCAAGGAAGGCCGTGCGCTCTGCGGCGCGCTGACCGCCGTGATGACCGGGATCACCTACAAGACCTCGGCGGAGATCGCCGCCGAGCTCGGCACCTTCCCCGGCTACAAGAAGAACGCCGCGCACATGCTGCGCGTGATCCGCAACCACCGCCGCGCCGCCCACGGCCAGTCCAACGGCTACGAGGCGCTCTCGGTGAACCCGGTGCCGATGGACCTGGTGTCCTGCCCGCAGGCTGACCTCGTCAGCCACGCCCAGGCCGCCTGGGATGCGGCGCTCGAGCTCGGCGAAAAGCACGGCTATCGCAACGCCCAGACCACGGTGATCGCGCCGACCGGCACGATCGGCCTCGTCATGGATTGCGACACCACCGGCATCGAGCCCGACTTCGCCCTGGTGAAGTTCAAGAAGCTCGCCGGCGGCGGCTACTTCAAGATCATCAACCGCGCGGTTCCCGCAGCGCTCCGCGCGCTCGGCTATCGCGAGAGCGAGATCGCGGAGATCGAGGCCTACGCCGTCGGCCACGGCTCGCTGTCCAACGCCCCCGGCATCAACGCCTCGACGCTGAAGGCCAAGGGCTTCACTGACGAAGCCATCGCCAAGGTCGAGAAGGCCCTGCCGACCGCCTTCGACATCAAGTTCGCCTTCAACAAGTGGACCTTTGGCGAGGATTTCATCCGCGACCAGCTCGGCATCGGTGCCGAGGCGATCGCAGCCCCCGGCTTCGACCTGCTCCAGGCCGTCGGCTTCACCAAGCGTGAGATCGAGGCGGCCAACGTCCACATCTGCGGCGCGATGACGGTGGAAGGTGCCCCGCACCTCAAGGCCGAGCACTATCCGGTGTTCGACTGCGCCAACCCCTGCGGCAAGATCGGCAAGCGCTATCTGTCGGTCGAGAGCCACATCCGCATGATGGCGGCGGCGCAGCCCTTCATCTCGGGTGCGATCTCCAAGACCATCAACATGCCGAACGACGCCACGGTGGAGGACTGCAAGTCCGCCTACATGCTGTCGTGGAAGCTCGCTCTGAAGGCCAACGCGCTCTATCGCGACGGCTCCAAGCTCTCCCAGCCGCTCAACTCGCAGCTCATCGCCGACGATGAGGACGAGGACGATGCGGTCGAGACGCTCTACGAGAAGCCGATGGCGGCGCGCACCGCCCAGGTCTCGGAAAAGATCGTCGAGAAGCTGGTCGAGCGCATCATCGTGATGCGCGAGCGCGAGAAGATGCCGGACCGCCGCAAGGGCTACACCCAGAAGGCGGTCGTCGGCGGGCATAAGGTTTATCTCCGTACCGGCGAGTATGACGACGGCCGTCTTGGCGAGATCTTCATCGACATGCACAAGGAAGGCGCAGCGCTCCGCTCCTTCATCAACAACTTCGCCATCGCCGTGTCGCTGGGCCTCCAGTACGGCGTGCCGCTCGACGAATATGTCGACGCCTTCACCTTCACCCGCTTCGAGCCGGCGGGCCCCGTGCAGGGCAACGACAGCATCAAGTACGCGACCTCGATCCTCGACTACGTCTTCCGCGAGCTGGCGGTGAGCTACATGTCGCGCTTCGATCTCGCCCATGTCGATCCGACCGAGTCGAACTTCGACGCGCTCGGCAAGGGCGTCGAGGAAGGCAAGGAGCCGGACGACGCGAGCCACCACGCCTCCAAGCTGGTGTCGCGCGGCCTCACCCGCTCCCGCACCGACAACCTCGTCGTGATGCGCGGCGGCTCGACCGCAGTCGCGCAAGGCAACGACAGCGCCCCGACCGGCGGCAGCAAGGTCACCGCTCTCGCCTCCCACGGCGCGAGCGCACGTGTCGGCGATGTCCTGGAAGGCGCGGTCGCGCTGAAGCAGGAAGTGAGCCACGACCTCTCGCCCACGGAGAAGCTGGAAGCCCTCCAGTGGAGCAAGGCCGGCAGCACTGCGCAGACGCTAGTGCCCAGCAAGGCCGAGCGCCGCGCGGAAGCCAAGGCCAAGGGCTACGAAGGCGAGATGTGCTCAGAGTGCGGCAACTTCACGCTGGTGCGGAATGGGACTTGTATGAAGTGCGATACTTGCGGAAGTACAACCGGCTGTTCCTGATATTCCGACTTGGAGAAGACAGCGACTTCGGCTCGATAGTGGACCCTCGTTGTTTCGTATTCCGAGTTGGTAGGCGGGACGGCAATCAAAGTTGATAGGTCCCCTACTCGGCGCCAGTGGCGCCGAGCCTTTCGAAACCATTTTCGCGGCGAGCTCCAGCTCGCCGCGAAAATGGCGCGACGAACGAATCGTGAATCACGGAATGCGACGTCATGAGTGAAGTTGCAGATATCGAGGAAAACGAACCGCCGGCATCGAGGCGCGCCGGAACGCGCGGCTCGGCGCCGGCGAAGAAAAAGAAGCCTGCCCGCAAACCCATCCCAACCAGGATTCAAAACGTGGTGTGGGGTCGGGCCGCCGGCCGTTGCCAGTACGCCGGGTGCAACGAGCTCCTTGTCGGCGACGAGGTCTCGGGGGCCGCAAACGCGAGCAAGGCCTACATCGGGCACATCGTGGCCGACTCGCCCGATGGCCCGCGTGGTGACCCGGTCCGCTCGCCCAAGCTCGCCCACGACCCGGACAACCTCATGCTGGTCTGCGACGCCCACCATCGCGTCTTCGACCGCGAAATGGTCGCCGAACATCCGGAAGACGTGTTGGTTGCGATGAAGCGCCGCCATGAGGCTCGCATCCGCATTGTGGGCGGCATCGACCAGGACCTTGGAAGCCACGTCATCCGGTACGCCGCGAAGATCGGCGCCAACGAGTCGCCCGTCGAAAAGGGCGCGGTCAAATGGTCAATGATCCCGGAGCGCTATCCCCTCGACGACGGCTGGATCGACCTTGACCTCGTCACCCTCGATCTCCGCGACGACGATCCGAACTACTGGCCGACACACGTGAAGAACCTGCAGACCGTCTTCGGCGAGAAGGTCCGCGGCCGCATGGAGCGGCAGGAGATCAAGCGCCTCGCCGTCTTCGGTCTCGCGCCGATCCCGCTGCTCTTCGAACTCGGCTGCTTGATCTCCGACATCGCCACCGCCGACGTCCGGCAGTTCCTGCGCGATCCCAAGGGCTGGAAGTGGGATCCGTCCTCGCCACCCGTCCGCTACGACCTGCAACGTCCGGCGCAGATGGACGGGCCCGTCGCCCTGAAGCTCGAGATCAGCGCCCCCGTCGTGAACGAGCGCGTCGTGAAGGTTCTCGGTCCGGAGGCGTCGATCTGGTCGATCTCCGCCGTCGGCGCGCACAACGACATCGTGCGCCGCCCGGAGGACGTCTCGGTTTTCGCCAAGCTCTTCCGCAAGACGCTCGACGATATCAAGCTCGCTCATGGCGAGGACGTGACAGTGAACGTGTTTCCCGCCATCCCGGTCTCGATCGCAGTCGAGGCTGGCCGATCGTGGCAGCCCAAGGCACACCCGTCCCTTACGATCTACGACCAAAACTGGAAGCTGGGCGGCTTCGCCCTCGCCCATCGACTCGATCACGCCCGCTGACATCACGGAGACCGCCATGAACGTGCACATGCGTCCCACCATCACACCGCAGGCCGAAGAGGCTCTCGAGGACCTCGCCGAGTCGCTCGAGATCTCAGATCACCGCTACGAACAGGCTGAGAGGCGTTACAAGTCCCTCGGTGAGTGGCTCAACCGCCCCGAATCCACAATCCGGCAATACGATCCTCAGGTACACGTGCAGGGATCGTTCGGCCTCGGCACGGTGACGCCTCCGCTGACCGACGCTGACGAGTACGACGTCGACGCCGTCTGCGAGTTCCGTCGCCTCACGAAGGCCGAAAAGACGCAGGCCGAGCTCAAGCAGATGCTCAGGGTCGAGATGGCAGCCTACGCGAGCCGCCACAATATGAATAAGCCGCTGGAAGAGCATCGTCGCTGCTGGCGTCAGCCCTATGCGGAAGAAGCTCAATTCCACATCGACGTCACGCCAGCGGTGCTGAGTGGTGGTGAGCTTACGCAGCTTCTCAAAGCGCACGGCCGGGACACAAGGTTCGCCGATACCGCGATCTCGATCACCGACAACCGCCAGCCGCACTACCGGATCATCTCGGCGCTCTGGCAGCGATCGAATCCCCGCGGCTATCTGAAGTGGTTCCTGATCCGCATGGGACCGGTCTACGAAAAGCGGCGGAACGCGCTGCTGCAGAAAGGCGTGCGCGCGGGCACCGAGCCCATTCCGGACTATCGGATCCGGACCCCGCTGCAGCAGGCCATCATGATCCTGAAGCGCCACCGCGACATCATGTTCGTCGACCGCAGCGACGACAAGCCGATCTCGATCATCCTGACCACGCTATCCGCTCACGCGTATCAGGGCGAGGAGACGATCGCGCAGGCTCTATTCGCCATTCTCTCGAAGATGGACGATTTCATTGAGCACACGCCCGACGGCCGATACCTCATCGTCAATCCGAGCGATCCTCTCGAGAATTTCGCCGACAAGTGGAGCGAGCATCCGGAGCGGGCGACGGCCTTCTTTTCCTGGCTCAACCAGGCGCGCGCCGACTTCGCCGCGATCGCCGCGCTGTCCAACAAGCAGTTAATCACGGACTATCTCGCCAAAGGGGTCGGTCGAGACATCGCAGACCGCGTGCGCAAACGGTCCGCCGCCCGTCTCGGCGCGCCCGCTGTGCTGACGGCCGGTCTCGTCCGCAGCGAAGCCGAGGCCCGGCGCGCGCCGCCCCGTCTCGACGGGGACCGCCGGAATGCCTAACGCGAGCCATCCTCTCGCCGAGCGCTTCGACGCGGCCGTCGCCGCCGTCGAATCGCGATGGGAGGAACTCGGTCTGCAGCCGCGTAGGCTCGACCGGAGAGAGCTGGCAGCCTATCGCGGACGCGCCGCCGAGAAGGGTTGGCGCTTCGCCGCCGAATTTCCGGGCGGACTTCGCCGCCTCGACGTGATCGTGAGCGCAGGCTTTCCGTTCGTGCCTGCCCGCGTCGCCCTCGTCGACCGGCCGGCCTTTCTGGCCTGGCCTCACGTCGAGAAAGACGGTGTCCTCTGCCTATTCCCGGATACGACCACGATGTCGGTGGATGACCCCTACGACGGCGTGATTTCGTTGCTCGACGAGGCATTAACGATGGTCAAAGCCGCGATCCGCGGCGAGCTGGATAGCGATTTCCGCACCGAATTTTTAACCTACTGGCATCATGCGGAACGGGGCGGCGATCGCACCGTGCTGTCGCTACTCGATCCCGGTCCGCCTTCGCGTCGGATTCGCATCTGGGAGGGCGCGAGTCAGACCGTCGTCGCCGAGAGCGACGATCAGCTGATCGCCTGGCTGCGCAATGCCGCCCCGAAGGTGGCCGCCTCGAAGATCAAGTCATGCGCCGGCGCGTTCGTCTGGCTCGATCGGGTGCCGATACCCTCCGAATACCCATCGTCCGCCAAGGATGTCTACGCGCTGGCCGAGCGCGGGGGCGGCGCCGATCTGCTTGACGAACTCGCGCTCGAGACGCTCCCCCGAACGTTCGTGTTGTTCGGCGCCCTTGCCGAAGCCGGTCCTGCACTCGCGACCTCCGTCGTGAACCGACCCGCCGTGGTCCGCGGGCGCGACCCGCTCTCCGCAGGTTTCCGCTCTTCGGCCATTCCGGATCACGTGGTCCGCGCCCGCCTGTTCGGCGGCGCGCCGTGCGACCGCAATTCGGTCGAGCGCGTCGATCCGGCCTGGATTCATGGCCGCGACCGCGACGCGCGCGTCCCCAGACTGCGCGATGCGACCGTCGCCGTGCTCGGCTGCGGATCGGTCGGAGCGCCCGTCGCGCATGCGCTCGCACGGGCCGGCGTCGGAAAATTCATCCTGGTCGACAAGCAGGTTCTGAAAAGCGCCAACGTCGGTAGACATACGCTCGGAGTGCAATCCATCGACGATCCGAAGTCGCCGGCCGTCGCGCAACAGATTCGAGTGGCCCTGCCCCACGTCGAGGTGGTGCACAACGTCTTGGAATTGCAGGAACTGCTGCTGCGCAGGGACGATCCCGTCGCCAAGGCCGACCTGATTGTATCGGCCATGGGCGATTGGCCGGCCGAATCTCTTCTCGACGAGTGGCACGCCGCGCAGGGGCGCCACGTCCCGATCGTCTACGGCTGGACTGAGCCGCATGCCGCTGCCGGCCACGCGATCGCGATCTCTGCCCCAGGCGACAGCCTTCGCGCAGATCTCGACGCCTACGGCAGTCCCCATCTGGTCGCCGTTAGATGGGCACAGGATCCTCGTCGGTACGAACCGGCATGCGGAGCGGCATTCGATCCCTACGGTCCGGTCGAACTTGGCTTCGTCACTTCCATGGTCGCACAGGCCGCGCTCGACGCACTTCTCGGCCAGGTCCGGTCCGGAACGCATCGCATCTGGCTCGCTAGGCGCGCGGCAGTGGAAGCCGCCGGCGGCACGTGGAGCGACGAATTGCGTGCGATCGCGCCGAACGCGCTCGATGGCGCCACAATCGTGGAGCGCCGGTGGGGCCGCAGCGCGAGGATTCTCGCGGCGTGATCTCGTTCGACATCGGGCTGTCGGGACAGCGGCTCTCATTCGACGATGCCGTACTCTCCCACTTCGACCGACACCGGCAGACCCGCTTCTGGCATCGCGAGGCCGGCGGCCTCCTGTTCGCCCGTCTCGCACTTCCGATGGTCGAGGTCTGTGCGATCACCGGGCCGCGTCGAACCGACAGTCGCAGCCGTTATTCGTACTGGCCCGACGAGCGGGCCGAGCAGCGCGAGATCGACGAGATGTTTTCCCGCAACCTGCACTTCGTCGGATGCTGGCACACTCATCCCGAAGATGTCCCGACTCCTTCGCGTGTCGATACCCGCAACATCACTGATTGCGTGCGGCGCTCGCAGCATGCGCTGAACGGCTTCGTAATGGCGATAATCGGGCGGGCGCCTTCCCCCGGGGGCCTGTTCGTCTCCGTCTGTGACGCATCGAACGTTCATGTTCTCCGAGCATGCTCCCGCGCATTGCCAGCAACGGAGCAACTTGCGCGTCGATGCGAATGTTGACGGCTGCCGAGCAAAGTACGCCCCCTATCGAAAGCCATGCGCAGCGTCTCTTATCACGAAAAGTCGTGGCCCTCGGTGATCAAGATGGTGTTGGAGCGGTAGTCGTCCAGCTGCTTGACGACAAACTTGTAGATAGATTCCACGAAAGCAGTATAGCATCCGCCCGGCTGTCAACTGGCAGCGAGGGGAAAACGATTGGACATCAAGACACTCATCGCAGTTTCATTCTCGCCTGAAGAAGCTGAGGCATATGCCGCGTATTCGCTGAGTGATGCTGATCGTGCTGCGCTCGCCGCGACCGGTACCGATCTGCTAAAGCACTTCCCGCCGATCCCCGCCGCATGCCTGGCCATGAGCTCCCTCCATTCCGTTTTGCTGGAGAAGAACGTGAAGCAGAAAGCGTATGTTGTGGTCGGATCGCTATACGCCGACCATGTCCGCGTTTTCGGAGAGGATGGCGAGCTGGACGGCAAGCGCTTCAGCCAATCAGACCCGTCGTGGGACGGACACGGCTGGATAGTGCTCGGCGATCAGCTGGCCGATGCTTCCCTTTTCCGCACGGCGCGGTCAGGCAAGGGACACCCGGCCCTCGCAGCGTTGGTCAAGCGGGAAGTCTCGCCGCAGGCCGGGATGATGATCTGCAAGGCGTCCGACACTGAGAAGAGCGGCCTCCGGTATGAGGCGCGCTACGTGCTCACACAGGATCAGGTCGATGGCCTGGCGCGGGGTGCCGGAAGGCTGATGGGCGCTTTTTGAGCTATGCACGCGCGCCGCCGACGGGGACAATGTGCAACTGTCCATTCGGCTTGGTGAAATGAGCCAAGCCCTTTTTCCAGTTGATACCCGTGAACGTGTAGCCCGTCATGAACGCGATCCGCTGCATAAGGCGCTCCACGTCACCCTTCGTCTTTCGACGGCGGCCCCGTGGGCTGGTCAGGCACTCGATGGCAACGACCGCAGTAACGGACGCCGATGCTCCCGAAGCTGATAGGAGTTTGGGGCCATATGGAAACAATATAGCATCCGGGTCGATGTCAACGTGGAGCGTGGGACAATGGATTTCATTTATTTCAGAACCGACGATGCCGTTGCGGCGCAACGAGCGGCGGAATTTCTGCCCGAGGGCAGGCAATACCCAATAGACAACAAGTGGAGCGTGCGTGTCGATAATCCGCATACGACGGGGATGCAGAAGCACAGCCACATCCAACTTAAAGGGCAAGAGATCGCCGTCGTTAATCAGGACGGTACGCCCAGCCACGGTTCCGACCTATCAAAGGTCCCAAGCTGGGTGCTGGACAAGGCTAAGGGGGCAATCACCGAAAGCTTCGTTGTCGTCGAGCGAGTGCCCTCGGCGGTCATTGCCGAGGCTCTACAACATGAACTGACGGTACGGCAGGCAGCTGAGAACTTGTCCAAGATTTGCGGGAAGGAGTAGAAACCTTACTTCTTCGAGCCTTTCGACTTCTCTATGATCTCGTACTTCCGTGAACTGGGCGTATTCCTTCTTGCCGTCGTGCCAGCACAATCAATCAGGAGACGTACTTTGCTCCGAAAGGTCGGTGCACGGAACGCAGAACACTATCTGGGACAAGTAGTCGCAACGATTGCAGAAGCGTTAGGGTACGTCCTTGGGGGCGGCCTCGAAAGCGCCTTCGCAGGCGGCTATGACGAGGACCAATGGCAGTCCACCGCAGAGCACCTGTCCGAGCACGTTCAAAACGGCCTCACCTGAAGGCCAAGAGGTCGGCTGCGGCGAGCCCGGGCAGGCCGAAGGAGAGCTATTCGTCGCTCCGTTCGTGGACGATGGCGCAGATCCAGTCCAAGAACACGAAGCCGGAGATCGTCGTGCGAAAGGCGGCGCATGCCTTGGGGCTACGCTTTCGGCTTCATGGCTCCGCCCTCCCCGGCAAGCCGGATCTGGTCTTTCGACGGTGGAAGACGGCGCTTTTCGTACACGGATGCTTCTGGCATCGCCACCACTGCCACCGGGCCCGGCTGCCTAAGACGAACGCCGATTATTGGACGAAGAAACTTCAGCGCAACGCGCAACGCGACAAGGCGACCCGCCGGCTTCTAAGAAGATCGGGATGGCGATGCGCCGTGATCTGGGAATGCCAAGCGAAAGATCCGGCCAAGCTGGACAGGATCCTCCGGCGTCTGTTCGTCGCCGCCGACACTACCCGGCGGCGGCGTTCACCATGAAGGGCGGTGCCGGCGGCCTTTCGCCGGCCATTTCGAGCGCGCGCAGCGGCCGACGTTCTAGATCGAACGTGTCGATCGGCAACGTGCGGACGCCGGCGGACGCGACGCCCAGCCGAGTTAGCAGGGTCGGATCCGCGCGCCAAAGCGGATGGATGACGATCAGACGCCGATGGACGCGCTGTTTCCCATCGGTCTCGACGAGACATGGCAACTCCATCGATCCCGCCCGCTCCGCGCGCCAGAACCGAGGCCGCATCGAAGCGACCGATTCCGCCAACGCGTGCGCCTTCTGCAGCCAGCCCTTGAGCTCGGGATGAGTAGCGAAATCCCCATCGAGGCCGCACTGAAAGCCGGGATCCGTCATCGCGCGCAGGTAGGCCAAGCCGAGCCGCCAGTCCAGCAGCGGATGATACCGTCGGTTCTGGTACTGCTGGATGCACATGTAACAGGACGTGTTGCACTGCGCTTCGTGGTCGGCGTCCATGAAGTCTACCAGCGGCCACTCGTTCTTCGCGGTCAGTATCTCCTCGATCATGCGCGCGATGTCGGGACGTCCCCCGGCGTCGGCCTGGCAAAGCCGACGGCAAAGTCCGGAACCGTTGATCAGCGTATCGGCGATCTGCAGCAGCGGCCGACCGTGGCGCAGCCGCGGCTCTAGAGCTTCGAACTCGTCGGGCGCCACGTCGAGCTCGAGCGCGGCCTTCTGCACCAGAAGATGCGTCGCGCTGATGGCCGCCGCCCTCGCGGCGATGTGCGTTCGTTCGCCGGCCTTCGCGACGAGGTCGATGTTGAGCCGCTGGTTGAACTTCATCGCCTCGACGAAGACGGCGTCGGTGGCCTTCCTCGCGAAAAGCCCGAACTGACCCACGCCGTCGTCGGTCTTCAGGAAACGCATGTTCTTGCGGTCGATGGAGACTTCCTGGTCGATCGCCTGCATCGGCAATTGCAGGCTCTTCCGGAATTGAACCACCTCCTGGTCGGTCATGATGTCGACGGTAAAGAGCTCCTGCTCGCCCAGCTCGTTCGGGCGGCCGTCGTTCAATTGCATGATGGTCGTGCCGGCGCCAGCGTGGATCCGGATGCTGCCGACGTCCTGCGGTTTGCCCTCGCGGGCGACCGTCGCGACGGTCCTGGTGGACATGATGCCGATCTCGTCGAGGTCGCCGGCCTCCGGCCTGAAGTCGGTCCTGAACGCCGTCGGAGAGACGTAGTGACGGAAGTCGGCTGGAAGCAGGTCGCCGTGGCAGTCGTCGCACCGCACGGCGCCGGCTGGAGCCTCGCGCTCATGAGTGGCGGCGCCGCATGCAAGGCACGATCCCACGTACCCGTACTCGCTGATCCAACTGGTCATCGGCGGATGGACGACGATCTTGTTTCCCCGCCTTTCGGGATCGATGAGATTGCCGGTGAAGCCGACGACCTTGTGCTTCTGCTTGTCCTTGACGAGCATGCTGCCGGGCGCGAATTCGAAGATCGCCATGTCGAGATCGCGGTCCATCGACAGCCACGACAGCTCTTCCTCGGAGCCCGCCCCTTTGGTGCGCATCTTCAGGTAAAGCTCGCGCACGCGCGTCGGCATTCCGTACATGGGCAATAGGCCCTGCTCGGCCAGGAATTGCGCCAGGCCCGCGCTGTCGCGTGGGGCCGCCTCCCTCTTCGACATGATCTCGGCGATGAGATTCTCCGGCGTCGCCTCGGCGAGAAGCCTCTTCCGTTGAGCCGCATCGAGCACCGCGGAGTTCACGAACCCGTCCCGTATCTCCTGCGTCTGGCGCAAGCCCTGCAGCAGCCGGTCCGGCCACAACGAGCCGGCCTCGTAGAAGGGCCCGGTGGGAACGTACTCTCCGTGCACATCGGGCGGCACGAGATCGTCGCCCGGGAAAGGCTCGCCGCGGGTTATGCAGTCGTCCCTAACCACGGCGAAGGCGCCACGCAGCCAGACCTTTCGAAGGAGCCTGTGCGGGATCGGGTCGTGGTCCACCGCAAGGAACGGAGGCGGCGGCGCGTCGCCGGTGATCGATTCCGGATGTCGGAAGTAGAAGGCGTCGTGGCTGCGACCGCGGCAGAAGGTCGTGACGAAGGAGAACGCCTGGCCGCGGCGGCCCGCGCGGCCAACGCGCTGCTGATAGTTGAACCGCTGCGGCGGCATGTTCGCCTGGTAGACCGTCTGCAGCGACCCGATGTCGATGCCCACCTCCATCGTGGTGGTCACCGACAGCATGTCGATTTCTTCGGCGAGCCGCCCGACCTCGTTGGTCTGCCCGACGAAGATGTCCTTGAAGCGACGCAGGCGATCGGAGAAATCCTCGGTCTGTCCGCTCAGCTCCTCGCATTTCAGGCGGAAGCGCTTGATGCCCTGGCCGCTGCCGCGGACGATGCGCCGGCCGAGAAAGTTCGAATCCCACAAGCTCTCGACGGTTCCGGTCTGCGTGTATGGCAACGGAAGATAACAGCGCGTGCAGATCTGCTCGCCCCTGTGAAGGTGGACGCGTTCGCAGGATTCGCATCGCCAGAACGGATCGCCGGCCTCCGCGACGCGCAGATGGAGCTTTCCGATTTCGATGACCCCGCCCTTGTGCCCGATCGCGGCGAGATCGTCGAGAACCTGCTTCAAGCCTGCGTCCACCGACGCCCCGAAGACCTTGTTGGCGAACCGCCGGACCCTGTTCCTCTGCGGCACGACGCTCGGCTTGTCCCAGGTCTGGAAGTCGTGGCGGTCGAAAAATTTGCCCTCCCGGACCCTGGTGGCGCTCGCGAACACCCGCAGCCAGGCATCGAGCTTCCGGGAATCGTCCGTCGACTCGCGCGACAACGAAGGGTACGCGAGCCCCGTCTCCTCCAAGGCGAAGAACGTATTGGCGAAGATGACGTCCTCGACCAGTTCGTACTGGTTCTCCATGATCTTCTTCTCGAGATCGAGCCGCTGATCGGCCGCCAGGTCCGGAGAAAAACGGCTTACGCCGCCGGAGCGGACGAAGGCATTCCACCACGGCTTGTCGTCGAACTCCTCCCGCCCGACCTCGTCGAACGGATGGATGCCGAGCCCGACGAACTCGGCGGTGATGCGCGAAAGCGCGTCGCCGCGGCTGCCGTACTGCAGGAGATAGTCTAGACGGATTTTCCTGGAGCCGAGATCGATGTCCTTGAGCTCGTCGTCGATCTTGGTCCACTCGGCCATTCGCGCCATCATGGCCTTCATGTCGCCCTTGAGCTCGACGAGAAGCCGCTGCCTTTCGTCATCGCTGACGTACTTCGCCTGCGCCTCCGCCAGGCACTCCCGCGCGGCCGTCACCAATATTTCTCGGCGAAGGTCGCGAAGATGCAACCGCTCGATTTCCAGAGACTGGTTGGCGGCGTCCTGGCGGCTGTCGGAGAACACGATGCTCTTCGCCTGAGCGCCGATCGCGTGCAGCAACTCGAACAGCTCGGTCGCGACCATCTGCGAGGCCTTGCCGACGCCCGTCCTGAACGCGCGGATCGGAGAGTTGGCGCGCCCGGTGCGCTTTCTGAGGGAATAGTCCGTGCCGCACTTCGGGCAGCAGAACGGCTGCGCCATCCTAAGCCGGACCTGCTTTCCCTTGGCGTTCTGCATCGCGTCGTCGGTCTGGAAATAGACGTAGCCGCCGATATGGCCGGCCGGTACGTCGTCGCGCTCGGTGACGGCTCCGGATGTCGGATCCAACGACGCCCTGTCCCAGCGGTCGTAGCCGCGCTCCGACGTCCGGGGCTCCGCAGTCTTGGGCCAGAACACCGCGAACTGCTCCCAAGTCATCTTGTCGTAGTATTCGGATCCGGTCTTCTCCGGGATGGCCTCCAGATTCGCCGCAGAAGGCAGAAGCTCTGTGACCTTGGTGCTCCCGGAGGAGGATCCGCGCTGCCCGCCCAGCAAGAGCTCACCGCAGGCTTCGCAGTAGAGAAGTTCGAAAAGTCGACGTCCCCTCGCCTCGCCTTGAGCCGGCTTGCCGTGGGACACGCCGCGCTCCATCGTGAGGTCCGCGATGCGGGCGCCGGCGTTTCCGAGATCGATGGATCCGAACAGCCCCTCGACGTTCCGGATGAAGCCGTGGAAGCGGAAAGACGGCAACCCCACCGGAGTTTCGGCCTCATGGCCGTCGCTTTCCGGAAGCGCCCGGGCGAGCAGAAGCCCACGAAGCGCCTTCACGGCGGTCCTGGAGCCGAAAAGCGTTTCTGCGAGTTCGTCGACGGCCGTCGCCCGCAAATTCCCTTCGACGATGCATGCGCTCGTCAGCATCTCCGCGGCGCGCGCTGAAAGCTTGGGAACGAAATCCGCGCCTGCGGCATCCAGGCCCATGGCTGCCGCGACGGACGCCAACGCGGCCTTCACTTCCTTCGTCGGCATGACGTCCCGGACGAGCCGCACGCCCTCCGGGTCCGAGGCGTCCACGAGCATCTCGAAAGGCGTGGTCGGCAGCGTCGTCAGCGTGACCTGATCGAGGTGCGGCTCTCCGGGCACCACGCAGTCCAGCCAGAAGTCAATGTCCTGCTTGCCGGCTTCGGCCGGGCCTTCGCTCGTTCCATATGGCGCGAACAGGTCACGGAGATATTGCAGGCTGCGCTCCCGGTTGTCGCCATCCAGCGGCAGCGACGCGCTGGATGCTAGGATGCGAAGCTTGTGGAGTTTCTTCGGATCGTCGAGACCCAAGCGCTGCAGCAGCGACTTGATGAGGAACGACACTTCCGTGCCGGCAGACCCGCGAACGAGATGGAGTTCGTCCACGACGAAGAACAGATACGCGTCCGGATCGTTCGCCAGCCACTCACGCGTCGCTTCGAAGACCTTGTCCTCGACCTCTCGCGACAGCATTGTCCCCAGCATGGAGGCGTTGGTGACGAGAATGTCCGGCGGCGCGCGATGCATGTCCCAGCGGCTCACCATCTCGCCGCCGTCCACGGACGGAAAAATGAAGCGCGTCGCTTCCGGCACCTTCTTGCCCGAGGCCGCGGCCTTTCGGCGTTCCTCCCGATCGTGCTCGCGGGCGGCGTCCTGGTCGCTTTCGAACCGGCGCATGTCCTCACGGAGTTGCTCCCCGCGCCTCGCACGCCTCGCCTTCTCCGCCTTGTCCTGTGACTTCCGCGGATGCTTCTCGTAGCCGGTGACCGGGGTCGCGCTCGTGTACTGTCCGAAGAAGATCCTGTTCCCGGCGAATCGCTTGTCCATCACCGCGCGCGCTTCGTCGGAATCCAACGTCCGCCGAAGACGCACCATCTGGTCGTCGACCAAGGCGTTCATCGGGTAAAGGACGATGGCGCGCAGCGCCTTTGGCCGCTGCTGGCTCTCGTGCCGGCGCATCTGCACGAAGTTGTCACCGCCGGCCCACCACTTCTCCTGGAGGAAGCCCTGTCCGGGTGCCGGCCACTTGACCGCCTCGTTTGCGATGGTGGCGAGGATCGGCAGCATGAAGCTTTCGGTCTTGCCCGAACCGGTTCCAGAGGTGACGATGCCCGGCTTCCCGGGCTTCGATCCCCGGAACAGCATCTCGACTTGATGGATGTAGGGGTTGTAGGTCGATTTTCGCTTGATCGGACCATCGGCGTCCTTGCCGTCGAACAGGCCCGACAGGGCGAGTTCTACGAAGGCCTCGCGCCCTGCTTGCGACAGATGGCCGAGACGCGGATCTTCGATCACCTTCTCCAGCGGATCGGCGTACTGACGATATCGCGGAACGGGCTCGATGAACGGCGCCGTAGCGAGCGCGCCTTCCGACTCCAGCAGCTCGCGCCGGCCCGCCGCGGTTTCCTCGTTCGAGATGCGGAAGGCGGTCTCGACGTAGGAAATGAAGAAGTCCTTGATGCGTTCGAAGCCGCCGATCGGGTCAAGCACGCGACGGTCCTCCATTGTCGATCAGTTTGAGATTGGGTTTCGCGTCGCCAGAGACGGAATCCAGGATTTCCTTCGAGAACGCGCCCGCATCGCCTTTCAGTGCCGCTTTGGCCGTCGGAACGAATTCGGCCAGCCACTTGGCATTGATGATCGACACGCGCGCGGACCCGATCAGCGCCAATGCAGCCGGCGGGTCTGCGGCGACGTCGGAAGCTTCAATGACGCGCTGGAAACTCTCGTCGCCGGTTGACGCCAAGGCCGCCACGCCTGCGCTCCGTTCGAGCCATCCCTCCGCGCGGAAGGACGGGGGCGAACCTGCGGCCTCGGCCTCATCTTCGCCTCCGCGCGTGACGCAAAGAAGGAAGCCCTTCGGAAAGCTCCTTTGCTTGCCGGCGCGCCGCAGCGTGTCGATCCAGAATTGCGAGGGAGCGAGATCGGCACGGCGGATCGCGCAAAGCCGGACGGCGGAAGTCTCACGCGCGTCGGAGAGCGCCTGCCCGAGCGCCGTCGGTTCGCCGCTCCCCGGGCGGCGCCAAAGGTCGTCGTAGCTGATCACTGTCGGATCGCAATCGAGCGTGGTGATGGCGCCCCCGGCCAGCATCGACGACAGGATATCGATTACATCGTCCGCCTCGGGACCGTCGATGACGGGCAAACCGCCGCTCAGGACCAAGGTCGCGACGCGCGCGACGCCCCGCTGGCCAGCATCGGTGAGCAATTGCGACTTCTTGAGCCAATCCGAGATCCCGCCGACTGCAAGCGGGCGCGCGGAGGGCGAAGCGCTTGCGAGCGGAATGAGCGGCCTTGCCGGCGGAGCGCTTGCGCGGTCGCCCGCCTCCCGAAGCACCTGCTCCATGCGAAGAAGACGGTCGACGTCCTCCTTGCGATCCACGGCCTCCAGGGACAGCCGGGTGATGTCGGCGTTGATCGCATCGATCTCGCCGGCTTTGGCGCGGTTCGCCTCGTGCAGCGCGTCGCGCGACTTCTGCAGCTCCTCGACGGCCTTCTCGAGGCTCGATCTCTTCATCTCCAGGCCCGACAGCGCCGTGCCCTGCTGCGCATCCAGCCTCGCCTGCAAGTCCTGCAAGCTGGAGGTCTCAAGGTCACGCAGCTCCGCCTCGAGCTTCGCGCCGCGTTCGCGCCTTACGGCCGCGAACTCCGCCTCCATCGAAGCTGTCAGCTCGGCGGTCAGCGCCGCGCGCTTGGCCTCGACGGCGCCGGACGTCAATCGAGCGATCTCCTCATCGATGCGCGCTCTGATCGAAGGATCCTGCTGGAGAACCTGCATGAAGTCGGCGACAAGCGCCGGCCGGGAGGTCACGATCTCGCCCAGGCGCCGGGATCGCGAGATCTCCCGCAACACCTCGGGATCGGGCTCCCCGGATCCGGAGAGCAGGTTTTCGAGCCTGCCTGCGTGCGCCAGCAGCGTCGCCCCGATCGCCGCCCGCGCCTTCTGCTCGTCGCCGTCGCCGGCGAGCGCCGACCGGACGATCTGCTCGACGTATTGCGCGTCGCTCATCCAATTCGCGAGTCTGGTCTCCGGAGACTGATGGTTCTTCTCCATCAGCGAGATGGAACCGCCGGGCGTCGGAATGGCAAGAACTTTGGCGGGGTCAAACCCGTACACTGGAAGCCGCGCCATGTCAGCCGCCGTGGCGCGGGTCCGTCCGTCATCCGACTTGACCATCTTCACCATGATCATCTCGTCAGCGCCGATGCGGTAGATCTTTTCGCCTACGAAATTGTCCTGCAAGCCGGTTTCGACCAGAAGCCTGCGCGCCGCCTCGGATCCGGCCATGCCGCTGAGATCTTCGAACGGAAGAAGCTTCCTCGCGGTAGGCGACACCCAACGCTGCCGCCTAGGCGGTCCGTCGAGCACGGGCTTGGCGATCGCCCAATCGTCCTGCTTAAGAAAGGCTCGCGCGCCGCGTAGTTCGATTTCTCCTTCCGGCGGAAATTCCGCCTGTGCCGTGTGGGTGAGATCCCGCATGACGCCATCGACCGATTGCGCGCGCGCCTTCATGAAGACGTTGTCGCGCACGCGCGTGCATTGTCCGACCACGAATGTGTTGCTCGCGCTCATGCGTTGCTCCGTTGCGTCGTATCGTACGGCGTCCTGCCTGAGGCGATGCGCCCGTCCGTGAAGATCAATCGTTCGGCGAACTTGCTGCGCCTCGCCGAGGCCACGGCGTCCCAGGACGGACGAAGGGTTTCCCCCTCGTCTATGGCGCCAGGCAGAAGCTTCGCGATCATCGCCGCCTGGCTACGACTTGCCTCATATGCGTAGCCGCCGGACGCCGCCGGTTGCGGATTGGCCAAATTTTCATACCGCAGCCAATGCGCGATCTGGTCGGGCAGAAAGCCGTCGCGCCCGGTGCGGATCAACCGATCCGTCTCGAAGCGGTACATTGCCTTGCCGGCCTGCATGTGCGCGTCGACGATGGCGCCGCAGCGAGACACGAACATCCGATCACGGCCGGCCGCGGAGACCACGTAGACATCGTGATCGCGTCCTCCGAGATGAACCCAACGCGCGAGCCGGACGCGGGAGGGAGCGCTTTCGAAGGCGAAACGGCCCGCGTCCCACGACCAGACGTATTCTCGTCGATAGGCCTCCAGTCGCCGCTGCGGATCGTCATCGAACGCGGCGGGACGCCGTCCCGGCATCGTCGGTAATTTGAGCGGCCAATCGAGCTGCCGGCGCAACTTTTCGATCGGAACGCCGGTGGCGCCCATCAGGGGGACGCTCCACGGCGACGACATTCGTCTGAAGACGCGGCCGCCGAGCGCCTTGACGGCCTGCTCGAAATCGCGACGCTGAAGCGCTGGGACGCAACCGTCCGTCAAGACGAATTGTTGGGCGCGAGATCGAAGCGGCACCAACGACGCCTGGCCCAGAACCCATGTGCGGCCGCGATAACGCGCCCGCAGGAGCGGCGTCAGGACCGTGGCGTCCTGCAGGCTGCGCAGGAAGTCCCATTGGCTCATGTCGGCTGGAAGGATCCGCTCCAGCAACGGGATCAGGTCGATTTCCGCCCAGCCTCTGCGCCCGCCGGCGTAGACAGCTTCGAGAAGGTCGTCGAGCGCTTCCGGAACGGGGTCCCAATTTTGGGGCGGCTCGGCCGACCGCCCGAGCATTTTGACGCTGTCGTTCCACTCGGGCGCGTCGACAAGATTGGCGGGCCTTTGGCCATCGTGCACAAACGCGTCCGCCACGAAACGAAGCCGCGCCGCAGTGCTCGCGGAGCTCCTGAGCTCGAACGCGCCGCCGACCGGGCGCCGCGACTTGATCGCGTACCTGTTCGGCTCGATCTCCTTGCAGACAAGCGCCGGAGCATCGTCCTCTCCTTCGGCTACGATCGTAGGCAAACCGAGATCGGTCACGATCATCGGCAGGACCGAACGACGACCGAGCCAGTGGTGATCCGTACGTACGCCTCCGACCACCGCCACGCTGGAAATGATTTGCGCAAATTCACCTTTCGCAAGCAGCCGACGGAGCGCGTCTTCCGCCCGTGCTATGGAGACCGGATCGACGGTCAGGCTCCAGTCGCCGCTGAGCCGAAGCGCGCCTAGCTTCGTGCCGACCGCCGCCGTGAGACGATTGCAGAGACCGACCTTCACTTCGCCGCGGCAATCGGAAAACCTGGGCACGGCGCTCCATCGGGACGTGCCGATGCGCTTGAAGACGATATATCCGACATCCGCCACTTTCTGCAGGTTGGACGGGCCGAGCCTTGCGACCGCCGCGACGGCCGATTGCAGCGTCGCATGCACGCTCGCGAGATCTGACTTGTCGGCGACGTCGACCCTGAAGTTAAGCAGACCATCTTCGTCGGGATAGACCTCCAAAGAGGCGTCAATCGGCATCTGCACATTCCGCGCGGACGCGACCGACAGCACCAGCTTCCAAAATCGGTGGTCTGCAAGCGAACGCTGATCCTGCCCGTAAGCGGCGTAGAATTCGTCGAAGGCGTCGTGAAGGCCTTTCGACGCGTTCGAGCGGTCGACTGCATTTCGCAGGCTCGCCAGCATCGCCTTCTCGTCGGACGCGATGCCAGGATTATCGTCGAAGAAGTGGCCTAGGAACGTGCGGTCGCGTCGCGACGGAAACGAGAGCCGCAAGGTGTAACCGATCTGAACCCAGCCGTCCTCATCGGGCAGAACGAGCTTTCGGAAAGGCTTTCCCGCCTTCACCTGCCGCGCGAGCCAATCCCGCAGCGACCTCCACATTGTGGCGACGCCGGTGAGTTTCGAGAAGGATCTGTCTACGCCGAGGAACGCGGCGAGCTTCGGCCTGAATTCGGCGGCCCCAACGCCGTCCCGCTGGCTGTCGACGAAGATCGTCAACGCAAGGTACGCAAAGCAGCCGGGGCAGTTGGGCGCGAGCTTTCTGTCGAAACTGCCGTCCTCCAGGGCGGAGTATAGGCTCCAGTCGGCCAGCAGTGCTTTTTTGAACGACGATACCGCTCGAACGCCGGCGGAAGCGTCCAAGCCTGCCGCCATTGCGAGCGTTTCCGGACTAATATCGAAAGACCTGATCGGACCGACACCTTCGCCCGCCGCGGTCAAGAAGCGCCGCGTCAGCGCGTCTTCCCAATCGGCCAGGCTGGTGGGCAGATCTTCGCGCATCTCACACCCGCAGCTCGAGCTGGCCTCGCCTGCTCTTCTCCGCGCGTCCGCGCGCCGCGCGCCTGGGTCTCGACGCGTCGGCCCCACGTGATTTCTTGATCGAGCGCAGCAGCGGCGTCAGCAGCTTGCCCCTGATGAAAGACACGACTGGCACGGCGACGCCATCGCCGACGACGCGGAACGCGTACTCGTAGACGTTGGGTAGCTGGTAGCTCGCCTTTAGTCCCATGAGAGCCGCCGCCTCCGACGCGGCGAGAAGTCGCGTCCGGACGCTGCCGCCTTTTACGACGATGATGCGAGGCCGGGAGCCTCCGCCCCTCGGCGTGCGGAGACACCCAGCCAAACCGCGGAAGCAGATCTCGGTGCGCTGCACGGTCTTTCCGTGCGAAGGCCGCATGCGCAGTGAGAGCGTGCCGACCATGCGCTTGCCGGACCTTTTGGCCTCCGCAAGTTTCTGCTTGTGCGCATCGGACATCATGCTGACCAAGCGCTTGGTCTCTGCGGGTGTGTGCCACTCAACGCCGACCGGTTTGCTCTTGACGATCTTGTTGAGTGTTTTTTTGAGCTCGGGCGCGGCACCGAGATTGAACCAGATCCACTGCTCGCGGCATTGTGGCGACAGCTTATCGACCGCCTTCACCAGCGTGGCTGGATGCCAAATCGGATGTGGCCGATCGCGAATGAGCTCGTCAGCGAGCGTCGAAGTCTTGGCGATGGCGATTATGAAGACGCGTGGGCGCGACTGCGGAACGAAATGCCTAGCATCGACAACGACCGCGCCGGCCCGCATGCCGAGCTTATCGAGCGACAAAATGACTGTTTTGAACTCTTCACCACCGTTGATCGTGAGGAGGCCGACGACGTTCTCCAGGACCACGATACGGGGCAGCCGCCCGTTTGCTTTAAGGCGCTTCATAAGGTCGATGAACGCCCAGAACGTTCCGGACCGGGTGCGGTTAGAGCCGGCCGCCTGGCCGATGCCCAGGCCGTTCCCGGCCGTCGACAGGTCCTGGCAAGGGAACGACGCCCAAGCGAGATCGGCGCGACGCCCGAGGCTTTCGGGGCCGACGTTGTGGATGTCGTCCTCGAGGATTTCCGCTTCGCCCCAATTATCTGCGTAGACCTTGACCTTCAGCGGGTCGAAGTCGTTCGCGAACTGACACTTCCACCGCCCCCCCAGGCCCGCACGCACCATCCCCCCGCCGGCGAAGAATTCGAGATAGCTTGGCACTTCAGACGACCTCCCCGTCAAAGGCGGCTATCATCGATGCCGAAGTAGCAAGACGTTCGATAGACGCGCGCGGCTCCAACGCGTCGAATGAATCTGACGTTTCCATACCCCTGCCCCAGCCTCGGGCCGGCCCGCCGCACTTCGAACCCCTCCCGCAGGAAATTTCGGGAGCGGGATGTCTTCCCTGTCAATCAGCCGAAAGCGCGTGACCGGAAGGGTAGTCGAAGGCGGACGACCGATCCGCATTAATTGTTCCCGCGGCGAAACTCTAAACCGAATCGTGCCTACGAAAGCCGCAGAAGCGTCGCATGGGTTGAATGGCCTCGCAAGTTCAATCGGCTAATTCTTTAGTTGGCCAAAAGCCTAACCATTCCCATTGGTTATTGACGGCGAAGTGCATTCGATTTCTCTCACTTCGAGAAGGATTCTGGCAAGTGGGGAACCGGGTCTCCTCCTGGTCAGAACCGCTGGTCGCGGCCTCCGGTAGCCTTTCGGGCGGATAATCGACTGGAACGATAGGGGACCAGGAGGATTCGTCTCGCTAGGAGTGATCTTGATGCTCATGACGAAGGGAGACTGCCGGCATTCGGACCTTGCGCGGCTGGGCCATTTTGGCGCTGAGCGACGCTGGCACCATCTGCGAATACGAGGAACACGGGTCCATGCAGGATCGAGCCGACCCTCACGCCCGCGACCGTACCTTCCAGGTCGCGCGTGACAGGCCGCCGGCTGGGGTCTCCCCGGCGGCGCCCTAGCTGCAATTATCGGCTATTCGGATTTCGGTGTAGAGTGGCGCAGTTAGTTCTGATTGTCAGAACTCAACTCCGATTAGTCATCTTCTCCACATTCTGACGACGGTCCAGCGGAGCCCTGGTGGCCGCCAGTGCCTCGTCGGCCGCACGTCGGCGTTCGGTTCTCAGCAACCTGGGACTCGCGAGTGGCTGCGCTTCGTGCCGGTCTAGCGGTCGTACCAGGAGTGATTCAGGCGGCGGAGATCCAAACGGAACCCTGGATGGCTGCAGCCGTGGGCATAGTTGGTCCCCTACAAGTTGATCCCCTAATCGGGGTAAAGTAGGTCCCCTAGCCCAGAAGACAGAAAGCCCGCCGGAAACGGCGGGCTTTTCAATTGATGGTCATGCGCAGCCCGGCGAGGAGCGTGCTCGCTCGAGCTACTCCTTCAGCTCGTAAGTCCCGTCCAGCCACCCTTGGAGCAACTCCTCGACCACCCTCGACACCTTCGTCTTATTTCGGATGGCCTTGATCTTGGCCTCGTCGATCGTGTGCTCGTCGATCAAGACCCGATGCCGCCTACGACCCGCTGCGTGACCTGGTCGGCGACTTCATCCGCACCCGCTTCCCGGTCGGGCCCGGCGACGTCGTGTTCGGCAAGCCCGTCGAAACCCGCCGGCTGCACTCGATCCGTAGCCTGTCCAAGGCAACCCGGCTGCACCCGAAGCGCCTCCGCAGTCTGCTCTCGTCGGCGGGAATGCTGCCCCCGAACGCGGACGACCTCGCCGACGGAAACTGCCTGTTCGACGCCGAGAGGGCCGTTTCCCTGGCCCAGACCGCGGCGTCGGCCACCCTCTCCGTCCGCGACGCTGGCGCCTACCTCAATGCGCCCCGCGTCCAGCGGGACATGCTCTACTGCTCCGGCATCCTCGTCCCCCGGATCAAGGCGATCGACCACGGCGCCGCCGACCTGTTCGCGCCCGAGGACCTGGACGCTTTCCTCGACCGACTGCTCGACGGCGCCGTCCCGGTCGTGGCCGCCGGCGGCAGCCTGGTCGACATCCCGACCGCGGCCAAGGCCGCCTGCTGCGGCTCCGTCGAGATCGTCCAAGCCATCCTCGACGGCCGGCTGACCCGGAAGGCTCGGCTCGCTGGCTAGCGCGGCTACATGTCTGTCCTGGTCGACGTCGAGGAGGTCCGCGCCCTCGTGCGCGGCGCCGATCCCGACGGCTCGACCGCTGAAGCCCTCGCGGAGCGCTGGCAGACCCGGCCGCACGTCGTCCGCAAGCTGATGCTCGCCGGACACCTCAAGACGGTCGCCGTGATCAACCCCTTCAACCGCTGCCCGATGACGGTGGTGCCCGATGAAGCCGCGGAGCGGTTCGGGGCCGAGTTCGTCACCCTGTTCGCGATCGCCCGGCAACAGGGCCGCCATCACATGGCCGTCAAAAAGGAGCTCGACGCCGCCGGCGTGGCGCCGGCGCTCGATCCTTCCCTGATCGGAGCGACCTTCTACCGCCGCAGCGATGTTGCCGAAATCACCGCCAATTGCAGACAACCGAGGAAAGGAAAATCCCGATGACCTACACCTACGCCCAGTTCAAGGCCGGCCCGCCCACCCGCATCATGGCCGCGCTCGGACCCGGCTTCCTCAAGGCGCTCAAGTCCGCCGACAGCTACATGGAATTCACGGAGACTATCATCCGCCTCAACGACGCGCCGAACGGGCACTTCACCAAGGCCGCCCGGCGGTACGCCGAGGTATGCTCGCCCGGCGAACGCGAGCTCCTCAAGGGCATCCTCTTGCTAACAGATTTCGCCCACGTGGCGGACGAGATCTCCCAGGGCAACGCCTATACCTACATGACCCCCGCCAGCGGGATCTTCCGGGAGGCGCTCGCGGCCTGTGTCATGAATGCTTGAAAGCGGGCGCGAATGGGATTCAACAGGAAAATAAGTGGTCGCGCTTGACATCGAATCTAAGTGCTGAATCGATACCGTTAGAGGAGGCTCGCCAAGGTCCTTACGAGCTACCTTAATCCTGAACTTTAGGGCGACGAATTATATCCGACGGACAGTGGTCAAGACCATAGCGCGCGCAGGCTGATCGGTCTCTCGCGGGGTCCCGTTGAAGCAGTTCAAGTGAAGGATGCCATGGTTACGCCATTTCCAATCACATCGCTGTCAGACGAGTTCAATAAGTTCGCAGAGGTGCCGTCTGCTGGCGCATCGATAGATTCCGGCTTAGTGCAGGCTGGGGAATTGTCGTTCGATGGGCAAGAAATGATCAGATACTCAATCGGCGAACATAGGTGGGCTCTCTTCGAGGAATTCGATGTCGCGGTCGATACGCTGCTTGCCGCAGAATTGCGAAAGCATCCGTTTCTACAGCGCTCGGCCAAACTAAGTTTTCCGAGCATGGCGTCGAACGCCGTGTTCGATGTTCCTGAAGACATCATGCTGAACGATTTTTTGATGCGATTGAAGCCGTTCCTTTTTCACCAAGACATGTTCTTCTGGAAACACATGATTTTCCGGATCCATCAGGACGTGACCGCCGAACCGGATTTCCTTCCGCAGTTCTTCCAAGATGTCGCATCCCGCTTCGATGGCACGAACTTCGGCAAGTGGATGGACGATAGCGCTGAAGGGGCGGCTTTCTATGACCGTAACGACGCATCGCGTCCCAAAAGACTTGGTATCGGCTCAGACGCCCATATGGCCTACGCGTTGAGCGGAGGCCAGTCCCAGTTGACTTACAGAGACATCAAGAACTGGCTGTATGGCAAAAAATATCACCACAAGTTCAAGGAATTCTCGCGATATAAGGAGATGCTCGCGACAACGCCAGAAAGGGATTTTCTGTTTGCCGCTCGGCTTCACTTCATCGATCTAGTGGACGCTGCCGCCCTCCTTCAGCGGCTTGTCTGGGCAATCTTGCAGGATCGCCATTGCAGCGACGGGCATACGACGTCCCCTAACGCTTCCGCAAATCGCTGAAATCACTCATTCCAAATTTGGCTCGCGCACATTTGAAGCACCACTTTACGTTTGGCGAAGTCAAGCCTGTGGAATGATCCTCGTGAGGCCGGTTTGACCACGCTCCAGCCCAGAGCCCGAGCCGGCTATTGACGCCTATGCTTGGAGTTGCGCCGCATGGACAGCGACCGCTTGTATGCCGTTTCTTCTAAGTTGACAGACTACACCCAAAGCCCTTCGCTTCGACACATCCGCGATCCACGCAATATACAAAAGCTCGCCCGCGAGATTGTCCAGTCGCTCGATCGCGCGAGCTCTATTTGGCAGAAGTGGGACGGCCCTCGAGAGCAACTTGCAAAAGCTGCCGCGCCCTGCTGGATCCCTATCGAAGACCTTCAGGCGTTCCTCAATCGACTACCAGGTCCCGCACTTACTGCTACCGATGTGGCGCAACGCTTACGTGCCTTCTGGGAAGAACCCTGGGAGCACTATCCAAACGACGAGTTGAAGCCAAGTTGCCTGGCTCTTTACGAAGCGGAGAAAGCGCAAGGGACGGAATTGCGAGCTATCGCCCTGCAAGAACACATCGAGGCGTCCGAAGAGCGGCTTCGTCAAGAGCGCGACGTAGAATATCGCCGGCTTAGGGACGAGGACCGGGTCCGGCGAGAGCAGCGGTATTTGGCAGGTGCGGATTGTGGCTGGACTCAGTTGACGAACTCGGAAGACTTCTTTTGCAGGCGAAACGGTCGCTCGTTTAGAGTTTCACGATCAAAGGATAACCGATGGGATCTTTTTCGAGCTGAACTACCCAACAAGACCGACGTGCTCATCGGGACTTACTTGGGACGTCGTGAGGCTGGTAAGACCGTTCAGAAGATTGCGTACGAGCCTGAGCCTAGGTGGTGAAATGGCGTATGCCGGTTTATTTCGACCGCCGGACTACGCCCCAGAGAGGGACCACCCGCCAGTCACCTGCGGTGGGTACGCCCGAGAGACCGTGAAGGCTCTGTTGGTTGCCAACAACGCCTTAGAGACGGAGATCGAGCAGCTAAGGGGATCAGTCTCTGGAGGTTATTCGCGCCGGCGGTTTGAGGCCCAGCCCGATTGCAAGGAGTAAATTCAATGGATGTCACGTATTATGTTGCCCTGCCCTTCGTCGCCGCAGACGATGGCGTCGCCGCCGGCGAAGTGATCGAATGCTTCAACTCAAATGCTGCGGTGATGAGGTCGGAAGCTCTCTCGCGCAAACCCGGCAACGTGGGGGCGATTGCATTTTGCCGCAGCCGAGATCCCACAGCTGGGGACTTCAGCGACGCCAAGCTGATCCGAAAATTCGGCGACGTGCCCGACGATCCGAGCGCATTGTAGGCTCAGACACATCGTGAACAGGCCAGGACCGACGGGGGCGCCTCCCCCTATGCTCCGCTGATAACCCGACCGCATCGTTGAGCCGTTTCCCGACGGATTTGGCTAAGGCGGCAGCTAGACGCGCCGTCATTCCCAGCTTGTATGCGAACATTTCAACCCCAGGCTAGACGACACAACTCACAGATGTATAATTCAACGAATTGCCAGGGGCCTGCGCTTTTCGCGCAATCGGGGATGAAATGTTTAAGCTGTTTTCAATTGCTGGCCTTGCCTTGTCATTTTTTCTCGCAGGGTGCGGAGCTACCCTCCCCGTAATGCGGCTTGGACATGCGAGCGACGAAGAGTTCAAGGACTTCGTCAAGGGAATTGCCGCTCACGTCCGGTGCGAACTCGCTAACGCGGTCGCGGTCGAATACTCACCCAACAATCCCAAGCGAGCAATGCTGTACAAATGGGCCGCAAAAGTTGCCCTGACGATTAGAGCATTGGACAAGGGCACAATAAGTCCAGGGGTCACTGCCGATGCCCCACCCAATGTCTTTACGATTGCGGCCGGCGCGAACGCCTCGACGTCAGGCACACGCGAAATGACGATGACCTATTTCTTGCCGTTCGACGAACTCCTGCAGGGCAAGCAAGTTCCTGTGAACCAACGGATACTGCCTAACTGCGACATCCTCTCCCAGGAAACTGGAATCCACGAACCCATCGCCGGCAATCTCGGAATTCATCAAACCTTGAAATCGGCGTTTGAGACCTGGGATGCTTCCCGCACGCTCTCGGAGCGCATAAAGAATGGGCCATTCGATACCGTAACCCACCATGTCACTTTCGAGATCGTGGCCGGTGGGGACGCGACGCCTACCTGGAAGTTCGTCAACGTGACAGCAAATCCCAACTCGCCGCTCATCAGCGCGAACCGAACGACTACGGACGAGCTGCTTATTACCGTTGGACCTGACGCGCTAGGTGATCACAAAGAGCTCGACACCTCATTCGAAATCGAACGCCTCAGAAGTGCTTTCCGACGACAATAGGGAGACTTTCCATGAGACCTATTTTACTGACCTCAATCGCATTGCTTGGCATGTTTACCACCGCAGCGCACGCTCAGATGATTTGCGTGACAAGTCAAAACGGAAACGGATCTCGGCTTGTCCCAGCGAGATACGGCTCTTGCAGCAACGTGAGCAACTCACCGCTCTTCCTAGCCAAGCCGTTCGAAGTGCCGGACTACGGTGATAACAACAATTCGCAACCTCGCGCCTTCCGGCTGGCCTACTTCTATCCAGACCGCACCGAGGCCTATTATACGAGCTGCTCGGGCACCGGCATGCCAACGATCCAGTATGTAGGTCCTGTACAAGCTTGTGGTCGGCCCTCGCGACCGGCGACGCAATAGTCGGAGTACCGCTCAGATTCGAGTTGGCACGCCGCCGGAAGCGCGCCTTGCCCGTTAACCAATATCGACCAACCGAAGCAGCTGCTAGCCAACGGCAACGTCCTTAGAAACTCGTCCTTCAACGCCTGTTGGTGAGACGGTCCCTAGCCACGTGATGGAAAGTTTTCAGCCCTCGTCCACCTTAATCCTGGACGCGAGGCTTGGCCGCTTCGAACTTGACTGGCCTAAATCGCAGCTGCTTCTCAGGCGAACCACCGACGTAAACGAGTTCTTGTTGGATCGAGACTATGCTCCACTGTCATGACGCTACGACTTAACCGAAGCATCTCATTTGCCTCTCGCCTTCGATCGCTCCTCAAGAGTGATCTTGTCGCCGTAGAAGATCCCGGTGAAATAAGAGCCGCGGTAGCCGCGTGGGAGAGTAAGTTTAAGCAAGGTGCAGAGCCCAGGCCGGGTTTTTCAGGAACAGTTTGGTGGCAGCCTATCATCGGGACATGGGGCTACTTCACTACCCTGAAGCACGGCCGGAACTATTGGATTCCTTTTGGCCGATCGAGTTCTCGCTTCCGCGAAACTATGATCGTTGAAATTAATCCGCCAATTCAGGGCCGACGACACGTTCAAGGTGTTATCGCAACCGATCCTGCCGGCAATCGCTGGATTTTGCACGGCGGACGGCTTCATCCAAAAGGTGCACGAGTTGTAGAAGAGCAATTTGACGCCATTTATGACGGGCAACGCGCTGACGTCCATTTTTTTGACGGCGTCAGCAGCGCATATCATCCTGTCGCGTGTTTGGACAGCAAAGCGAATGAACTGCAGCACGACATCGCTGAATTTGTCGGCGCTTGTCAGATCATCAGGACCTACTATACGCAGGGATTGGCGGCGGCCAGGCTTGAGAAACGCGTCGAAGAGGCCGAACGAGGAAGCCCGGAATCAGATCAGCCATACACCCGCGGCCCGCAAGATCCCAAAGTCATTGAGCGCAAGCATGGCAAAATCTGGAAGGCCCTTTCGGCCCACCTCAAACGGATGTCGATTGAGCACAATAATAGTAGAGTTGGACGTTGGGGACCGGACCTAGTTACCCACGAGGCTCCTGAGATCTTGTTCGAGATCAAATGCGACACTCAAGCGTCCGACATCCAACGAGGACTAGGTCAGCTGTTGCTATACGAGCAGATGCTGCAAAAGCGGCATCGAAAAGTCCTGCTCGTCCCAGAGAAACCCCGCTCCGATATCACGCGGCATCTGACTGACCTAGGCATCGAGGTTCTAGACTACAAAGAGGACAAGGGCGCCATCACATTTCCTGGTCTCCGACGCTTCCTTCGAGGCCCAGCCTAGCTAGTATCCGGTATTCGAAACTGCCCCGGCAACATGCCCGCCGACGGCGCTCAATCACACAGTGCGTGTAACGGTCGTCGATGGTGAGCCAACGTAGCGCAGTTCTAATCCGGATCACGGATGATGCCCTCGTAGTTGCGAACGACGGGCGACCGGTCTCTCGACTCGGCGTCCTCGCCCTCTGCGCGTCAGATCTCTCCGAAAAGAGCGGCCGCGAAGACGAGCAACCCGAAGACTATCCCGATACACCGGATGCGGAGCTCCTCCGCACGATCGCCAACAGTTCGATCGATGTCTATCGAGCGGACATAAACCGCGCCAAACGCGACCTGCGTCACGAACGCGGCGTGAAAGCCGACTACGGCGGGCGATATCTTTGGGAGCTTCTTCAGAACGCCGACGACGCGCTCGCCAGCGACGCGGCGGAAGCAGCCGAACTGATCGGCACGAAAGGATTAGGGTTCATCTCCGTCCTCGAAATCACGGATCGTCCGGAGATATTTTCGCGGCCCTTCGCCTTCTACTTCAGCAAGGCGGATACAGAGCAACTTCTGCAATCGCGCTTGGGGAAGAAGATCGCCGCTCCGACTTTCGAGATTCCGCATCCCACCGTCGAGCCGCCCGAAATCGCTGCCGTCCTGGAGGACGGGTACGCTACGGCAATCCGACTGCCGTTCAAGAATCCTGAGACCGCCGCAAGGGTGCGGGACGATGTCGAGAATCTCGATCACCGTTTTCTCCTCCTGCTGCAGCGCCTCGCACAGCTCCAGATCGATGTTTCGGGGCGACGGCTGCGCAAGATCGACGTCACCCGCTCGTCCGTCGCGTCCGGCGCGGAGGAGATTGCTCTTTTGACACGAGGGGTGGGTTGGAACCCGAAGGTCGCTCGATGGAGCAAATGGTCCCGCCACTGGATAAACCAAGGTGAAGACAAACGTTTGAGCGTGGCCGTGTGCCTACCTCTCGATGCCTCAGCCGTTCCGCAAGCGTTGGTGGAGGACGACAAGCCGCCAGTGCACGTGTTCTTTCCGACAGACGAAGCGGTCGGCGCGCGGGCGATCGTGCATGCCTCGTTGGACGTGACCGAAAACAGGAAGCATTTCCGCGCCAGCGAGCGGAACACTCTAGTATATGCGCAGATGCGGGAGCTTATCGCCGAGATTGTGACCGCGATTCCGGCGGAAGCCGCTCTCGACGCCTTCGGCTCCATCGACCCCAAGTCGGCGAGCGGAGCCGCCCGCGATCTCGCCTCGACGATGTTGGAGGCCGTGAAGGAGACGCCCTTCGTCCCGACCGTCGGCGGTGAAAAGGTAAGGCCACGCGAAGTCTCGGTCTGGCCCGGAAACTTCGGCGCAGTCCTTCGGCATGATGCGACCGAGTTGAAGACCTACTGCCTTCTCCACCCTTCCGTACGCGGCCGCAACGCTGTGCTTCAGGCGTTACAAGCCAAGACTGTCGGCGCTCTCGAATTCTTCGGTGCGATGCGCTTCTGCCGGAATAACTCACTGGCGGAATGCGAACGCGTCGTGGATGTCTTGCTGCACGAGGGCGTGCCGATGCTCAGCTCGAGCCCATATCACAGCTTTCCCGAGCAGGTACCGTGCTGGTGGACGGAAGCCGGCCGCGCGCGTTCTATCGCGGGCGGCATCTTGCTATTCTCCAGGCCGCGGAATTGGCCAAGATCCGTCCCGGCCGACGCACTTTCGCCAGAAGCCCGTCGCCAATTGACTGCCATCGACGCGGCGCTGTCTGGGGACGCTGCTGCCAGGCACAAGCTCGCGGTGTGGAAGGATAGGATCGTCGGGAGGTTCGTCCATAAAGGCGAATACCTCGAACAGGCTCTTCTGCCTGCCATGGAAGCAATGAAGCTCCAGGATTGGGACGAGCACGGGTGGGAGGTCCTGCGCTGGTACGAAGAATGGTCGCCCGCACGAAAATTCGACGACTTCTCCGGACTTCCGATCATCTATCATCGCGAGCTCGACGGGCCGGACGTCTTCCGTCGGCGACTGTCGCGAGCGCTCCGCCTGCCAACTGAAAAAGGCTGGCGAACTGCCGAGCAGTGCTACGCCGGGCGCTCGTGGGGAGCACCCCAGTCCTTCAGGAGTTACTTTAAAAAGAGGGATGATCGCGCGGTGGTGCTTCCGCTTCGGAGTTGGCGAGAGCCGCTGCGGGGACGCGCAGACCTGGAGGCCTGGAAAGGCCTGTTGCGTTTCGCGGGCGTCGCTTGGGAGCCCAAGCTCGTCCCGTTCGATTCGGGTTGGTCTAACCGCGCATACTCGGATCGACATCTCGGTGACTTTAACCGGACCGAATTCGACCTCCAAATCGAGCACTTCCCGGACTGCCTAACTGAAGAGAACAGACTTCTTCCACTGCTGGAGGTGGGCCGAACGCTCCTGATTTCGGCGCAAAAATTTCCCGCAAGATACCTCGCACCAGCCAAGCAGAAGTCCCAAACGCTGACGACCAACTTCGCTCAACACCAACTCGAAACGACGGAGTGGCTCCCTCACAGGAAGTCCCTGCTGTTTCCGAAGGGAGCCGTCGCAGCAGGCGACGCCTATCTGGCGGGAAGAGGTATAGAAGGGCTCCTTCCCGAAATCGCTCTGCCAGATGTTGAACAACGACGAAAGTCCGAGTTGCTGCGCTTTCTTCGCGCGATCGGGGTCAAAAGCTCCCTGCCGAAGGACGGATATATATGGAACGGTTGGATGCAGCGTCTCGCCGATGCATCCCGCCAAGCCACTGCGGACAAGGCCACGCTGCTCGATGTCGCAAGGACGCTGTATCGACGCCTCTTCAACACCGTTATCGACGATTTCTATCCACTTCCCGGACTTCGGGTGCCCTGCTTCGTCGGCGGGGACAATCATGAGCACCTGGCATTCGCCCCGGCGCACGAGGTGAAGTGGCTCGATCAGACGATCTTCGAAGCGCCGGAAATACGGCGAGCGCTTCTCGCACACGGATATCGGCTCTTCATTCTCTTCCTGAATCAAGCTGACGAAGCGGACAATATTCTCGGTATGGGCCGCCTTTCAGAATCGATCTCGCTGCAGCCTGTATCGGCGGGCATCGATGAGGAAGGCACTGGCATTGCCGGAGGGCTCTACATTTCCAGATTGCGAGCGCTACGGGCGGTCATCCCTGAGGCGCAGAGAAAGTCCCTGACGGACGAGCTACGGATCGAAGCGACGTCCCGGCTCTTAATCTCGATGAAAGCCGGAGACGGCCGGGAAATTGCGGCCCCGGAAGTGCGGGCCTTCCGCAACCGACACGGCACGCTGATGGTCACGGGCGACGGAGCTTACCATCGCGCGCTCGGCTTTGGACTCGCCCATTACCTTGTAGGCACCCCCCGGCACACCGCGATTTTCGAGAACCTTCTTTCGGCGGCGGACGAAGAAGAAGTGATCGAGCGGCTGAGGGATCAGGGCGTTCCAGCCCAAGAACTCGATGCCGTTCACGCGGAGATGTCGAAGGAAAAGGGAAAGCAGGTGCCCGCGTCCGACAGTGATTCTACAGACGGCGAAGCAAAGGAGAGCAGTAAATCTTCAGCACCGTCGTCTCTCAAACAGACGCCTGCGTCACCGCAGTCTTCCGGAAGTCATGCAATTACAGAGTCAGGTCCATCTGCGGCTGCGACCAACTCCTCGGTGATCGGCCGATCTTCGCAGGCCCGTACTTCCCTCACCTTGGGGCTTCGAGCGCCGGCCCGGGAAAGCAACTCAACGGAAACAGTGACAACAGGTGGCGGAGGCAACTGGGATCCGGTGGCGATTGCCGCGGCGGGACAGCATGCGGAAGATTGGCTTTTCGCTAAGCTAACCGAAGCATTTCCCGGATGGTTGATCGGCAGAAACGAGCGCGACGCTTCGAGGCGGGAAAGCGATTTCGTCATTCGGTTCGACGAGCGCCAAGTCCATATTGAGGTCAAGCGGCTCAGCACCGTCCCCGGCCACATCTATTGGTCGGACCTCGAGTTTGAGAAGTGCGGCTTGCTCGCCGACGACTATTGTTTCGCGCTCCTGCTTCCATCAGGAGACGATTACAAGGTCGCCTGGATCTGGCGGCCTGCAATCGAACTCGCGAGTGCCGAGCGGTACATAGAATGGATTTGGGATCAGCGTCGAAGCGACCAACTTCCGGACGGCACTTGGCAGATGAGACCGCCGCCGCCGGCGCCACCGCGCAGCTTCAAATATCGCATCGGGTTGACGCCGACGTACGTGAATTCGTTGCCGAAGGACGCTGGCGATTTGTCACTGCTGAAGGGCCGCATCGCCGGATCTGCCACGACGTAGCTGGCCGCATCCCTATGCCGACTTCCGCTGCCGACCCGTTGCTGGCTTCTTCGCCACCCCATCCTTCGTCTGCTTCTTGCCGACTATCGGCATCAGCATCTCTTTCTGACCGGCTGAGGCCTTGCGCGGCTTCTTGGCAGGCTTTACGGCCTTCGCCGGCGCAGCCTCCCGACCGACGCTCTGCCGCAGCGCCTCCATCAGATCGACCACGTTTTCGCCTCTGGGCCGCTCCTTCGGGTGTGAATCGGCGCCGGGGTCACGTCGCTTGAGGTACCGGCGGTATCGATTTGAAGGAAAATTAGAAAGCCTCGTTGGGGTGGGGTCACGATCGGCGCCGATCGTGACCCTACCCCAACGCAGATTCCACCAGTTGCGACAAGGAATTGCAGCCGTTAGTTCAACTGGCCGAGTTCGGCGCCGATTAACAGGCTGACAACGGTTCGCGCCGGTGTGCCGCGCGAAGATCACGCAGAGGGCCAGCCGGAACGATACCCGTGGGATTTATGCTGCGGTGGCTCTGATAGTAGTGACGCTTGATATGCTCGAAATTCACAGTCGGTACGATGCTCTGGCGAGTAAGCGATCGGAAAGGAAATTCATCAGTTCCGCTGAGCGGTCCAGTACCCCGAGCAACGCGCACCTCCCGAATAGCCACTCCACGTTCCGCGGCCGGAATTGCTCGAGAGCCGGCCCGAGCCAGATGCATATTTGTCGGGAACGGACACCGAGGCGTGGACGGCGCCCGAGCGTGCCACATGACCCCTGAATTTCACGAGATTGGGATGGGTGACGACGCCGTCAGTGATGTTGACGGCGAAATTGTAGGTCGGATCGCACGCGCCTCTTTGCGTCACGAAGAGCAGGTCCCAGGACCCGTCATACGCCGAGCGGGCTTGTGCGGCCGATGCAAAGGCAACCAGGCAACTCGCGGCTATCGCAGATGTGAGAAGTTTCTTCATTGTGTGCTCCCTGTGTTTCGGTCATTCACGCCTTCGCAAACGTTGTCTCAATCCGGTTTTGCCCCTCACTCTGCCGCGGCCGCTTGGCGGCGCAGCGGCAATTCGATCCGGCGCCACACATCGACCAACGCATCAGCGAGCGCGTCAATAAGATTGTCGTCGTGATAGGGCGTAGGCGTGATGCGCAGCCGCTCGGTGCCGCGCGGGACGGTCGGATAGTTGATCGGCTGGACATAGATGCCGTACTCGGAGAGCAGGAGATCACTCGCTTCCTTGCACTTCTCCGGATCACATACCATCAGCGGCACAATGTGCGTCTCACTGGGCATGACCGGTAGGCCTGCTGCGTTGAGCACGGACTTGACTCGCGCCGCGCGCTCCTGGTGGCGGTCGCGCTCCCACTGCGAGGACTTGAGATGGCGGATTGCCGCAGTAGCGGCGGCGCAGATCGCCGGTGGCAGCGCGGTGGTGAAGATAAATCCCGGCGCGTAAGAGCGCACCGCATCGATGATATCGGCAGTCGCCGCGATGTAGCCGCCGAGGCAGCCGAACGCTTTCGCCAGCGTGCCCTCGACAACGTCGATGCGGTGCAGCGCACCCTCCCGCGCGGCGATGCCGGCGCCGCCCCGACCGTACATGCCGGCCGAATGGACCTCGTCAATGTAGGTCATGGCGCCGTAGCGTTCCGCGAGGTCGCAGATACGGTTCACGGGCGCGACGTCGCCGTCCATCGAATAGAGTGCCTCGAACACGATCAGCTTCGGCCGCCCGAATGGCTCCGCCGCCAGCAATTCTTCGAGGTGACCGACATCATTGTGGCGCCAGATCTTCTTTTCCACGCCGGCGCGCCGCACGCCTTCGATCATTGAATTGTGGTTCCAGGCGTCGGAGAGGATCACGCTGTTCGGCAGCAGCTTGGCGATGGCCGCAATCCCGGCCTCGTTGGACACGTAGCCCGAGGTGAAGACCAGCGCGGCTTGCTTCCCGTGCAGGTCGGCGAGTTCGCGCTCCAGTTCGACTAGCGGGCGGTTGGTGCCGGAAATGTTGCGGGTGCCGCCTGCACCAGCACCCATGCGCTTGGCGGTTTCGACCATGGCTCCGATTACTTTCGGATGCTGGCCCATGCCAAGGTAATCGTTCGAGCACCAAATCACGACCGGGCGCGGGCCATCCGGGGAATGCCATATTGCGTGCGGGAAACGCCCGGCGATGCGCTCGAGATCGGCAAACACGCGGTAGCGCCGTTCTTCGTGTAGGCGGGCAAGAGCAGCGGAAACGAAATGGTCATAGATCATGGAGTAACTCTCCGGCCGACGGAATACCCTGAGCTGCGTTGTCGTCGAAGCCGTGCATGCGCAGCGACCATTGCAGCCCCACGACCGCGCCCTTCACTGGTTGCAGGAGGGCCAGCGACATTAGCGCCGTCAACGGCAAATAAATCGCTAGTTGCAGCCACACTGGCGGCGAGTAGTCGGTTTCGATCAAAAGCGCGGCGGGGACCACGATATGCCCGACGATGGCGATCACGAGGTAGGCCGGCAGATCGTCAGCGCGATGCGGCGTAAAATCGAGCCCGCACACGGAGCAACGATCGTCAACCTTCAAAAAGGCGCGGAACAACTTGCCCTCGCCGCAGCGCGGGCAGCAGCCGCGAAACCCACGCTTCAAGGAAGACCATAAATTACGTCTTTCTGCCGCGTCGGCTTCCCGGCTCGAGATTTTATTGGTGAGGCTCATCGTCTCCATGACCTGGCTCCGAGTGGCAAGATGATCATAGGCCATCGCGTCTTGTGCTCGCTCTCGCCCAACAGCCCTGAGGAGGGGGCGGCCGGTCCTCGGGAGGGGAAAGGACCGGCCGCAGGGGAGCCACGGCGAAGGGACCGAGCGCCGGGCGCCGAGCACTTGCAAAGCTGTCTGCCTCCGTGAGGCACACTGGTATCCGACAAGGAACGCCGGGGCGAGTGAAGTAGTCCAAATCCCGGCAAATCGTGGCTAATGCATATCCCAGCACATCGAGCATATTCGCGAAGCGAGATTGCCTGCGAGCAACCCAGCAGCAGGCGAAGTAGCTGATGTCGACCGACACCCTCATTAATGCGACTTTCCGAGCACGAACGTGAAGGGTACGACGAAGAGCTCATCACCCTGGTCGTCATTGACATGCATGACCCAGTCACGCCAATCCTCGAGGGTGCGCTCGTTGGTGAGAGATTGCACCAGACGAGTCGCATGATCGCGCGCCTCAGCGATATCGTTCACCACGGCGCCGTGATGATCGAGGAAAACCTTCCTCGGGGTAGAGCAGTGAAAAAATACCTGCGTCATTTTCGGCCTCCTTTAAAGCTCAACCACCGCACTTCGACGCAAACAGGTCATTGAGGGCGTTGATATCGGAATCGAGCGCAATGAGCTTCGCTCCGTCGCCGATGCATTTTGCGGCAGCCTGCCGCAGCGTCACCGATTCGTAAAAGGAAGCGGCATAGGCGCGGCAGATATTCCCCTTGTCGGCGGCCCTATCAGGTTGAGTGCGTAGCAGCTCCCAGCGCGTGCGAAAGGCGTCGATGTCTTTGATCGACGTACAATCCGCCGCTACCGCAGGAATCGTGGACGCGTTGATCGCGGCAGACGCGATGAGAACGAGTATTCTCCTCATGACCGAACTCCAAAAGAGCGAGTTGTTACTAGGAGAGTTACAGTTCTGCGGGTCTACCTTCCATTACACGCGAGTCGTTACGAGTACGGCTGTGGTTGAGGTGCATAAACCTTGGCTTAGAAAAGACGAGTTACGGGTTCGTATATCGCGGAAAGACGCGCCTCTCTTGGCGAGGGGCTGCAATACACTCAGTCGACGGCGGACACGTCATCGACTGCACTTCCGGCGACTAGCCACCTTTCAACGTGATGGAGTCGAGGGGCTGGGAATGCAGCCCGGCCGCGCCGAGGCTCTGCCGATCAGGCCGAAGAAGCTCGTCTCGAGTTCGGCGCGGACCCCTTGCGAAAGCGTCTTGTCCTTGCCATCCCCTATCGTGATCGTTGCTGTCAAGCCGGATACCAAGGGGACCCCAGGCGGCACGTTGTCGATCGCAATCCGGACCGGAACGCGCTGCGCGAGGCGCACCCAAGTGTAGACGGGATCGACGTTGGGCAAGCCTTGCGTGGAAGCCGCGGCGTTGGATACGCTGATGCCCCGCGTGACGGTTGCGATATGGCCGATGATCGGCGCTGCGTAGCCCATCAGTTTCGCTTCGGCGCGATCGCCCACGCACAGTCGTTCGAGCTTCGTTTCCTCGAAATAGCCATCTATCCAATAGCTATCCGCGTCGATGATCGAGACGTTGGTTGCACCTTGATGGGCGTAGTCTCCCTCACGCAGCAGGACATTGGTCACGAATCCATTCACCGGACTACGGACCTCGGTGCGCTGCAGATTGATTTCCGCCTGCGCGACCTGCTCGTTGGCCGCGTCGACGGCAGCTTTCGCTTGCAGCGCATTTCCCTCGTAGACCTGCTTCTGCTCGACGGAAGCAGATAGATCTGACAAGCGGCTCCGTCGCTCGGACTGCGATTCCTTGACGTTCATGTCCGCTATCTTTTGCTGCAAGGCCGCCCTATGCGCACGCAGCGCGACCTCGAAATCGAAGGGCTCGATCACATACAAAATGTCGCCCTTATGGACGAACTGATTGTCGGCGATCCGCAGTTCCTTGATCTGACCGGAAATCTGCGGCGCCACGCTGGCGACCTGGACTCGCACTCGTCCATTGCGTGTCCAGGGCCCGGCGTTGTACTGGTCCCAGGTCACGAGTGCGACGGCGACCGCAACGATTGCGATTCCGGCCGTCGCCAGCTTGCGCAGCAGAAGCCCTGCCGTTCGCAAGGCGCCGCTCGCCCCCCGCGCCATGGACTTTCCGGGGAACGAGACGACCGGTTCGTTGCCTGGATCGACTTCCGATACTTTTCGCGCGATATTGTCAAGCTCGCCCGCCTGGCGCGCCGACGTATCGCCAGCGCCCAGCGGCACACGCATCTCCGTGGCTCGCATGCTATCTTGCGGAAGAGTCTTATCCTGAACGGCCGCATCCATGGTGATCTCCTCTAGAACAGCAACATCAATAGGCCCAGAACAGTCACGTACAGACTGAGCTCGGCAATTCGGGCGTGACTGAACATGCTCGCAAAGCCGACGACATGAAGAAGCGGCCGCAGGACAATGATGACGACGAGGGTCATCGCCAGATAGGTGACAAACGGCGCCAACAGGACGCCTTCGATGACCAGCTCTGAAAAGGTGTGTGCCATCAGGTTGCCTTCCGGAGGGATTTGCTGCGTCGGTCAACGACGTTGTTTTCGCAACGCTGGACTATTGCCGATCGGTCGAAGCAAGAGAGCATCTCGGAGAGAGCACGACTGTCCTGCGCACCGCCAGCAGCAAGAAATTGCTCTATTCGCGAAGCGTCCCGGAAAATCGCCTCTTCGGGAGCTTCTCTGTTGGCGTGGCCACAGTCCCGCAGGTCGCTACGAGCCTCTGCGACCAGCCGTATCCTGCGCTTGTCGTCGGAGACGGGCGGAATCAGCGTCTGCGCCACAAAGAGGAGCCCCGCCCCAGCGATGATGAAGAGAGAACTGAAGAGGAAGGCCTGCGGATTGTAAGTCTGCGGATTGCTCGGCGTTAGCATAAGCATGGAGAAGCTTAGACTGGCGCGGCCAAGCCCTGACCAGAGAAGATCCTTGGAGGTTATGAGGAGTGCGGAGCCGACCACGAGAGGACCAAGACCGATGGCCAACATGGGAAAAGCGTCCGCACCGTCGAGAATCACGAATTCAAGTATGCCGGTCAGGACGGCTGTGATCGGCGCGGCAACGACGGCAAGAACGGTGAAAGCTCGCGGATTCGGAGTTGTCGCCCCCAATGCGGCAATTAGCGCCACGAAAGACAACGAAGTACTCGCCGCCGGCCACCCTGCCCAGATGTAGAATGTTGAGGCGATTGCAAACCAAGCAACGGCACGGACACCGCTCTCCGCGGCCGCTTTGTACGATCGATACAAGGGCGCTCGCCGGACCCGCAGCGGCCATCTCGCCGACCTCAGGGCCGATAGACTTTGGCGAACTTCGTTATCCCGGCGCAGCAGCTCGCCGGCAGCCCAAGCGGAAGCTTCGTTCGCAGGATCACCTACGATCCGCGCTGCCTGCAACTCGGCGACCAGCGCGACAGCCGCGCTACGGGCGGCAGCGCTCCTGACCGAGCCGCTACTCGTCTCCAGGGTCACGCTTGCAATCTCTGGCCGCAGCGCCACAGTTTCCCGCAACAGCGTCAGGAATGTAGTGAGATTGCCCGTTTCGCCGCGGCGGGCTGTGTTTGCGTATTCGCGAACGCGGCGATGAAGCGCCGTCAGCTGCGCGAGCAGGCGCGGTTGACGGTCGGGAGCAAACATCAAGCTATTGACCACTGCCATCGACAGAACGCCGACCGCGATCGCGGCGCCGCGCGCCATGCCGAGCTCAAACACGCGCTGTGGGTGGTCTATCTGCTGTGTTGCAACCAGTGCGACAGTATAGCCAGACAGAACCGCTGCGTAGGCCCGGTAGCCGTCCAGAAGTCTTGCCGCAAAGACGCAAATGCCGAGCCACACAGCGAATGCCGCCAACACGAGATCTCTCGTCTGGGAGAAGAAACCGGTGATCGCGATTGATGCTGCCACGCCCACAACTGTGGCAAGCAATCGAAATGCCGCCTTGTCCAGCGCCTGACCGCGAGTGGGTTCGGCAAGTACTCCAACGGTAAGCGCCGCCGTCGTCGGAGATTCAAGCTGCAACCAGAAGCTAATGAATAGCGCCAGCACCGTAGCCAGCCAGATGCGAATGGCGAAGCTCCAAGAATCGACGGGAATCTTCGCTATAATGATCGGCTGCCTTGCCGTTGTTGCGAGCACGATGAGTTCCTCACCAAATTACTGATGCTTTGCCGCTCGTGCTCAGTTCTCGTGTCCCGACACATCGACCGAGGCGACGAAACAGTAGCCCCGTCCGGGGATGTTGACGATGAACCGGTTCCCGTCCCGTCCGTCACGCAGCGCGCGACGCAGCGCAGACATATGGACCGTGAGGTTGGCAGGCTCGACAAAGACATTGGGCCAAACCCGAGCCATCAAGTCCTGCTTGCTGACCAGCTCACCGCGGCGTTCGAGCAACGCAATTAGGAGCTCCAGAGCGCGACTCCCGATGGACACGGGCTTATCGCCCTCCAGCAGAAGAAACTGCGTCGGAATCAGGTGAAACGGTCCGAACGAAAGGTCGGCTGGGGCGGTGCCGGCCGATCCCGTTCGCTTCTCGAAGAATGGTTTGGCCGCATCCGGACTCCGAACGACGTGTCCGACGTCAAGCCCCGGTTTGGGGTGAAATTGCTCCAAGCGTCCGAAAGCTAAAGTCGATCGCATCGTGACCTCGCGTGCTTTGGCAGGGTTATTCCCGGCAAGGAAGCTCGTGACACGCAGTTTGAGGATTTGGAGTGCCGCGAGCTATTCCACGCTGGTGGTGCGCAATGACAGATTTGGTTGCGATGCCTAAACCTAGATTTACGGGCGCCATGCCGGCGTACGATGGAGACAGCGGTCGCTCTGCGGTAATGGTTCAATCGAAGCGGACCGCCAAGTGCACAGCAGCCCGCTCTTCTCTCCTCCGGCACGCGGTGCCGAGAATCGCAGCGGAACCGGACCTGCGAGCCGGCAGTTGCAAGAAAGGCCGGTGGCGTAACGCCCGCCGGCCTTTTCTCTTGGCTTGCCTGGAAATTGCGCGAAGGTGCAAGGATGCCTGTCCGATCTGACAGGGCGAAGAGCACGTCACGCAAGTGGGCGAGTCAGGAGCGTTGCGGCGCGTCAGACACCAGCCTGAGCTTGTCGGCCATTCGGCCGAGCTCTGGAAGCGAACCGGCCTGCATCTTCTGCATCGCCCTGCTGCGATGCACCTTCACCGTAGCCTCCGCGATCCCGATATCGTGGGCAATTTGTTTGCTCAGGCGGCCGCGAGCGACCTGAATCATGATCTCGCGCTCCCTGGGGCTCAGTGACCCGAAGCGCTTCCTGAGAGCGGTCAGATCCTTGTCATTTTCCCGCCGTGCGCGATCGCGAGAGAGGCCGAGTTGGATGGCGTCGAGGAGGTCCTGATCGCGGAACGGCTTGGTCAGGAACTCGATCGCGCCCCTTTTCATAGCCTGCACGGACATCGGTATGTCGCCGTGTCCCGTGACGAAGATGATCGGGATTTCCCTGTTAGTCGCAGCGAGCTCGTGCTGAAGATCGAGGCCGCTTTGGCCGGGCATTCTGATGTCGAGCACCAGGCAGGTTGGGCAATCCGGTGGATCGGACTTAAGAAACTCGGAAATGGACGCAAATAGCTGAACATTGATGCCGAGCGATCGCAGCAGGCGTCCGACCGACGCCCGGAGGTCCGGATCATCGTCGATGACCAGCACGATGGGGGCTGCATCAGACATCGCTGCTACTCGGAAGCGGTCGCGAAATCAGCCTGTGTCCTAGTTTGCAGGCCTAGTAAGACCGTGCATTTCTAGTCCTAATCCCGGAACCTGAACAGAGCCATTTTTCCCAGCAGTTGCGCGCGGGGTAAACCAAAGTTTACGCATACTGACGCAGTTCGCCCTGCCTGACACGCTGTTCGACTTCCGGCTGAAGCTCCATCCACGGCTGGCCCAATAGCAGCGAGTGACGCTGTCCCTCAGCTCATGCACTCAACTCGCGTTCAGCGTCACCAACCGATCGAGCCAATGCTTTGGCTGCATCATCGAGCGAAGCCTTCTCGGCTCGCCGCTCGTAGTCATCGGCAAGGGCCTTGAGCTGATTCGCGATCGCTCGGTCGGTCACCGTTTTGGCAGCAGAGAACAAAGTCTGCGCCGTCTTCAAATATTGCTTGCCTCGTTGCGAGATCTGGAACGTCATGACACCCTCGCGCGGTTGGTTTGCTGTTTGTCGACGGGGATTTGGAGCCAATTCAACCAATTGCTGTCACTTTGGTGGCGAGCCCTGAGGCGATTAACGCACTCCCTGGAACAAAGCGCGGTCCGCCATGAATAGTGCCGGACCAGGCCAAACTTGCCATCACAGACGGCGCATCGCGCCGTCTTGCTAAGACCTTCGGAGCTGTGGGGCATTGTTGCCTCCTCTTGCTACGCGTTGGCTCACGTCATGAACGTGAGGATTTCCGATGCATGCAGCTAAGGCGATCGCGATCGCCGGCTCAACTGAGCGCACGTCGACGTCTGGTGTCGAAAGGGCGCATGGAGATGATACGAGGGCTTATGGTGCCCGCCACGTGGTGCCAGGGATCTATCGGCGATAACCCATCGCCTGCGTTTTTGTCGTGGTCAAAGCCGAGACTTGCGGCCGCGGCTAGGGAAGCGGCGATTCGCCATAAGCCAAAGTTTATGGGGTACTGGCATCGTAGCGGTGGCATTCTCGCTCATAGCGAGCATTTCCCGCCGGAGCGTCGGCACTGGCTGCCCGCACGACGGGGCAAGCGAATGGCGATAGGCGGCATGATGGAAAAGTTACTGGTTTCGATCGTCGATGACGACCAGTTCTTTCGTGAATCCATGTGCAGGCTGATGAGATCGCTGGGCTATACCGCCGACATTTTCGCGTCCGCAGCCGATTTTCTCGCTTCACCGCGGCTCGCCGAAACGGCTTGCCTGATCACCGACGTCCATATGCCTGCCATGTCCGGATACGAACTTCACCGGCGGCTCATCGATACTGGTCACGCAATTCCGACAATCCTCGTGACCGGCTTTCCCAATGAGATCGATCGGACCCGCGCCGTGAACGATGGGGTCGTGTGCTACCTGCGCAAGCCGGTGGATGAGGAGCATCTCACACAATGTGTCCGCGACGCTCTCAAATCGGCGGGCTCGCGCGAAGAGGATTCGTGAACTCCGCTTCTGCGCCGGGCAAGGTGAACTGAAAGACAGCGCCGCGGGGCTCATTGGCTTCCGCCCACAGCTTGCCGCCATGGGCATCGATGATGGAACGGCATATCGACAGCCCCATGCCGGTTCCGCTGGACTTCGTGGTGTAAAAGGCGTCGAAGACCCGGTCGAGATGCGCCGGATCAATGCCGGGACCGGAGTCGCGCACGGCCACGCGCACGCCTGTCTGCTCTTGTTCGGTGCTGATCAACAGGTCCCTGGCGCCCTCCTCGACCGAACCCATTGCCTCGGCGGCGTTCAGTATCAGGTTCAGCAAGACTTGCTGCAACTGAACGCGATCTCCCAGAACCGGGTCCGATCCACTCGATAGCCGGGTATGGACCGACACGCCATTCCGGTTGGTCAAGCTTCGCGCCAGCACGATCACCTCGTCAACCGCCGCATTAAGATCGAAACGCTCCTTTCGCGGCGGCGCTTTTTTGATGTGATCGCGGATGCGGTCGATGATATCGCGGGCCCGGTCAGTATCGCCTACGACACAGGCGAGCGCCTCCTTGACCTCGTCCAAATCCGGCGGCTGCATCTTCATGAAATTCTGGGCCGCCCGGGCGTTGTTGCGCGCGCTGGCGATCGGCTGCGTGATTTCGTGCGACAGCGAGGCGGTCAATTCTCCCATGACGCTCACGCGGTTCATGCGGGCGAAGTCCGCCTGCATCTGCTGCAACCGCGACAGCGCATGGGTGCGATCCTCCACGTCGGTCAGCAGGACGTACCAGCGGACTATCCGTCCGCGGTCGTCGCGAACGGGGATGCCGCGGTTGTCGAACCAGCGGTATTCGCCATCGAAGCGGCGCAGGCGCTGTTCTATCTGGTACGGAATCCCGGCAGCGATCGACTTCCCAAAAATGTCGGCGACGTGAGGAAGATCTTCGGGATGCACCGTTCCGTTTGTCCCCCAGTTCCTCAACTCTTCCAGAGTCTGACCGCAATACTCGAGGATTTGGCGATTGACGGCCTCGACGTCACCGTTCGGGGCCAAAACTCCAACCAGACCAGGTATGCCGTCGATGGCCGAGCGCAAACGTTGCTCACTCACACGCAACGCTTCTTCCGCGCGCTTGCGCTCGGTCAAATCGACCACAAACGCGATGCCTTTGTCCCTTTGTTCGTCAAACGCCGTATAGCCGATCAACACGGGCACACGGCTGCCGTCTTTTCGAAAATACTCCTTCTCAAAGGGTTGCGCCACCCCGGTCATCAGCAATTCTTCCAGCGCGCGCGCGGTGCGGTCGCGCCATTCCGGCGGAGTCAGTTCGGTCCAGCGCGCGTCGCCCGAAACAAAGTCATCACGGCCAAATCCGACTATATTGAGAAAAGCGTCGTTGGCTTCAAAAATCCGACCCTCGACATCGGCCACGATAATCCCGATGATGTTGGCGTCGACCAGACGCCGGATCTTTCCTTCGCGATCTGCGAGGTCGTGATAGAGCCGCGAATTTTCAAGCGATATTGCCGCTTGCGACGCAAGCACCTCCAGTAGTGTGACGCGATCGGGTGTGAAAACGTTCGGCGCAAGATTATTCTCAAGGTAAAGAATACCGATGAGCTTGTCCTGGCTAATCAACGGCAAACAGAGAATGGAACGAGCCCGGCTCCGAACGACATAAGGATCGGAAGAAAACGCATTCTGGGAAGACGCATCATCGAGAATCAGGTGCTCATGGGTACGCGTTCCGTGTCGAACGAGTGACTCCGGAAAGCTGGATGCAGCGTCGGAATTATCCCCCAGATGCACCGTTACATGCTCTCCATCAGCGAACGCTTCCGCTTGTATCTGCAGTACGCCTCTTTGGGGAACGATCAAGAGACCCCGCTCGGCGCCGGCGTGTTCGATGGCCGCTCGCAACAGCCTATCGATGAGCCGTTCAAGAATCATCTCCCCAGAGAGTGCTTGCGAGACTTCGATCATGGTTTTGAGATCGAGATATTCGACCGGTGCTTCGATCGTGCCCGTCGGACTTGGTGCGCGCTGGTCCGCCTTCAGCCAAGGATGGAGCTGATCAAGTTGCCGAACCTTGCCGTCAGCGCCCCAACGGACATAGCCATCACGTGCGTTCTTCAGGTAGAGGAGTTCGATCTCCCGGAAACCGCGCGCCGCGTAGAAGCGCGCAGCCAGCTCGTGGGCAAGCGCCTCGTTGTGGACAAAGCCGCTTGCGCGTGCCGATGCGATGGCGCGCTCGTAGAGGTCCATGGCTTCGAGCGGGCGTCCCTCGATACGGGCAATTTCGGCGCCGACCAGCGCTGCGCGGTCCTCGAAGTTTTGAGGACACCTCGCCGCCCAGCTCCGGAGCTCTCGCTCGTGCCGCCCAAGTGTTTCGCGATGCTTGGCGTAAGGGTCAGCGCCGATCGGCTCGCACAATGCGGCGCGAGCCAGCGCGGCATAGAACTGATACTCCTCTTCCTCCAGCATGAAGAGCGACAGCGACGGGGAAGTCGCATACCATGTCGCCACCTTGTCGGCGGCGTCAATCGCAGACGTGTAATCGCCAGCGAAGAAGCGCGCCTGAAGCTTTCGGAGCCAGTAATAACATTCAAGGAAGGCCCGGACGGGCTGACTTGTCGCGCGCTCCTCGAAATCGCGCTCGGCGAACCGGCCATCGTCGAGGGAGCCGAACTTCTCGGTCTTTCCGCGCAACATCCGAACGAGCGCAAGCGGCGCAGAGATCCTGTCCAGAAAGAAGCCGAAGGGACGCAAGAACTCCAATGCGTCGTCGGCCTCAATTTCGATCTGATCAAGAGGGCGACCCGAGGCAAGAAGAATAGAAGTCAGGGTTCTGGAAGCGAGCGCGGAAACTGTCGGGTCGGCATGCTCTTTCGCCACCTGGATGGCGCGACGGGCCGGATCGATCCCTTCGATGACCGGTCGTGTCCACGGGACGATAGACGCGAAGCCGAAATACGTGCCGGCCCCGAGGTGAATCCATCCGCGGCGTTCGAGGAGATCGCACGCCATCTTTCCGAATCGATAACCCTTCTCATGGTGACCGTAGCGAGCGCTGGCTATCAGGGCCAGTGATTGATAATTCCCCGGAGCCGTATCGCTGTTGCCAAGCTGTATACTGAGACTGGCAGCCCTGCAGACGCTGAGTGCGGCCAGATTATCGTCAGTATACAAGGCTGGTATCATCAGGTCGGCCAGCAGGTCCATGGTCGCCCGCGCCCCTGGATCGCGCATCAGCGGCATGTCAACGAGACTCTCGATCGCGCGATCACCGAGCAGCGACCAGATGCGCTCGTACTCACCGCGCGCCACCGCCTCGCTGGGATGCGCTGGCCAATCGATGCCCACGTGTCGCAAGCATTCCAGCGCCACCGTTATAGCGCGCTCACCCTGCCCAAGCATCGTGTACAGGCCCAAGCGCCGACGCGCCACAAAGCATTGCTGGATCGTGCCGACGGCGCGCGCTGCGAGCGCTGCCAGCCGCTCCTCGGCGGCCCGCAACGCACCCGTACCCGCTTCACAGCCAGCCGTGTGGAGTTCCAGCTCGAAGGCCAGTTCCTGCCGGCGTTCCCACGCATCTGCCGGCAACAGTGCGGCGCCGGTAGCGAAATAGGTGAGAGCGGAGACATGGGCCGACGACGCTTCGGCGCGCATACCAGCCGCCAGGTTCAGCTCTGCAAGCTGCTCGCGTTCCTCCTGTGACGTGATCAACGGCACGGCGCGGTTGAGCTGGTTGACGATCTCGAAAATCGCTTCGTCGCGCTTTTCCAGAGACGCTTCTGTCACGAGCCGACGGCCGATCCTTAAATGCGCCTCCGCGCGCGATGTTTCCGTATTTAGTGCGTAAGCCGCCTCCTGCACCCGGTCGTGAACGAACTTGTAGGAGCGCCCGACACGGTCGATCATTTGCTGATGCAGGGCGTCCACCAAGGCGGTGTGCACCTGATCCTCGGGCAAATCAAGAACGAGCGAGAGCATCGCGACGTCGGCGACATTGCCGAGGCAGGCGAACTGTCGCAACGCGGCTTGTGTCTCGACGGGTAACCGCGTCAACTTGCCAGTCAGAAGCTCCACGACGTTGTCTGTGTATCTTTTGGCCTGGATGCCTGCCATATCCCAGGACCACCGCCCCCGCTCGTGATCGAAGCCCAGCAGGCCTTCATCGCCGAGCACGTGCAGAAACTGAATCACGAAGAACGGATTGCCGTCGGTCTTTGCGTGCACTAACGCTGCGAGCGGGTCGACCTGCCCCACTTCGCAGCGCAACGTGTCTTGGACAAGGTTTTGCAGGTCAGTGGTGGTCAAGGGCGGGAGCTTGATATCCTGCACTCTTCCGGTTGTGCGCATTGCCTCCAGCCTGCGCATGAGCGGATGAGCTGCTGTGACCTCGTTGTCGCGGAAGGCGCCAATGAGCAGAAGATTGCGAATATCGGACCTGCTGAACATATCTTCCAAGAAGTCCAGCGTCGCCGCATCGAGCCATTGCAGGTCATCAAGAAACAATGCCAGGGGATGTTCAGCGCGAGCAAAGACGCCGATCAGCTGCCGGAGCACCATATGAAAGCGTCGTTGCGCATCCTGCGGCGGAAGCTCAACAACGGGCGGCGGCTCCCCAATAAGAAGCTTCAGTTCAGGGACGAGATCGATCATTAGCCCAGCGTTAGATCCGAGCGTCTGCTGCAAGGCGTTGCGCCATGGCGCAAGGTCCGCATCGCTCTTTCCGAGCAACGACCGCACCAGGCTCCGAAGCGCCTGTGCGAGCGTCGCGTAGGGAATATCGCGTTTGAGTTGATCGAACTTTCCGGCAGCGAACAGGCCCCGCGGCGGTACCAGCACTGGTTGCAGCTCGTTGACAACCGACGATTTTCCAATACCGGAATAGCCGCAAATGAGTACCAGCTCCGGGGCGCCCCCATCCACGACGCGATTGAACGCGGCGAGCAACGTCTCGATCTCGCGTTGCCGTCCGTAAAGTTTCTCCGGAATCACGAGCCGGTCGGGCGTGTCGTGTTCGCCGAGTTGAAGATCGTCAACCCAACCTTGCGCTAACCATTCGCGTTGACAGCTGCGAAGATCGCCTTCGAGCCCGGCCGCCGTTTGATAGCGGTCTTCGGCCCTCTTCGCGAGCAGCTTCATGACAATTGCCGAGACCGCGCGGGGAATATCCTTGAGACGCTCTTTCGGCGGCACCGGGCGCATGGCGAGATGGCAGTGCACCCATTCCATCGGCTCCGTGGCGGTAAACGGCAATATCCCGGTGAGCAGTTGGTAGAACGTGACGCCAAGCGCGTAGAGATCGCTACGGGAATCGATGGACCGATTCATTCGTCCGGTTTGCTCAGGGGCCATGTAGGCCAGCGTGCCGGCGATCGACTCGGGAGGGTGTGCCGACTGACGCTCGCGCGCGAAGCGCGAGGCGATGCCGAATCCGGTCAACCGCACCTCGCCAGTTGCGTCGTTGAGCAGGATGTTGCCCGGCTTGATGTCTTTATGGACGAGCCCACGCTGGTGAAGTCTGCCAAGCGCGAAAGCAACAGCGATGGCGAGGCGCAAGAAGCGTCCCATCTCCATCGGCACGCCGAGCAGCCGATCGATCGGCTCACCGCCCTCATCCTCAAGCACCAATATGTTTCGGCCGGCGTCGCGCACGAGTTCCAGCGGGCGCACCGCCCACGTCCTGTCGAGTTCGTCCTTCAGTTCGTATTCGTGCGTGAGGCGATCGAGGCTTGCGCGGGACGGGTGGTCGGCGGTAGGAGCAACGAGCAGCACGGCGCGCCGCTTGCCTTCATCGTCCGTTCGCCAACCACGGCGAAAGGTGCGTTCGCCGTCCTCCCACAAGGCCAGAGACTCGCCATCCGAGTACGCAACGTTCGGCGAATGCAGCACCATTTGTGAGCCTCCGGCATTCGAACTCGAACTCGAGTTCGACTAGCCAAGCTTTACGGGCGCCATGGGCGCGGCCTCCTTCTGGACCGGCAGAAACCGTACCTGATCGGCCAGGAAATGTCAGCCGGCTCGCCTTCCCGTTAGCAGCAATTTGGCGCGATTTGGCAGGCTTCACTGGCGTCAAGAACGCATGCGGGCCAATTAGAAACCCATCGCGGAAGCAATCCCACGATAGCAACCTCAAACCGTAGCCGTGCGCAAATCTGCCGGACAGGCCGACCGCATTTCCGGAGCGCACCAGTCGAAGATCATCCAAAGGAGAATACAGCCGTGGCAACTCAGACACTGACAACGCCGAAACAGAGCCAGACCGTCGAAGACAAGATCCAGCATCTGCGGCAGCTTTACGCCGACGCACCGAAGTTCGCGCAGACGGCGCTCGAGAATACGCTCAAGGACTTAGCGGCGACGGCGTCGCAGCCGCGATCCCGGATGGAAAGCGCAGGCCGGACCGGCGTGCGTCAGGGCACGGTCTCGGAGTTGACCGTGATCGCCCCGTTAGCACCAGGCGGCGCCGCGCGACTGCGTGCCTTGCTGCAGTTGCGTAACGGCAACTTCGACGACACGGACCGGGTTGGTACCGTCCACGACATGCGTTTCGTGTTTCTGGACAACGATACCAAGCTGCTCTTCGCCACCGCGTACGACGGTGACTGGGACGTCTATATCGAGGACTTCGTAGCGAAGATTCCCAACGAAATGGATGTCCTCTTTTCGTGCTGGGAGGGCTGGCCTGGCATTCACAACCCGAAGGTCAAGGACTTCATCGCCAACCATCAGATCACGGCAGAAGGCTGGTACGTCGCCCATCCCGATCTGACGGTACGGGACGTCCACCGCGTGAAGCGCGTCGGCAAGGCCGCCGAGGAATTCCTCGACAAGATCGCATAGCCGACGCTCGGCGTTTGTTCGGGGTCCGGTTCGAAATGAATCCGGACCCCCGGAAAGGATGATCGCATGTTGTCCATCGAGGAACCTGCAGGCGAGACGCTTGCGACGCGCTCGCCGGCACTCGAAACGAGCGACATACAAGCAACCGTCCTGCGCCCGCGTCCCAAGCCGTATTGCGGAGAATACGTCATACTCCGCATCGGCAACGCCGAGCAAGGACGGGAGATGCTGCGTCGGATCCTGCCTCACGTCGCACCGGCCGACGAATGGTGGGTGCCATCCCTGCCCGGCTGGTTGGGAATTGCGTTCACCTTCGAAGGGTTAAAGGCGTTGGGCCTGCCGAAGGCTTCCCTGGACAGTTTTCCGATCGAATTCCGACAGGGCATGGCGGCACGCGCCGAGACCCTGAATGATTTTGGTGCCAATGCACCGGCCAACTGGGAGCATCCGTTCGGCACACCGGAAGCGCACGTAGCCTTGGCGGTATACGCCAAAAGCGATCAAGATCTGCAGAAGGTCCTGGACCTCGCGCGCAAGAGTCATGCCGACCTCCCGGATATCTCGGTCGTATACCGCATGCAGTTCGGCGAACTGCCGGATGGACGCAATCCGTTCGGTTTCAGGGATGGGCTGCACAATCCTCACGTCGAAGGAAGCGGTCCAGCGGGAGACGGCACAGCTGCATCGATCAAGCCCGGCGAGTTCGTCATGGGTTATCCCGACGAGCGCAGTGAATCTGCCGTTGTGCCGATTCCCGAGGAGCTGCGCCGCAACGGCACTTTCGTCGCGATCCGCAAATTCCACATGGATGTGGCCGCGTTTCGCCGATACCTGCGGGCGCAAGCGTCGTCGCCGGAGGAAGAGGAACTGATTGCCGCGAAAATGGTAGGCCGATGGCGCAGCGGCGCGCCCCTGGTGCTGGCGCCGGACCGCGACGATCCAGTCTTGGGCGCGGACGGGAAGCGCAACAACGATTTCGGCTACGGGGAGGATAAGAAAGGGTTGAAGTGCCCGTTCAGCGCGCATATTCGTCGCGTCAACCCGCGCGACGCCCTGAACAACGATGTTGTCGCGGTCAATCTCCACCATTTCCTGCGCCGCGGCACCAACTACGGGCCCCCCTTGCCGGAGGGCGTGCTCGAGGATGACGGCGCCGAGCGCGGTGGCGTCTTCCTGCTGATCGGCGCGCACCTGCATCGGCAGTTCGAGTTTATCCAGTCGCAATGGGTGACCGACGGCAATTTTATCAGCCACGGAACCGAGCAGGATCCGCTCATCGGCAACAACGACGGCGACGGCGTCTTCACCATCCCCCGAACTCCGGTTCGGCGGCGCCTTCACGGGCTGCCGCGCTTCGTCACCGTCCGCGGCGGCGAATATTGCTTCATGCCGGGACTTCGCGCGCTGCGATGGATCGCAAATCTAAGTTGATGACGGAGGCTGATGATGTCTGATCACGTTGATGGTCCGCGATCGATCGGCGACCCCGCGGCCGACATCACCGACCTCTTCGCGTTCACCAGTCCGGAAAACCCGGCGCGCATCGTCCTCGCCATGGACGTTTTCCCTTCAGCCGGCGAAGATGCGATTTTCTCGAACGTCATCGATTACGCGATCGCCGTTCGCCGCGTGACCGTTGCGGGCGTTGGAAACGCCGCTAAATTTCAGCCGGAAGCCGATGGGATCCGGTTTAGCTTCCGGTTCGAGACCCTCAAGCGCGACACTGCGGGGAAAGCGATCCAACACGGCGTTTGCAAACTGCCTGATGGTCGCGAGCTGTCGCTCACCGTGAACGAAGAGAAAGGCGCGTCGACGCCGCAGGGTGATGTTCGCGTGTTCGCCGGGTTGCGCTCCGACCCCTTCTACCTCGCCTGGGACATCGCCGTTCTCAAAAAGCTTCCAAACCTGCTGCAACACACCAACGTGCTCAGCATTGTCGTCGAGTTCGATACGCGCCGCGTGCTCGATCTTGCGAAAGGCTCACTGTTCGGCGCTATCGCTGAGACCGTCCCCCCACAGCAGCGAAACCTGCTCGGTCCTGCGATCTCCCGTATCGACTGGGTCGGACGCCCTGAGCAGACAAACATGCGCCTCAACAACCCGGCAATGTCGGCGATCACCGACTTGCGCGACCTGTGGAATCAGCAGACGCCGTTCGCAATCTCGAAGGTGCTCCAGCCCCTGTTTCTGCAACGTCTGAAGGACAGCCACGCGACCTGGGACATGCTCGACGGCAAGGCCGACTGGCCGCCAGAAACGATTGCTGCCACCGCAAATGTCTTCCTCGACGATTTTCTGCTGTTCGATGTGGCGAAGCCGATCAACGACAGAAGCCACCTGGAGATCGAAAAGAGCACGCTTTCCGGGCGCCCCTACCAGACGGGAGGAGGACGCACGGTCGACGCGAATTCGATCGATATCCTGCTCACATGGCTGGTCAACAAAGATCGCGAGTTCCTCCAGGGGGGCGCGACCGGGGCGACGAAGCCCGGCATAAAAGTGTTTCCGTATTTCGCAACACCGAATACGGAACTGCAGATCGTTGACGAAACCGTTGAGCTCGCGGCGACGCCTGACGACGTGTGGTCGTTGATCGGACAGTTCGGCGGCGCTTGGCATCCCCAGACCGCAAGGGTGAACTTGACCGGCGCAGGCATCGGTCAGCTCCGCACCATCCAAATGATCGATGGCCAGCAAATGGTCGAACGGCTTGAGGCGATCGATGACGCAAAGCGGTCCTTCCGATACACGAACATCGCCGGAATGGCCGCCTCCCAATTCACTGGCACGCTCGAGGTGAAGCCGAAGGGCAGCGGCAGCGTCGTCGATTGGCGCGTGCAATTCGTGGCAACCGGCAAGACCGATAGGGCCATGAAGGTCATCGTGTCGACGTTGCTCAAGACCGGCCTCGAGAGTCTGAAATCGCGTTTCGGAGCCGCGAAATGATTGCATTCGTGGGACCTGACGATTCCAGTCCATCCGCGACCGACGGGGAGATCGCCGCGATCAATCTGGCGAGTGCGCGGCGCAGCGCCTGGGCACGATTTGCGCAAGATCCGTGCTTGCCAGGCGTGGCAGAGGAGATTGTCGACAGCGAGCGTCTTGTACTGCAGTTTCTGGGCGATGCGGACGTGCTCGACCGCCTGGATACGCTCGCCCTGCAATTCGCATTCGCCGACGACTCGTCTCGCGCGCCCCTTGTCCAAGCCGCGGTCGCTTCGACGGCGCATCGATTCGACGACGCCCGACGCCATCTCGCGCAGGCGGCACAGATGGGCGCGCCTCGCGACGCGATCGAGCGCCAGGCGCTGGCGCTCGATCAGGCTCGTGGCACGAATCTCGAGGCGCTCCTCGCGGCGCGCCGCGGATTCGCCGCGTCGAGCGGCCGGCACGAAGACCTCGTACCTCTCGGCGCCTTGCTTGCCGATCTCGAGCGCTTCGCCGAAGCTAACGCTGTCTATCACCAGGCGTTCTCGTCGTACGATGATGTTTCGCCGTTTCCCCTGGCGTGGACCTGCTTTCAGCTCGGCATGCTGTGGGGGGAACTCGTGCCCATCCCGAACCAGAACCTAGCGGCGCTCTGGTATCAGCGCGCGATAGCTTACTTGCCGGGGTATGTGAAGGCGCGAGTGCACCTCGCCGAGATCTACGCGAGCCAAGACCGCCCAAGTGACGCGGAAACGTTGCTTTTGCCCGCGCTATCGAGCCGCGATCCGGAGGTCCGTTGGCGTCTTGCCGATGTGCTGATTGTGCAGGGCAGGTTCGAAGAGGCCGAGAAACAGCTCGATGCTGCTCGCTTTGGCTTCGATCAGCTGCTCGGAAAGCATCTGCTCGCCTTCGCGGACCATGCCGCGGAATTCTACGTCGGCAGCGGCAACGATCGCGCACGCGCGCTCGGGCTCGCGCGTTCGAATGTAGCCAATCGTCCCACACGCCGTGCCATCAGGCAGGCGCATGAGATCGCGGCGATTGCTGATGCAGCTGCATCCGGACTGCACGAAACGTCCAGCGTACCAAGACCAGCGTGATGATCGATCGCAGGATACCTCCATCCTGCGTTGGCGCGGTCAGTGTCGCTTCGCATCGATTTGCCGTTCTTTGGAAGTCTTCATTCACGCAAACGACTCCACTCATGTCATCACTTGCCTCACGACGAGGCGTCATCGCGAGATGCGTTCCGCAAAGCCGCACCGCGTCGCATTTCCAGGAGGAAGCGTTGATCAAGGTTAGCGTGATGTATTCATACAAACCGGATGTGCGGTTCGATCACGATTACTACCGCACAAAACACCTGCCGCTCATCAAGGGCAGGATGGGCGCCGCCTTGAAATACTACGCCATCGACAAGGGGCTCCCGGGCCGGGATGGGAAATCTCCCAGCGCATTTGTTGCCATGTGCCACCTGCTGTGTGACTCGGTCGACGCGTACCAGTCGGCGTTTGCGCCGCATGCCCGAGAGATCCAGGGAGACATACCCAATTTCACCGACGTGACGCCGATCATTCAGATCAGCGAGGTGGTTGTCGAGAACTCTGCCGGACGCGAGACCGAGCGCGCGGCCTGACGAAGGAAAGGCTCTAGGAGGTCGCCGTGTTTAAAAAGCTGCTGATCACGATCGTCGCGCTCGGATGTCTCGGGCTCGCGGGATTTGCCGCGCTGGCATGGCGGCCGGCCATCGCTCCGGTGGCGCGGCCGACTGCGGGCAGCTTCGCACCGGAACTGGTCGCCAGGGGCGAAGCACTGGCAGGCGGCGGCTATTGCGCGGCGTGTCACACCGCAAAAGGTGGCGAGAAATTCGCCGGCGGTTATGCGATGGAAACTCCGTTCGGCGCGATCTATTCGACCAACATTACGCCCGATCCGGAGACCGGCATCGGCAGCTGGTCGGAGACGGCCTTCAGACGCGCCATGCATGAAGGCGTCTCGCGCGACGGGGCGCATCTCCTTCCGGTGTTCTCCTACGACCATTTCACAAAACTCTCTGACGATGACGTGCGCGCGCTCTACGCCTACTTCATGAGCAGAACCCCGGTTCGTGCCCCGCGGAAGGCGAACGGCATCCCGTTTCCGTTCAACATCCGCTACCTGCAGGCAGGATGGAAGTTGCTGTTCTTCGCGCCGGGCCGCTTCAAGCCGGATGCAGAAAAGAGTGCGGAGTGGAATCGCGGCGCCTATCTCGCGCTCGGCCTGAGTCACTGCGGCGCCTGCCATACACCGCGCAATCTGCTGGGAGCGGAAATCTCCGGTAACGCTTACGGCGGAGCGGTGATCGACAACTGGGTCGCGCCGCCATTGACGGCGGCAAATCCTGCGCCGGCACCCTGGACGTATGAAGAACTCTACGACTACCTGCGCACCGGCACGAGCAAGCTGCATGGAACCGCCGCCGGCCCGATGTTCCCTGTCGTACAGGGGCTCGGTGCACTGCCTGACTCCGACATCCGCGCGCTCGCGACTTATTTTGCCGATCTCGACAAGGCGGCGGACCGGCTCCCCTACGTTTCTGGCGCAGTAAGCCTTGCGATGTCCAGCGCAGTAGCCAAGCAGGGCTCGCCCTTCGATCCCGACGCGCAGCTCTACACCGCAGCTTGCGCGTCCTGTCACTATAACGCAACCAACGCACCGCTTGCCGCTCGACCTGATCTCGCCCTCAACAGCGCCGCACATCTGCCCGAACCGAGCAATCTGATCCAGGTCATCCTGCAAGGCATCAGCTCCGAAGCGGGAACGCCAGGCGTCGTCATGCCTGCTTTCGCCAGCGCACTCAGCGATGCCGACATTGCCCGCATCGCCGCGTACCTGCGACGGACGCGCACGAGCCTACCGCCCTGGCCAGACCTCGCGGCAAAGATCGCAGAGATCCGCCGGCACAACAGCAAGGCCAATTGACCCATCGGAGACCGGACATGACCACATTTCATATCAATGGACGCGCGGTGACGGTCGACGCCGAGGAGGATACGCCCCTGTTGTGGGTGATCCGCGACGACATCGGTCTCACCGGTACAAAGTTCGGCTGCGGAATCGGGATGTGCGGCGCCTGCACGGTCCACGTCGGCGGCCGACCCACGCGCTCGTGCATCACGCCGCTTGCCAGCGTAGCCGGCGCCAAGATCACCACCATCGAGGGTCTCGATCCCGAGGGGCGCCATCCAGTGCAAGAGGCCTGGGCCGACCTTCAGGTTCCTCAATGCGGTTACTGCCAGTCGGGCCAGATCATGCAGGCGGCGTCGCTCATCAAAGACTTTCCGTCTCCGACCGATCAGGACATCGATGCGGTCATGGCCGGGAATCTGTGCCGTTGCATGACCTATGTCCGCATCCGCGACGCAATCAAGCAGGCCGCAGCCCAGTCAAGAAAGGTTGCCCGCGATGGCTAAGCCCAACAATCAGAGTGCGCTTTCGCGCCGCATGTTTTTGATCGGCATAGCCGGCACGGCCGCGACCTTCGCTTTCGCGCCGGAAACGGCCACGGCGCAGCGGCCGGCCCTCTTCGAGCCCACCATTTGGTACAGCGTCGACCGCGACGGCATCGTGACCGTGAACATCGCCCGCGCCGAAATGGGCCAGCACATTGGCACGGCCATCGCGCGCATCCTCGCGGACGAACTCGAACTCGAATGGAGCAACGTGCGCATTTCCATGGTCGACGCCGATCCGAAATGGGGCGTCATGGTCACGGGCGGCAGCAAGTCGGTGTGGCTCGATTTCCCGACCTACAGCCGTGCAGGTGCCGCCGGCCGCATCGCCCTTGTCGAGGCCGGCGCAAAGCTGCTCGGGGTGAGCCCATCGCAATGCGTCGCGCGCCAAGGCGCGGTGTTCGCCGCAAATCGATCCATCTCCTACGGAGAGATTATCGGTCGCGGGGAGCCGGCACGCAAGTTCACGCCGGAAGAACTCGCGAGACTGCCGATCAAGTCGCCCTCGACGCGGCAGCTGATCGGGAAAAAGGCCGATGCGCTGGACATCCCGGCGAAGATCAATGGCACGGCGCGTTACGGCATTGATGCTGCGGTCCCGGGCATGGTCTATGCCCGGCCAAAAATTCCACCGACGCGATACGGTTCAGTGGTCCGCACCGTCGATGACTCGGCGGCGAAGCGAGTCAAGGGATACCTTGCGAGCCTGGTGCTTGAGGATCCCTCCAACACGGTGCCCGGTTGGGTCGTCGTGTGCGCGACATCCTATCCCGCGGCGATCCGCGCCGCCGACCTTGTCAAGGTCGACTGGACTGCGGGCGTTGCTGCGCAGGTCTCGGAGCAAGATATCCTCGACTACGGCGCAAGGCAGATCGCTGTGCCACGCGGCGGCGCGCTTGTGGTTGACGACCCCGACGTCGATTCGGCTTTCCGCGCCGCCGTATCAACGCTCGAGCGGACGTACACCACCCGCAGTGTGCTTCATGCCCAACTCGAGCCGGTCAATGCCCTCGCCTTCGAAAAGGACGGTCACTTCGAGATCCATACCGGCAGCCAGGCCCAGAGCACGATATTGCCAGTGCTTGCTCAGGCTCTCGGCCTGCCACAGGACCGCATTATCATGCGCACCTATCCGATGGGCGGAGCATTCGGGCGCCGGCTCAATACCGATTATGCTGTCCCCGCCGCGTTGGTCGCCAAGGTACTTGGCAAGCCCGTGAAGCTAGTGCTGACGCGTCCGGACGACATGCGTTTCGACTCATTTCGATCGCCGTCGATCCAGACGCTGCGGCTGGCATTCGATCAGCAGGGCAAAGTGACAGGGATGGAGCATCATGCGTCAGCCGGCTGGCCGACTGGCGTCTATGTTGCACCGGCCAACATGCCGAAGACACCTGATGGAACCCCCTACGATCCATTTGCCATCGACGGCGCCGACCACTGGTACAGCGTGGGTGCGCAGCGCGTCCGCGCTCTCTCCAATGACCTTGCTAACACCGCGTTTCGTCCCGGCTATCTGCGAGCGGTGAGCCCCGGCTGGACCAACTGGGCGGTCGAGAGTTTCATGGATGAGGCGGCGCGGATGGTTGGCGCAGACGCCGTGGCATTCCGCATCGGATTGCTGGATGGAGCCGGCCGAAACGCCGGGGCGTCGCCCAACGCAACAGGCGGAGCGAAGCGCCAGGCCGCCGTGCTCAGGCGAGCGGCGGAGAAGGCCGGATGGGGTGCCGCCATGCCGACGGGCACTGGACTTGGTGTCGCCACCACCTTCGGTCAGGCACGTTCGATGCCAACATGGACCGCTTGCGTTGCGCGCGTTCGTATCGACCGCGGCAGCGGCGCGGTTTCGGTCGAAAAGCTCACCATCGTCGTCGATGCGGGCACCCTCATCCATCCAGACGGTGCGCTCGCGCAAGTCGAAGGCGGCGCTCTGTGGGGTCTGAGCATGGCGCTTCACGAGGGAACCGAATTCCACAAAGGCCAAGTGAAGGACACTAATTTCCACAGCTACACGCCGCTGCGCATCGGTGACGTGCCGGAGCTCGACATCGAATTCATCGAGAGCACCGAGGCTCCGGTCGGTCTGGGCGAGCCAGGCACGACTGTCGTGGCGCCTGCCATCGGCAATGCCATTTTTGCCGCCACCGGGATTCGCTTGCGTCATCTTCCAATTCGTCCGGCTGCCGTGCTCGCGGCACTCGGGTCGAAGAAGTGAGCGACTTCTCCAGCAGTTTTCTTGGAATTGGAGGTAATATGAAACACGTATTATGCCTCGTCACGTTTGCCATCGGGGCGCTGTGCTTGGCGGCCTTCGTAGCCATGGTAAGGCCGCTCAGCGCGGCCTTAGCGACGAGCAAGCCCGCGAATTGTATCATGGCAAGTTCGGGTACGCCGGGATGCGACTCCGAATGGCGTTGGTCGCTTTTCAAGGGCCGGAGCAGTTCGCGATCGATATCCAAGCTTCTGAGCGCTGTTTCAACGAGCCCAATCGTTGAGCGGAAGCACTCGATATGAATACTGCAATCGCAGCGCTGGCAGGCTCAGCGATCGGAAGCCTCACTACGTTTACGTCGGCATGGCTCACCCAGTACCGCCAGGATCGCGCCAATCGGCTATCTGGGGAAAAGTCCAGACGGCAAGAATTATACAAGCAATTCATCGCCGAGACATCGAAGCTCTATGCCGACGCGCTGGTCCACGATCACGCGGAAGTCTCCGCACTGGTTAGCGTCTTCGCGCTCGTCAGTCAGATGCGCATCGTATCGAGTTCCGCTGTGATCGAAAAGGCCGAAGCTGTCGTCCTTCTGATCCTCAATACCTATCCTGTCCCCAACAAAACCTTTTCGGATTTACGCGATCTTTTGCGCAGCCACGCCATCAATCCGCTGCGGGCGTTCAGCGAGGAATGCCGGGCTGAATTGCATGCGCTCAATGACCCCTGAGCATGTGCTCAACGGAGATGATTCCGGCGCCGTACCAGGATTCGCCGATTTTGAAAGATTTGTCGGTATTCGGCAGCATTTACTGCTGCATCTGAACTGCGCCGTCTATTTTCAACCAGCCTACATGCTGCGGACGGCTTTGAGAGCCTCTTCGGATGCTCTCTACATTACCGAAACACACAAGAGGTTCAGCGATGCACTTCGATCCAGTTCTGTTATCACGTATCCAGTTCGCCTGGGTCATCGCCTGGCACATTCTAATGCCAGCATTCACCGTCGGAGCCGCATCCTTCATCGCCGTCGTCGAGGGATTGAGTCTCGCGACTGGACGCGAAGTTTATGTCCGCATCTCGACGTTCTGGACCAAGATCTTCGCCATCGCATTCGGCATGGGTGTCGTGACCGGGCTCGTCATGCCGTTCCAGTTCGGCACGAACTGGAGCCGCTACGCATCCGCCGCTGGCGACGTCCTCTCGCCGCTATTTGCATATGAGGGCCTTACTGCTTTCTTCCTGGAAGCCGGTTTCCTCGGCGTCCTGCTGTTCGGCCGCAAGCTGGTGCCGCCGTGGGCGCACTTCTTCGCGGCCCTCATGGTGGCGATCGCAACGTTGTTTTCCACGTTCTGGATCCTGTCCGCCAACAGCTGGATGCAGACGCCGGCCGGCTATGAGATCATCAATGGCCAGTTTATTCCGAAAGACTGGATCGAAGTGATTTTTAATCCGTCATTTCCTTATCGGCTCGCGCACACTGCGGTCGCATTCTTCACAACAACCGGATTCGTCATCCTCGGTGTTGGCGCATACCTGTTGAGGCGCAATCGATCGGTGCAGGAAGCGCGCACCATGATGTCGATGGCGCTGTGGATGCTGACCGTCTTGGTGCCGCTACAGATGGTGATCGGCGATATGCACGGCCTCAACACCCGCAAACATCAGCCTGCGAAACTGGCGGCGATTGAATCCCGTTGGGAAACCGCCAAGGGCGTGCCGCTGACGCTCTTTGCAATCCCGGACGACGAGGCCGAGCAAAACAAGTTCGCTATCGAAATTCCCTGGCTCGGAAGCCTGATCCTGACCCACGACCTCCATGGCGAGGTGAAGGGTCTGAAAGACTTTCCCGCCGATCAGCGTCCGCCGGTCGCGATCCCCTTCTTTGCCTTCCGTGCGATGGTTGGATGCGCTGGCCTGATGCTGGCACTCGTGCTTCTGGGCGGGTGGTTGCGCTGGCGTGGGCAACTCTACGACACGCGGCTGTACCTGTTGGCATGTCAGTGCGCGATTCCACTCGGCTTCATCGCGGTCCTCGCCGGATGGTTCGTGACCGAGGTCGGCCGGCAACCCTGGACGGTCTACGGGCTCTTGCGCACGACAGCCTCGGTGTCGCCGTCCTTGACGAACTCCGACGTGACGCTGTCGCTCCTCGCCTACATGGCGGCGTATCTGCTGATCTATCCCTGCGGCGTCATGCTGATCGCTCGGCTCGTTCGCAAAGGCCCGATCGAGCTCAGTGAAGCGGCTTCGGCCATCGAGGCTGGTAGCCCTGCGGCGCAAGGCCTTGCCCCTGCGATCAGCATCGTGAGGGGAGATGTATGATGACCCAGGTGCTCGATTTGGTTCCGATCTGGACGGTGATCCTGGCAGCGGCCGTGTTCTTCTACGTGCTGCTCGATGGCTTCGATCTCGGCGTCGGGATGCTCTATGGCCTGGCACCCGACAAGCGCTCCCGCAACGCCATCATGAACTCGATTGCGCCCATCTGGGATGGCAACGAGACCTGGCTGGTGCTTGGCAGCCTCGGCCTTCTCGCGGCATTCCCCACCGCCTTCGCGATCATCATTCGGGCGGTGTATTTCCCTATTCTGGTCATGCTGCTTGGACTGGTGTTCCGGGGCGTCGCATTCGAATTCCGGTTTCGCGACGCTGAAAACAAGACGTTCTGGGACCGCGCATTCTGCTACGGATCCGCCATCGCCACGTTCGCGCAAGGCGTCGTGCTTGGCGCATTCGTCCAGGGGTTTCCGATTCACGAAGGCCAATTCGCGGGAACGTCATTTGCGTTTCTCACGCCATTCTCCGTTCTGACCGGGGTCGCCTTGATGTTCGGCTACGGCCTTCTCGGCGCCGGCTGGCTTATCCTGAAAACCGAGGGTGACATTCAGGCCAAGGCACGATGGCAAGGCCGCGTCTGCCTCATCGGTGTCGTGGCCGCGATCGTCATCGTGAGCATCTGGACACCAATCATGAACCCCGCAGTAGCGGCGCGCTGGTTTTCCTGGCCTAACACCGCGCTGTTTTTGCCGGTGCCCGTGCTATCCGGCGTGACTGCGCTTTGGACATGGCGATCACTCAACCGCAAGGCCGAGGCGACGCCATTTTTCGCTGCGATCGGGCTCTTCGTCCTGACCTACATCGGCATGGCCATCAGCCTGTATCCGATGATCGTGCCCTACCAGTTGACGCTATGGGAGGCTGCCTCGTCGCCGCGCACGCAGGCTTTCCTTCTGGTCGGAACGTTATTCCTGATTCCTGTCATTCTGACCTATTCGAGCTGGTCGTATTGGGTGTTCCGCGGAAAGGTCCGAACCGATGTGGAGTATGAATGATCACCTCATGCAGACTTTCCAGGTCACCGAACCTAGTCCTCGCAGGATCGCTCGTGATCATGGCCAATTTGAATGAGAATGTGATGGCACCTACCGAAATTATCGCAAAATGCAGCGCTGACCAAGGGAGATATCACCCTCCGATCGGGTCCAACGGTCAAGAAAGGAGCGCGCAGTGCCATTCACCGCCGACGTGGGGCAACCAAGGCGATCTTCGAAAGATGTCGAGCAGGATCGCTGACAGCACTCAACTGAGCAGCAAATGACTACCCAAGCTAAACCTTGCGTCGGCTACTGGGCCGCGTACTACATCAACCGAGATGGAAGCTGGAGCGTCGCATGCGACGCGCTTGGCCGCATCATCCGGTGCGAGACCGAGAAACTAGCGCTCTCGGTCGCGCGCTATCGCCGTCGTCGTCTCCAGCCGTTGCGAGGAGGAAACCCTGACTTAGCGCGCATTGAAAAGCGGTACGGCAGGGATGGTGTCGGTCACGCTCTTCTTTTCCGTGGAGATTCCGAAGGTTTCCGTCTTTGACCCCCACTTCCAGCTTGGCCCACCAGGAAATCGGAGTGTCGTATCGCGAGCAATTGTCGTACGTGTCGCGGCTCTAAGAAGATACGCTCTTTTCGCTGAGCAAAAGCCCACGTTGGGCAACGGTCGAGGCCGCGAACTCCAACTTCGGTTTCCCAACGCCCCCGCGCGGGCAACTCGCGCAAAATCGGAACCCAGACGGCGCTGGAGGAGCCGCCTCCGGGCGACAACTAAATCGGCCATTGTGATTTTCCACAAGATAATATAACATTTTCTTGTTCAAAGTCACATGGTCATCTCCATGCCTCAGAACCGCGAAGCGCCTTCAAAGTCCTCCGCCGAAATCCTTGCTGGCCTGCTAAGCGGCAATCGACTGCGCGTGCGGTCCGACATCGTCGCTGCCGGCGTGCATCCGCAAACCCTAGCCAGAGCCGTAGAGGCCCGATCGGCAGTCCTCTATGCCCGCGGTATCTACATGGCTCCAAATGCCGATTTACCCGAAGGCGCTGGATTCGCAGCGACAACCCTCCTCAATCCTGGTGGCGTCGTCTGCTTGAGCTCGGCCGCTCTGTATCACCGTCTTTCGGACGAAAATCCCGACGCGATCTTCTACGCCGTCGGGAATAAAACCATGAAGGTGGTCGGCGCCGCGCGCGATCCCGTCAGACTGGTGCATTGGAGTGAAGCCGCCCGCAGCATCGGCGTCGATACTGTAGAGATCGCGGGCGTGCCAGTGAGGATCACAAGTCCAGCCCGCACCGTCGTCGACATGCTGCGCTACCGTACAAAGCTCGGCGACGAGCCGGCCATGAAAACACTCAAGGACTACGCCGCAGCCGGCGGCGATCTAAATTTGGTACTCGAAATCGCCCGCGAACTGGGATGGACGAAGTCCGTTGAACCCGCGGTGCGTGCTGCCGAAGAAATTCAACCTCTCATCCCGAGGCCGATGCGATGAACAAGGATGCTCTCGCCGACAGGACAAGCAACCCGCTGCGCGCCGACACGGCAACTTCCTAGCATTCTGCAGGCAAAACACAGTGCGATCCCATTTTCGAACGTCTTTTCAAAAACTTACAGGCATTCGGACGCATTCTTGCGGCGGCGGCAATTCGCGTAACTATAACCTTATGCGAACGACGCACGGCTTGGCTCGGTCCCAGATCTGTCGTTTCTCGTTCGATCTGAGTCTTTCTGCTTCAATCGGAGTCTGCCGTCGCCGCGAGTGGCCGCGGCGCCGGGCAGCAGCCCAAGACGACCTATCCTTCACGCCCGTCGCAGACGGCTGGGAAAGCTCGCTCGAGCGCTTCCTGGCCGCTCAGCCGACCTTCCCACCGCATCTCCGCTCAAGGGCGCTTCTTTAACTTGCCGACGGTAGCGCGCTGACCGCTCAGTCGGCCAATTGCCGACGCGCGAACGATCCGATTTTTCGGCGCAAGAGTTAGCTTGTAGCCAAGAACGCCCGTCGCCTTGGTCAGTGTATCGAGCGTTGGATTGCCGCCCGCGCGAAATGTCCTGTAGATCGCCTCACGGCTCAGTCCAGTCTCGCGGGAGAACTTCGAAACTCCCCGGGCTTTAGCTAAATCGCCGATAGCGGCAGCAATGAACAAAGGGTCATCGCTCTCAAGCGCTGCTTCTAGATAGGCGGCCTGCTGATCCGGTGTCTTCAGGTAGTCCTGAACGTCGAACTTGGTTGTCTTAAGGGGCATATCAAACTTCCTTCGCCATCCGCTTGGCGGTCCCGATGTCCTTGTTCTGGGTCCGCTTGTCGCCACCGCAGAGCAGAATATCCAACTTCAAGATCGTGGATGATCGGTTTCAGGCCGTCGGGCGTGATTTCGAGGTGCGCAAGCGTGATCGGTAGCTTGAAGCGTCGGCGCCCGGCACTGCCGGGATTCAGGTAGAGCAAGCCGTCGACGGTGCTGATCTTCGGCACGTGGGAGTGGCCGGAAACAATGACATCGATGCCCTCAGCTACGGGATCGACCTGCAGGGTGTTGAGGTCGTGCAGAATGTAGAACAGCCGTCCGGCGAGCCGCACGAACTCGGTTTCGGCAAATTCGGCGGCCCACTCGCCCGTATCCACGTTTCCTCTGATCGCCGTGACGGGGGCAATTCTCCGTAGCGCGGTGATGATCTCGGGATCGCCGATGTCGCCGCCGTGAATGATGTGGTCGACATGGGCCAACATGCGGAGGGCCTCCGGCCTAAGCAGGCCGTGCGTATCCGAGATGATGCCGATCGTGAAGGTCATCGAAGCGTCCGGTCGAAGCACCCTATCGCGCGTTGGGCCGCGTCTTCCTGATGCACCGCCGGCGACCCGGACATCAACCGCCTAAGCCGACTTCCGCCGCTGGCCCGTCGCGGGTTTCTTCGCCGCTGCTTCCTTCGCCGGCTTCTTGCCTTGGATCGGCATCAACATCTCTTTCTGGCCCGCCGCCGCCTTGCGCGGCTTCTTGGCGGGCTTTGCTGCCGTCGCCGGCGCAGCCTCCCGACCGACGCTCTGCCGCAGCGCCTCCATCAGATCGACCACGTTTTCGCCTTTGGGCCGCTCCTTCGGGCGGATGGTCTTGCCTGCGCGCTTCTGGTTGATCAGGTCGACCAGCGCAGTCTCGTAGTGATCCTCGAATTTCCCGGGGTCGAACGTGCCCGTCTTCTGGTTGACGATGTGCCTTGCGAGATCGAGCATGTCCTTGGTGACTTTGACGTCCTGGATCTCGTCGAAGTACTCCTGCTCAGAGCGGACCTCGTAGGGGTAGCGCAGCAGCGTACCGACGAGACCCTTCTCCAACGGCTCGAGCGCGATAATGTGCTCGCGGTTGGTGAGAACCACGCGGCCGATCGCCACCTTGTCCATCTCCCGGATGGTCTCCCTGATCACCGCGAAGGCGTCGTGACCGACCTTGCCGTCGGGACGCAGGTAGTACGGACGGATCAGGTAGCGCGGGTCGATGTCGGACTTGTCGACGAATTCGTCGATCTCGATGGTCCTCGTCGATTCCAGCGCCAGCTCCTCGAGCTCCTCCTTGGTAACCTCGATGTACTGTCCTTTGTCGAGTTCGTAGCCCTTAACGATGTCCTCGTTCGCCACCTCGTCACCGGTATCGGCGTCGACCTTCACGTACTTGATCCGGTGACCGGTCGCTCGATTGAGCTGATTGAACGAGATCTTTTCGGATTCCGATGTCGCCGGGTAGAGAGCCACCGGACAGGTGACGAGCGACAGACGCAAGAAGCCTTTCCAGTTGGCGCGCGGGGCCATGGTACGCAGAACTCCAGTTCGGGACGGCTCGGATTCAAGACGAACGGTAGGGCATGGTTCCGACAGCATGGACGGGCCCCCAAGAGGATATTTTTCACGCCGGCTATCGACTCTTTTGTTCCTGTTATGTTCTAGTGAGGCATGACAGATCGACCCGCGAGCTGGCGCATGCCAAACCCGAAGGAGATGGATAAGATGGCCGCTCTCGTCGGCAGAAATGTGCCTCGGGAGCCCGGATTGGCTCCGGAAGCTGATCTGCCGCCGGAATACTGGCAGGCGCTTCTGGACGACCCTCGCGCGGAGAGCAGGTCGGGCCCCTCCGGAGGGGCGCTGCGGCTGAGCCAAATTCCTCAACATATTCTGAGGGTGGGATGCCGGCGCTGCGCCAGGATCGTCGAGATTCAGAAGGTCGATGCCGTCCGCCTCTATGGTCGGGAGGTGCTCTGGAAGGATGTCGGGCGACGACTCTTGGACCAGACCTGCACGCAGCGGACCGGGCGCCACGAGGAAGACGGCTGCTGGCCTGCGTTCGAGTAGTCGCCGACACGGCCGGAACTGGATGCTGCCATGGCACCGAAGCATCACCCGACGCCGCTCAGCGGCGGCGACCGCAAGGCGCTCACCAAGGAATTGGGGCGGGCGCGCATGATGACGACGATTCTCGCTGGCCAGTCTGCCGAAGCCCGCGCCAAGGGCGAGATCCTCATTCGACAGGCCGACAAGCTGCTCTGCGAATCGTGGAATGAGAGAATGTGGGCCGACGGAGGACCGATCGCCCCATCGCCGACCGTCGATCAGGCCATCAACGGCGGTTACGCCTGGCTTGAGATCGAGTGCTCGCGGTGCAAGACCCGGCGAGACGTCGATCTGGCGGCGCTGCGCCATCCACCGACCACATTCGTCCATGACTTGGCGAGCCGCCTCCGCTGCAGCAAATGTAGCAAGGCGGGTCGCCGGCCTTCAGCTACCCTTCTGCAGCTGGCATCGCGCTCCCGCCAGGCCGTTCCGGAGACCTGATTGTGTGCAATCTCTATTCGATGACCAAAAACGTAGACGCGATCCGCCGCTTGTTCGGGACGCTGAACAGCCGCGTCGGAAACCTGCCGTCGATGCCGGGGATCTTTCCGGACTATTCTGCGCCCATCGTACGCAACGGGACCGATGGACGCGAGATCGTGATGGCGCGATGGGGCATGCCGTCGTCGCAGAGCGCCCTGTTGCAAGCCACCAAGAAGCGAGCGCAGAAGCTTGAAGCCAAGGGCGAGACGGTCGACTTCAAGGAGCTGCTCCGGATGGAGCCCGATAGCGGCACCACAAACATCCGTCGATTGAACAGCAAACACTGGAGCCGCTGGTACGGCACGGAACACCGCTGCATCGCACCGTTCACATCGTTCAGCGAGTTCAACAAGGAGGCCGGCGGAGATATTTGGTTCGCGCTGGACGAGAGGCGCCCCCTCGCCTGCTTCGCCGGCCTTTGGACGAACTGGACATCGGTGCGGAAGGTCAAGGAAGGCGAGACCACGAATGATCTTTTTGCGTTCCTGACCACAGATGCGAACGCCGAGGTGTACGACATCCATCCCAAGGCGATGCCGGTCATTCTGACGACTCCTGCCGAAGTCGATGTGTGGTTGAGCGCACCTTGGGAGCAAGCCAACGCCCTACAGCGTCCGCTTCCGAACGGATCACTCAAGATCGTGGCAAGGGGCGCAAAGGAAGATTCCCCGTCGACTGCTTGATTTGTGAAGCGACTTCCCGCAGATCTTTTCGGCAAGCGCAGCGCGTTCGGCCGTCGTCGCATTCCAACCGACATATGTCCCAAGTGAAACCTGATGGAGCACCGAACGGACGCCGACCGTATTGTTGCCATCTTCATTGGGAGCGTTATGGCTGGAAGCCGACATCAGCTTCGAGACCCAGAACTACTGCACGATGGTTCTGACGAATGACGGGATCACGTATTTCAACGCTATTCCGGCATTGTGCGAAGAGGGAAACTCCTGAGCATAAACGTTCCGCGCCTCCTCCTCGAAATAGCATACTCGGTTCGGGATGGCCGTGACGTACATGAACGGTGCATCCCACATGGAGCGTATGACCCCGTGCGTCGTTTCTACAGAGGTCACATTCGTGGCTCCCGCCTGTTGTGCTTTCGCTATCGAGTTTTTGTCGGCGTCGCAGTAGGGAGGGGGTTCGTTAACCGAGCTGACGGCAACAGCATCAGGAGCAATAATGAGCTGAAGAACGTTTGCGGGGTTATTTTTCGGTTTGATCATTTCAAGTTTGATTGCGTCCAACGTTTTCTGATCGGCGGCCACGCTCGAAAAGAATGAGGCAGGAGTTTTGCTCGGAATGAGCGCATCCATATGTCCAGGCCAAGTCCAGCTGCCTGAGGCACCGTTTGATGCATCATGGATGAAGATCGTGCCGCCTATCGTAGCGCACCCGTCATTCGAAACATCGCCCGGATATCCGCCGGTACCAAATGCGATAACACCGTCCGGCGCGCTCCCGTAGTTCGTGATTATGTTCATCGCGCGCGTCTTGGTGCCACTATCTCCCTTCGTGCTGGCAAGATCGTCGATACACCAAATTTCCTGCCGCCAGAGCCGCCTTGATCCACTTGGGTTGTCGACCTCGTCCACTCCAGGTGTTTCCCTCGTTGTCGGCATACTTTGCTCGTGCGTCGTCACCCGCGGTCTTGACCGCATTCTTGGCCACGCGGAAGTCCTCCTAACGAGTTGACCTGGCACAGAACATTCGGTGCGTTTCCTCTGGGAGGACGGACTCAAGCGTTACCGCTTAGCGCCCGTCTGCAACGTGGTCCAGCTCGCTGCCAAGCAGCGCCTGGAAATCCTCTTCGCGCGCCAACCCGTCGTTGTCGGTCTTGATCCGGTTGAAGTTCAACGAGTTGAAGAATCGCCGCAGACTGAAGTCCCCTATGTCGATCTCGCTCTTAACCGTCAGCAAGTCCGTTTCAACGGCCATGGCGAAGGCGATGTACTCGGAAACGGCGGGCGCGAAGCTTATCTCGAACTCCGAATAATCTGTCTGCGCGATCGGCTTCTTGGTGTGCTGCGCTTCGCGCATCATGAACTGCGTGGCCGGTCCAGACCGGGACCCCTGACGTCGGCGAAATCGCCTGCCGTCAGAGGAAGAGCGACTGCTAATGCTCGTTAAGAAGATGTAAGGGGCACGTCCGCCATGTGACGGCGGCGCTTCTCGCACGCTGATCCTCCACGCGCATTGCGCCGCTTAACAGGCTGATAAACATGACGATTTCGTTATCACACAGTGTTTTACCTGCATTGTACTAGCACCGTCTGACAGCAGTTGTGGGCAGTGAAATCAAAAAGACTGCCCATCCTGTTCAAATACAGTCTCGCCGAGGGACGCGCATCTGATCAGGACAACGAAATCAAAGTCGCTTCCAAATAAGCCTAATTCGTCCCAATACGCTTTTGTCGTCGACTAGCGTATCAGGGCCAATATTCTCAGTTGCGCTAAGATGCCATACCGAACGCGTCTTAATCGCTCGACAAGCCAGAAGGCGCTTTTCCAATTGGACTAGGAAAAGGCCCTTATCTACGAGTTTTTGGTCGCTACGATCGACGAGCATTTCATCGGAAGCGCCGACCATTGCGCTCAACTCGACTGTCTCGCCTCCAACCACAACTAGCTCTGCAATGTGGCCCTCAATGCCCCGTAAGAAGGTATTGGGAACCAATACCAGTTCGTCCGTACTTTCCAGTTTGATCCGACCCCGAGCGCCCGGCTTGGGCGTCGCCCGGCGAACCAGCGCTGTCTTTTCAGCCCACAGATCATTGGGCATCCCCTTCCCCGTCACCAGCCACTCCAGGCTATAGCCCACAATGTCGCTTATACTTGACAGCGTCGCGACAGATGCTTCGCGATGCACCCGTCCGTTCAAGATGTCATAAAGCCATTGCCGGGAAACGCCAAGACGTTTAGCGAAACTGGTAACTGTTTCTTTTCCCATAACAATTCGGACGCGCTGGCCAATTTCTTCGGCTGATTTCGCGTCGAACTGCTTGCTTTGATTGCGAGGCGGCATTGACCCATGGCGACAAGAGGGATTTGACGAGACGCTCAATATGCGATCAATTGTCCAGTGTAGTTGACACTGATTCACACGAGCGCACTCGAATCCTTCATTTGTGTGCGGGCACGTCAAGCACCCGTGCAGGAAACGTTCAATGGAAGTGCTGGCGATCTCAGATATCCACTTAGAACGTCGAGGTTTGGCAGAGATACCGCCGCTCAGCGAATCCTTCGACGTATTGATCTGCGCAGGTGATGTTTGGGAGGGCCAACCCGAAAAAGGAATTCAGAGCGTTGCGGCTCTCGCTCGCGGAAAACCGGCGATCATCGTAGCGGGAAACCACGATTATTACGCCACGGGCGCGATCGAGCGAACTACATCCGACGTTCAGGAGCTGATGCGACGCGAAGCAGACCGCCAGAATGCCGAAGCAAAGGATGAGTTGGTCTTCGTCCTAAACGCGGACAATCCTGTTTGCGAGATCAATCAGGTTCGCTTCATCGGGGTCACTCTCTGGACCGATTGGATGCAAGCAGGACGTTGGATGAACGCCACGAATGATCTTGAGTGGACCGCCAAGGCCCGAGCCGAGGCCAGTCATCCTAAGACACGGCCTCCAGAATTTGGTGCAATCAAAACGAAACGCGGCTTCTGGACTCCGTACGATGCTGTCGCAGAGCACGCACGAGAGAAGGCAATTCTATTCGACGAACTTGTTCGTTTTCACGATGGCCCCACCATCGTGGTAACCCATCATCCTCCCCTCGCCGACTGCGCCGACAGATATCAAGGAGCTACGGCATGGTGGGCGCCGGCGTTCTACGCTTCTGATGTTCTCCCAGCCATTCCGCCACATTTGCAACCAAACCTCTGGGTCTGCGGTCATGTCCACGTGCCCTTTGACGGCCGATACGGTCGCACACGGGTGATCTGCAATCCCGTCGAAGGATCTCAATTCAATCCTAACTTGATAGTCGAGATACCAGCATGAAAGACGCCGCGCTCATGCCCATCAATTGCGCCGTGGTTGACCCACATTTGGAACTCGGTGGGCGCGACGACTGGCGATTTCAGATTGCGTCGTCTTACCCAGAGTTGTTCGACGTGCCTCGCGGCTTGCCCGAATGCGGGAGCGGTTGGAGTCACTTAATTGAACAAGCCTGCGTCGATATCCGTGAAGCTCTCAAAACCGGCGACAGGCTTAAGATCATAATGATCAGGCAGAGGTACGGCGTACTAAACATTTTTTGGGAAGGTTCGCTCTCGGCTCACGCAAGAACCGGCGTGGAGCGTGCCACCGAGCAAGCATATGTTGAATCTGCGAGAACTTGCGAAGTGTGCGGATTTGCCGGTCGTTTGTATACCTGCGCAGGATGGCGCACCACCGCTTGCACCGGTCACGGCAAGGGCACGCTCGCTACGTCGAGCAGGCGAACCGAGGCAATTCGAGTCGTCCGAGGCTTAATCGATGGGAAGAGTTGTATCCTGTCCTGTCGACAGTATGACCGAGAATATGATTGCTTCGTCGATGTTCAGCCAGATGCCCTTGGTCTTAGATCTGAGGATTCATCCCCTCAGACGACTAGCACGCTTCGAGAGATTTCAACCGTCGGTGCGCAGCTGGATGGACGCAAACGATGCTCCGGGTAGTAATCGAAATTTGTCCCGGAGGAGATGTCTCGGTCGCGCGCCCCATCGCGACGGCAGTGATCGCAAACGTCAGCGATCTTGCAGATATTAGCGAATATTCGGTCAGCGCCACCGAAGGTCACACCCCCATCGCGATGGCCGCGTCTCGGGCCTGCACCGGACGCATCATCGGGCACGACCGCCGGACTTCTGTGTGGGAACTCATCGCCAAGGCGGCGAGCTGGGCAGCCAAAGAAGCGCATAAAGCGACAAAATGACAAGAAGATTGCCGGCGCGCACTTCGAGGGCGCGGTTTCCGCGGCAAGAATTGCGAGTGTCAAGTCAATAAAACAAACCTGTGGAAACAATGGGGACGCACCGGACGATGTCCGGAGGCTCCGGTCTCGCTCCGCTTGAGCCTTGCCAAGCCATCCGGCACCTTCCACGCAGCCCAGACGAAGGAGGACCATGAGGCACTAACAATTCAGACCGTCGCCCTTGAGGAGGCCCAACCTGGTCTTTCGCTAGCGCGGCGCCTACGACTTCGATCCACTTGCCCTTGAGCGCCGAGGCGCTCGGAACCGAATTTCTAAGAGAACAAAACTAGAGCCGAACGTCGGAGAACAGCCTTTCCGACGAACGGCGGAGCTTTATCCAAGCGAACTCATGGTCAAGATTTTCTGTCCCGATAAGACCGAGATCGAGAAGCTCGGCTTCGCATCTGTTGCCCACGTGCCTGTCATCTTTGATAGCAATGAGGTTTATTGCCGCGAGTACAATCGCTACCTTCGTGAGCGCGCCGAGTTGGATTGGCACCCATCCGCAACGTTCTACGACCGACCGAGTCCGCGCACGTTGAGCGCCATCGCCGAAAAGCTGGCCAACTGGATTTCCTGGTGCGAAACTAGGAAGATAACTTGGCAGACCGTGACTTACGATGACGTGCTCCGCTACCAGGACGAGCAAGATACCGGCGCTTGGTCCAAGTCTGGTAAACCTCTCGAGCGCTCAACGGCAAACGGAAGAGCGGATGCCGTTACGCACTTCTTGATCTGGGCCTCGCATCGAGGACTACGAAGCGAATTCAAGGTAACATTCATCTTAGACAGAAAGCAGATCGCAGGCCGCGTACGGACTTTGACTGTCCGTCACGGAAGGCTGAAGGAGCCTTATGGTCAAAGCCGTATCGATGCGTTCAAGCTTCCCCACCCCCACGGGGTTCGCGAGTGGCTCGAGGCTGTCAAGACCCAGCGGGGTTATGCGAAATATCTTGCTTGTCGCTTCATCCTCGAGACGGGTGCCCGGCTCAGAGAAGTCGAGCTGTTTCCTCTCGCCGGTTGGCCAACGATCGAGAAAATCGATGAAGCAGCCTATCGTGGCGATGTCTTTGTCGAAGTGAAGCTGACACGCGGAACCAAAGGCGGCCGACCGAGGACGATCCGTGTGCCGATCGATCTCGCAAGAACGATCCGGCTCTGGAGCGACGGTCCTCGCAACAAATACGTTTTCGGTCTCTATAAGCGCACCAATCGACGCACTGACCATTTGTTCGTCTCCGACGCGGCTGCGCACATTGGTACGCCAATCCTTCGCCACACGATCAGCAAGTGTTTTGCCGAAGTCACCCCGCGCCCGAAGGTGTGGTCGCCACATAAGGGCCGGCACGCCTTCGCCTGCTTCTTCGTCCTATACGCCCTCGAAACGGAGGCGCGAGCGCACAAATCGACCGCGGCGGCCATGGGCGTGAACTGGGTGCATAGCCGTGGAGCTGAGTGGCTGAAGATGCTGCAGCGGCAGTTCGGTCATGTCGACGAAGACACGACCCAAATCTATCTGCATTGGCTTTCCACCGCACTCAATCTCACGAAGATGGCCAACGGTTGGCATCGCTTTCTGGCAGGCGACGAGGATATCTAATCCAGATGAACATCGTCCCCTTCAATTCTGGTTTAATGAATCTCACCATCAAGGCTCAAAGCGGAGTGGTGTACGACGTCGATCTGAGCGAGTTCTGGATCGGCGGAAAGTTGGAAAACGTATCGTCAAATGCAAAGCATGTCTGGTCAGGAGATTTTGTTGGGCGGCCACTGTTCGCCATAGAAATTGCAGAGTTGCTTCGGATTGAACGGCTTGAACCCGAAGCGTCGAAACAAACTAGACATGCCTTCCGCAGTGTTTTCCGGTTCTTCGACGCAATCGAAGCCAAGCACGGTATTCCAATTACCAGCATAGCCGACGTGACCGACGCTCACGGACCTATGATGCTGGAATGGATCGCCGCGGGTAATTCTCTTCCATATCGGCGCGCAAAAGGAGGGCTTGATGCGTTGCGCCGTGTTCGCGGTTTGCCGCCGTTGTTTTGGCCAGCCCGCGCGGCTGACCCCCTATCTGCGGCAGAGCCGATCGACAAAGACGCAGTCCGTCACCTTTTCAACGCCTTGAAACACGAGGCTCGCTGCATCAAGCAGATGTTCGCAGAAGGAGAGCGGTTGGCCGCAGCGGGACGAGATCCTCGAACGGACACGCGTGTTTCGGCCCAGTGGACCCTTCCCGAGAATCGAGCGTGGATCATCAAGGAGCTGACGCAAGAGCGCCTTCTCGACAAACGGGAATTGAAAAACGTGGGCGCCTACTGGGGCATGGTTCAAGGCGACCGATTTGGGCCCGACTATCTTGCGCCGGGCATGGGCGAACGAGGCCGAGAAGGCGTCGTCGGCAACCTTCGTTGGTTCTACCCCAGTTATCAGGATACTGCTGTTTTCCTTTGGTTGTTCCTCCTTGGAACGGGCTGGAATCTCTCGACCGCGCTCGGCATCGACGTCAGTGAAGACGATGCCTGGTGCCAAGCGCATCCTCATAGCGAACAATTTACCGTCATCCACGCCTTCAAGGCGCGCGCGCACCGGCATCAGTTCACTCTGTCCATGCTGAAGCCAGAATGGCACCCCTATCGGATCATCCAGTACATGATCAGACAGACGAGTGTCTTGCGCGCTACCGTCCATCACAAGCTGGAGCTTGCGCGCAGGGACAACGCCCTTTCTCCGTCTGTCGCTAAGTCGGGTAAAATCGTCGAGCTTGAAGCGTTGGTGCGTAGCCCGTGGCTGTATCACACCGTCAACAAGATCGGGGAAGTCTCTGCATTCAACAGCACAGATTCCGCTCAGCTCGGCGAGATCGCACGTACCGTCGTCACCGCCCATGGGTTGGTCACACGCTATCCGTCGCTTGAGAAAATCACGACGTCCGATGCGCGCGACGCCTGGATTGGCTATGCTTACGTACAGTCCGGCTACCACGTCTTGCTTACCCAGCTTGCCAGCCAGCACGCTAACGCCCGCACACTCAAGCACTACTTGAAATCGCGGCGCTATCGCGCGTACAGCGAGGGGCAGGTGCGAAACGTCCAGGACGCCGCCTTTGCCGAAATCTCGGCTGGCCGCGTGGTCGATCCGACGCGTCTTCGCGTTCTGGTCGCCAACGGGACCATCACCAGTGAACAGGAGCAGCGGCTTCAGGACTTCAGGCAGCGGACCCGACTTGGTCTCGGATGCCTCGATCCCACAAACCCGCCGCGCCGGGTTGCGCCCGATCACAAGGCCGGCGCTCTCTGCCGGGTGCAGCGCTGCACCGGCTGCCAGCATGGCGTCGTGTTCAAGGAAAGCCTCGGTCCCCTCGCCCGTGCCTGCGCCGAACTGATCCACATCCAGCGCACGATCCCCTACATCGCGTGGAGCGGATCCAGCCTGGAAGACGAACTCGCATCGATCGAGGAAACGCTCAAGGGCTTCGATCAAGCCGAGGTCGCAGTCGCCATCCAGGAATGGTCTCACAAGCTCCAGACGGGAGAGGTCAGAGCGCATGATACGTATCCGATCTATTGATCCTGCGGAGCGCGCCTACGAATGGCGTAACAAGACCCTTCCGACGCTCGGAAACTACTCCGAGCTCGCGGCAAAGCCGTGGGCCGAATTGCGCGAGTACGAAATCTTCGAGGGCGCTCGGCTCGGAGACGAAGAGCTCGTCATCCCGGAGGATTGGGTGCCACCTACGGCAGTGAGCCGGCTGTCAAAGCGGACGGTCAAGCCTTCCATCGCTGGCGTGCCGACCGATCCGGTAGCGGCCGAGCAGCGCGACGAGTCAATCCGCCGCGCGCTGTTAGCACTTTGGCTTCCCCGGATGACCGATACCGGCGTCAGGAAATATAAGCCGGTCCCTTGGATTGACGCTGCCAATCTGCTGCTACGCCTTGCCGAGTGGCAATTCAATAACATGCCCACGGAAGATGGCTCCGTGTTTGGTGGTTTCACCATCACCAATATCCTCCAAGAGGTTTTTCCTGCCCTGGCGCCGAAGACTAAGGGACGACGAAAGGCTCTGCGCGCGCTCCTCCGCATCCTCGTTGATGCCGGGACGCGCGGCCGCATCTCCGACTGGCCACGGCTTTATGCTGACGGCGCGCCCACCAACGGGGTCAATGAGCCGACAATCGAGCCCAATCGGCATGGCCGGACCGCGCCTGCACCTGTCGAGAAGACCGAACAGCGCAACTGGCAGCCGTTCTCGGACACCTTCGTCACCGAGTTCATCCGCCGCGCGCTCTGGGTCAATACAAACCTGGCTGGCCAGCTCATCCCGCTCTGGGCCGAACTGCGCGAAATAACGGCCAACGAGGCGGCGCGCGGGCGCTCAACCTCCCATCCTTCTGTCATCGCGTTGCGCGGCGCTGCCATTGAGCGCGTTCGATGGGTGGATGCAGCTGGCAGGCCAATCACGCACCTTCCCTTCGAGATCGCCCGCAGAGATGGGGTTTCGAACACGTGGCCGCCGCGCAACGCCAGTGACATCAACCGCATGGTCAGCACCGTCCAGGCGATGAACTTCGGGATGATCGACTTCTGCACCGGAGCTCGTGCGAGCGAGCTCGAGGCGGCTCAAGACACTGAAAAGCAGGGGTCGGACAATCGTCTCCACTCCGTTACCTTCAAGCTGATCGACCAGATCGGCGGTAAGGAGCGAGACTGGCCTTTGCATCCGGCCGCCGTGCGGGCGATCGAGGTGCAGCAGAATATCTGCCACTACGTTCGCCCGGCCGGGCAGAACCACCTCTGGGTCATTCTCGGCGACGGCGACAAGCTCGGTCAACGGCTGCTCAATCTAACCGAAGCCCTCGTGCTGGCTGTCGATCACCTCGGCCTTTCCAATCTTACCGGCACGGACCGGGCCCACGTCCACCGCTGGCGACATACCGTTGCCCGCTTGGTCGCTCTTTCCGTGGTCGGTGCGCCGCAGGTCCTGCTCGACCTTTTCGGCCACCGCGATCTCGAAATGACCCTGCGCTACATGCTGTCCGATCCGCGCATCATCGAAGACGCGATGAAGGTCGCCAAAGAGACCTCCTACGTCATGGCGGAAGAGGCTCTGGCCGAAACCATCGAAGGCGAAGCTGGTGGCCCTGCCGCAGCACCCCTGCGGGCGGGTCTCGCCGCAGCCGGAATGCAACGCGGCGAGAAGGTCTTCGAAACCTCTTCGCTGCGAGAGACTGCGGAAATTCTTACCTTCAACGGTCGCTACTGGTCGCTGGTCCGCCCGGGCGTCATCTGCACCAAAGGGCTCGGCCAGTACGGACCCTGCACAAAGGAACGCGGGGCGCCAGATCCCGGTGCCTGTCGCACCACATGTGACCATCGCCTGGAGACCTCGCGCGCCAAGCAAGGGTGCGAGGAAACGCTGCGGGCGCTCATCCTCGAACGCGAGCAAACCACTAACGAAATGGTCCTCGCCAACCTTGATGGGCAGATCCTGGCCAATCTCGAGCGCTGGGACGACGTCCGCTCGCGCGTGCTTAACGACCACCCCGAAGCTCGGACCATCTGGGAGGCCGGCCAATGAGCACGGACAGGAGCATTGGCAAGCGCAGGATCGCGCAGGCAGGTGCTGCCTATGCAAAAGAGAAGCACCTCGAGAGCAAAATCTCGGTTCAGCAGATGATGCGGAAGATCGAGGGCGAGATCGATGCCAACGGCGGCATTTACCCCTACAACGACGGCAAGCTCAACGCCGACGAATTGCTGGAGCGCTCGGGCAAGAGTGCCGCCTACCTTCAAAAGAACACCCCGAAGATTAGGGCGCTCAGGGACGAGGTCAATGCCTGGATCGAGCGCGTCAAAGGTCAGATCGCCTCGGGCGCGCCCTCCGTCAGGCGGGAGGTCAACGCGCGCGTCAAGTTGGCGAACAAGCAGATCGACGAAATCAGGCAGGCCTATTCGGAATCCGAGTTGCAGCTGACCCGTGTCACGGCAGAACTGGCTGATGCCACCCGCAAGATCGGCGAGTTGGAAAAGAAAAATACCGAACTTCTGAAGCAGCTCGCCAGCAAGACCGTCGTAACTCTGAAACCGGAGCAGCAGAAATGAACCCCCGCTCGGTGGTGCCGTCGATCCTCGAAAAGCTCGAGCCCCACCTCGAGCAGCTCGAGCTTGCCTGGTCCGCGCAGCCGAAGGCCAATCGCGCACCTACTCTGCCCCTCACGTCTGACGGCAAGGTCAACGTGCGCCAGCTCGTTCGAGATCTCGGCCTTCGCGAGACCCTCGAGCAGCATTTCTTCCGGAAACCCGAGCTCGCCGGGCCGGTGAATGCCATCGCCAAGGTGCAGGGCGTGAAGCTGATCGGCTCACGCCTGCTCGACGACATCGCCGACGCGGGCGTCCGCAAGCGGCTCGGCCGGGATGCGGATACGATCTCCGAACTGCGCAAGGCGCTCGCCGAGCGCGAGGCACTGGTCGTCTCGCTGCGCGACGAGAACGCTCGGCTTAAGACCCGCCTCGATCTGGTCGAAGAGACCGGCCTCCTGTTTAGGACACCAGAATGACCGACGTCATCGTCGACAGCATCGTCTCCAAACGGGGCTTCGGCACTATCTTCGCGGGCCGGCTTGCTGACGGGACTTTCGTGCGGGTGAAGGCCACGAGCTCGGAAATGCTGGGTGAACCCTCGGTCGGCGAGCTTTGGTCCGTGGAAGGCGATCTTTGCGATACCCAGTGGGGGCCGCAGATCGCTGCGCGCCGCGCCGTGCGTGCCCTTCCGAGCGGCAAACTCATGGTCGACTATCTCGCGAGCTGCGTCGCCGGCATCGGGCCGGCGCGGGCCCGCCGGCTGTGGCAGCATTTTGAGGACCGCCTGCCCGAAGCACTCGACACCGCCGACGTCGCAGCGTTGGCCGCGGTGATGGACCCGGACCGGCCCGTGCTAGGCCCGCGGCTCGCCGCCGCTCTGGTTATCGCCTGGAAAGCCATGGCCAGCGAAGCCAGGCTGGTGGAATGGCTCGCGGCCCTGGGCATGACCGAGTTGTCCCTGGCCCGCCGCGTGCACCTGCTGCTCGGCGCCGATGCACCGCGCGCGCTCCAAGCAAACCCCTACTGCCTGGTCCCGCTGCTCGATTGGAAGCGGGTAGACGCTCTCGGCCTGCGCCTGCTCAACGAGGCCGGCGATCCCGATCCTGCAAACCATCGGCACCGCCTGGTGGGCGCCGCGGATTCTGTCGTGAAGGACCTGGTGGGGACCGGCTCGACCGCGATTAACCGGGAGGAATTCCGCGAGCGGATCGCCGGCAAGCTCGGCGCACCGCCGTCCTCCGGAGCGCTCGATCGAGCGGTTGAGCTTGCGATCGCGCAGCGGGCGGTCATCGTCTCGGCTTCGGGCCTCCTGCGGGCGCCGGGATGCGCCTTGATGGAAGAGGGTATCATCGCCCGGCTCCGGGCCATGGCGACCGAAGGCCCCCCAGCCCGTCTAATTCGCCTGCTGGCTAACTTCGAGGTCCAGGGTGCTGTCCTGACTCAGGATCAGGCCGAAGCAGTGCGTAGGAGCCTGTATGCCGGTTTCTCGTGCCTCCGCGGCGGCGCCGGTACCGGCAAGACCTTCGTTACCCGGAGCATCTGCGACGTGTGGGAGCGCGCCGCCGGCAAGCTGCTGCTGGCGGCCGTGGCCGGCAAAGCCGCGCTGCGGCTGTCCCGTTCAACCGGTCGCCTCGCACGGACCATTTTCAGGACGCTCCGCGAGCTCGACGAGCGCGAGGCCATCGAAGCACAGCTTGCCGGCGAGCTTGAGCAGAGCGAACGGGCCGGCCTGGAGGCCAAGCTGCGCGACCTGGCGCAGCTGACGCCGGACACGCTCGTGATCATCGACGAGTCCTCCATGGTTGATCTGCCATCGCTGCATGGGCTGCTTCGTCGGATGCCGCAAGGCGCCAGGCTGCTGCTTGTCGGTGACGAACGCCAGTTGCCCCCGGTAGGGTTTGGGCTGCTGTTTCACCGGTTCGTTGAAGACCCTTCGGTAACCTGCACGCTGACAACCATGCACCGGCAGGACTCGACCTCCGCCATTCCGAAGGTTGCCGCCCGGATCCGACGCCGCGAGATGCCACAGCTCGCCGCATACACTGGGCCACAGGTTGGAGTGATGCTTGCGCGAGCTTCGGGACGCGACGAGATCGCCAAGAAGGTTGTCTCGATCTGGGATAAATTGCGTGACGGTCGCGACGTCATGATCGTCACGCCGGTGAACGATGGCCCGTGTGGTATCGCCGGCCTCAACCGGCGTCTTCACGACGAGTATCTGCGCAGCAAAGACCTGCAGGAGCTCCGGGGGCCGCTTGGTGACCTGTTCTCGCCCGGCGAGCCGGTCGTGCACCGGCGCAACTGCTACAAGCGAGGCCTGTTCAACGGATCGATGGGTATCGTCCGCCGGATCGACCGGTCCGAGCGCCAGCTCGTGGCCGTCTTCGATGATGAGGAGCACGTCTTCGCCGCCGAGGACCTGGTCGACCTATCGCTCGGCTACGCGCTCACCTGTCACCGTGCACAGGGCTCCGAAGCCGACTATGTCATCGTTGTCCTGCCGCCCAGCCGCCTGCTCGATCCGTCCTGGCTCTACACCGCCGTCACACGCGCTCGACAGCAGGTGATCATCGTCGGGCAGCCCGAGACCGTCCGGGATGCTTTGCAGCGCCCGTACGCGGACGAACGGAGATGCGTTGGCCTGCATTGGTCCCTGAATTCCTAAGATCTCGCGCGGTATCATCAGTTTGCCGTCGCTGGCGTCCCGGAGACATCGGCGCGAGAGACCGCACATTTCGTTGAATGGGTGGCCCGCTACAGGACAACTGTTCAGCAAAGTGAATTGCTAGTCTGACAGGACGGAAAGCTCCATCTTTCCAATGTAGTTCGCAAAGCAGATTTGGAGTCAGATTCAAGTCAATTGCGAGTCCCGGACATCTAAGACTATCGAAATCCGAGTCCCATCGGTAAGCCAAGACGGCGTTCAGGCGCTAGATTCCTTGAACCAGGCTGTCGACAGGGTCATGATCAGGTTTGGCATGGCAACTATCCATCCGACGGCCAGTATAGCCCCCATGTATGGCTACGACCTGGCCGGCGGGTGCAGGCGAGGAACGAGGGCGAACGACTCCTGCGACTTCACCTTGTAGGAGCCGCCTGCGTCTGACGCGACAAACATCAGATTCCAGCTCGCTGTCGACACGACACTCGGAATCAGCACGACCGGATGTCTGCCGAGAAAATCGTCGCCGAATGCTTGCTGTCCAGCGCTGGGGATGCCGGGCCGAAGCCAGTTCGGATTTGGAATCATTGTCGGGTCGACCACGAACACGCTGGTCGGGTCCACCGTGATAGCGGTGAGTACGTGGGGGACCGTGTCAAGCGCCCTGAAGCTCTTGTGGACCGCAACTTCCAGAATTGCAGTAGCGGGATCTACCGAGCAGTACACGGCCCAAAGTCCTCTGCTGTTCCAGCGACCGCCGACCAGAAAAGCTCCTTCGCCGCTGTCCCATGTGGCCGCGTATGTCGCTTTATCCAATCGCCAAGCGACAAGCTCGGTACCGCCGAGCGCCCCCAGGCAATGGCGTCACGCGTAGACACCGTGCTCAAGTCGAACGAGAAAATCTTCCACCAACTCAACACCAGCCGGCGTGGCCAACAGATCGATTGGCTTATGCTGGTTCAAGCCGATAGCCGGCCGTTCCAACCATTGCTCAGCTTCCTGCATGGAACCGAAAATGGAGGTTGCTTTCGCCAGGACTGCAGCCAGCCGCGTCTTCTCAATCGGTTGTGGCCGGTCGGTCTCTCGGTTACGCATTTGAAGTCGTCCAGTCATGTGTCGTTCCATATATGACAGTTGGCGCCAACGTTCAAAACAGGCGGATCGGTGTTCCGGCCGGTGCCCGCGGGATCCTCCGGCAGGACGCCATGCTCAAAGGCCTCGAAGCGGGTCCAGCCACCTCACTGAATATGGTTGGGTCGCACCCTTATGACCAAGATCCGGGGCATTCACACAAGCGATCGAGCGCGCACCATTGGGCTTCGCGGTGCGGGATGTCGGCTATGCTGCGTAGCCACCTGGTGGGTGGGCGTCGTCAGCCAGACTCAAGGTTCGCTTAAATCGTCTCGCTTCTTCTTTGCGAGCACAACAACGGCGCTATCATGCAGGCATTCTACTAGCACAATGCTAGCAGAATACAGTGCGATCGGATTTCTAGACGTCTTGTCAGCTACTTGCACGACACGTCAGACAGCTTTCAAGAGAGCCGTTTGTGGACTTCCCTACCGATCCCTAGTTGTCGCGATGCCGGCGGCTTCAACCACAGAGGCGTTGGCCTGCGTTCGCCGCTGACTTTCTGAAGTTTTGCCCGGTATCATCAGTCTGATCCCCGGAGCCGCCGTCGCAGGCGTTCCGCAGACATCGGTGCGCACAGCACGCAAGGGCGGAGAGCGAAGCGTCCCTTGCGTGCGAGCACGACGGTGCCAAGGAAAAGCCGAAGACGAAAGGCGCTCGGGGACAGACGGCCTGATCCCTGGTGAGCCCGAGCACTTTCGATCAGACAGCAATATTCCGACTTATCTGAACTCGGAATATCGTGCGAGAATATGCCGAGACCTAAGCGCTTCTACATACACACAAATGTTTGCGCACTAGTAATACAACTGCGGCAGCACCACGGGGTGTTCGTGAGGTAGATCGCGAGGAGGATAGTTAGGCCTGGGTTTGACGGGCAACTACGAAGGGCGGCCGAGAGGCCGCCCTTTTTCAAGGAGTGAGTTATGGACATCGATATCGATGGCAAAAAGCTCTCAAATCTATCTAAGATAAACGTTCTGCTGGGCAAGAATGGTGCCGGCAAAAGTAGCCTTTTGCGTCACTTCGACGAAAGAAAGCGACAACTGCCTGAATTCGGCCAAGGGAGGTACATCACCCCAGAGCGTGGCGGTCAGCTCATATATCAAGGCAACATCGAGACTAACATGCTCCAGGACCCAACTTGCAGCACGCGAAGAAGCAATCGCTACGATAACTTTCGCCAGATGAGCGTCACCGAATTTCGGCGACTGGAGACACTCGTTCTTCGCAAAATCGAACAGGATCCGATTGCAAGATACAACGCGGCGTTCACATTCGAAACAGTGCTGGTGTCGATTAACGAGCTTCTTGACAATGTTTGCGTCGTCAGAACCACCGACACCGGCTTTGCAATAAGAGGCAAAACAACAGACACGGCGCGTGATCCAGTCACGCTAAGTAGCGGCGAGTCGGAGTTGGTTAGCCTAGGGATCGAAATACTCGCATTTTCTTACACGGCTGATAGCACTCCCGAAAAGAACTCGTATCTATTTCTCGACGAACCTGACGTACACCTGCATCCCGACCTCCAGGCCCGACTTGTAAAGCTCCTCACAAGAGCCGTCGCAGACAGAAACATCACGGTCGTCATTGCCACGCACAGCACCGCGATCCTCGGCGCATTGCGCGAGCACAAGGACGCCAGGGTGGGTTTCCTTCAGTACGGTCAGAGCGAGACAGACTTCGTTGAGATCGGCGAATCTCTCCAACGGGTACTACCGATCTTTGGTGCTCATCCTCTGTCCAACATTTTCAATCAAACTCCGATTTTGCTGGTCGAAGGCGAAGACGATGAGCGCATTTGGCAACAGGCAACACGAAGCTCGCAGAGCAAGCTGTTGATTTGGCCCTGCTCGGCCGGCGATATTCAGACCCTTGATCAATACGAAAACGAGGTAGAATCCATCGCAGGAGCGATTTACGACAACGCCAAGGCCTTCTCATTAAGAGATAGAGATGATCACCCATATGAGATAGACGATAAGGCTATCGTCAAGAGAATGCGGCTCTACTGCCGCGCAGCAGAGAACCTTTTACTATCCGACGACGTCTTAGCTTCACTCGATACTGACTGGCCGAAAATGATTGAGGCGATGAACGATTGGCTCGTCAAATTTGAGAGTCACCCTCAACGCGACGTGATGAATCGCTTTAAGCAGTCAAATTACGATCGCCTTCAAAGTGATGTCAAACCTCTTCGCAACATCTTCATGATGCTAGCCGGATCGCAAAAGCCTTGGGAAGTTGCTGTTGGCCAGGCAATCGCGGGCCTCTTATCAGGCCCCCCAAAGGAGGGTGACCATAGCCTGACACGTTATCTCGGGCCTAAGCTCATCAATTTCCTGGATTTGCGATTCCGTCGACGGTTCGGGTCTTCTCGGACGAGTCGGTACGCTTTGAATGCGCGACCGAAGTGACGGCAATGTTCGCGCTTCAACGCATCCTAACCCCGGTGAGCGCAGCGACATCCGAGAAGCCAACCACTTTAAGCCTCGGATATGGCTTTGCTCAATCTACTGAGGAGAGTCAAAGAACTCAGAGAGATCGACTGCATGTCAAAGAAAGAGGACACCAACTTCTATCGAATTGAAAGGTTGGACAAGGAGCAAGAGCTAGCTGCAGCTCTAGGCAACATGGTCATTGCGTGGTCCTTTGCCGAGCAAGCGCTCATGAACGCCATGGCAAGAGTAACCGGGCTGCCGCTAAATATAATTCTCAACGGTTATTACCGCATTCCAACGATAAACAGTAGGATGCAATTTCTAATTGGCCTGCTTGAGCACTGGAAGTTGGACGGTTTTGACGCGGCCGCCATCTCGGCACACATCCTAGGACTCGCTAAACTCTCCGCTACCCGTAACCATTGGATTCACAATGAATGGTGCCGAGGAGAACACACGCACCAGATTGTCCAATTCGATCAGAGAGCAAAAATTGGCTCTCCCGCCCGACGAAAAGAAATTAAAGCCGCGGACATCCTGAACCACAACGAAGCCGTCCTAGCTCGCTGCAAAGAGATTGACCGCCTCGTCAAATCAAACGAGCTAGCGATCGACTAGCCCATAGGATGGCGAATTACGGTGACAGTGCACTCAACTGGCCTACCAATTTGAACTACGGTGACAGTGCACTAAATTCACTCGCGCTATTCTGCCGATCTGCGGCTTCGGCTCGCGTTTGGTGGGCGGCGTCAATCGATTGCAATGTCCCCGCAATCGCAGATTGGTTCCGGTTTCGAGGCTCATCAATACCTTCGCCGAAATTGCCTTTGCGGCCGAGCCCTTCCCCCCTAAACTCCCAACCCCACCGGCATGGGTTCCGACGGGCCCGGTAGAAGCGGAGTCAACTTATGCCCAAACCGGAAAGCTTCCCGATCGAGAAGATCTTCGTTCCCACGAAGCAGAAGAAAGCTATCAAGCCCGAGATCGTCGGGGAGATCGCGGAAAGCATTCTGGACATCGGACAACAGGCCCCCATTTCCGTTCGGCTCGACGGAGACCGCCTGGTTCTGGTCGAGGGACTGCATCGGCTCGAAGCCTGCAAGGCGCTCGGCGAGACAACCATTATCGGTGTCCTGGTCCCGGCCGAGCTCGCTCAACACAAGCCGCTGTTGTCCGAAGGACCCGAAGTCGAGGCAGAGCGCATCAAGATGGCGCGATTGAGAAAGCTGCGCCTCGAGAAGGAAGCCGCAGAGGCATCGACGGCTGCCTTGAAGAGCATCAACGCAACGGAAGCGCCGCGCACCCGTCCGACGAAAGGCGTCCGCGACAATCCGAAGGCATCACTGGGCCGGATTGCGAAATCGACACCGAAAACATTGTCGGACTGGATCACGCAGCAAAAGCACAACGGCGGCCGCTATTAATTGCCGGCTCCAGAATTGCGGTGAGAGTGCACTAAATTCGTTCGCTGTGATCGGAACGACCAACACCACCTCCGCACCCGGGAAGCGTGCCTACCTCACCATCCCCACCACCGCCGCCGCCATCTTCTTGTTGCCCTCGACACTCAGATGACGCCCGTCGGGGTCGACGCTGCCCGGTTGCCGCCAAACTGACATGTATGATTACGGTGACAGCAAGCGTAGCCCGGATGAGCGTAGCGATATCCGGGATCCAACCGCTCGAAGTCCCGGATGTCGCTACGCTCATCCGGGCTACTTGCTGCATACAGAACGACCAAGCGTTCCCTCATCGATATCGCCAACGACGAGATCGATGACGCGGATCGCTTCGAGCATGGTTTCGCGCGCAGGACGGTCAAGACCCGGCCGGATGGCCTTGCCGATGCCCGGCAAAATCTCACCACATGGCCGCCACGCAAGCGACAACCCACAATCGCGATTTCAGCGCAAACACGACGGAGGCTTGCGGTTTCAGCGATATTCAGGAGCCATTTGCAATGTTGAGTGCGATCGAAAATAAGCCAACGGGAAAATCCGGCCGGCGCGGCGGGAAGAAGAAGGCCGGGCAACGAACCGGGGCCGGCGAGCAACACGCAACTGCGGCCCATCAATTGCCGGATGCCTCGGCGGAAATCAGCCAAGAGAACAAGCAAGAGATAAGGCAAGAGACGAGCCGAGAGATCAGTGCGCAGGTACCCTCGGCTGCAGCCTTGCCGGGCGAGGCTTCCGGGATGGAGATCGCTGCAAGCGCGCCCGTCGCACCGGTGGAACCCTCCCAGGCCGGCACGCAGGCGATTGCCGATGCCTATAGCGACTACACGAGGATGTCGCTTGAGCACGCCTGGACCTTCCTGGGAAAGCTCGCGGCGGCGCGCTCACCTGTCGAGGCCTTTGAGCTTCAGATGGAGTACGCGAAACAGGTGTGCGAATCGTTGATCGCTGAATCCCAGAAGATCGCCGAGTTGCATGAACAATTGACCAGACAAAGGGTCATGCATTTTGAGGGGTTCGTGGCCAGGCTCACCCAGACGACGCTCGAAATCCGCGCGACACGTCACTAACGACCGCAGCGTATTCCTGATTACGGTGACAGTGCACTTAACTGGCCTACCAATTTAGATTGAATGCACTGTCACCGCCAACAAGCCCGGCTCAACCGGTTACTCGGTAGCAAGACCGGCTAGTAGCAAGGGGGGTAAGGTTCGTAGCCGCAGCGGCGATAGCCTCCGTAGGCTCCGTAAGCCCCGTAGGCAGCAGCACCAACCGCAGCAGCTCCGACGCCCACGGCAACTCCACGGCGCACGGCTGCACCACGATAGACGCCACCGCGATAGACACCGCCGTGATAAACACCGGCGCGACCAACCCCAACGCCTCTTCGATACGCGAAGGCGTCAGTCGAAACAGTCACGATGCAGGCGATTCCAATAATGGCGGATGCGGTAAGTGAAGCGATGGTTCGGCGCGACATGACCACTCTCCTTCCTGGACTGGAACGGTTCGTCAGCGTAATTCGCCAATGCGCGGGTTTGTTGATTTAGAACAATGCGGGCCCTTGATCTCGCTGCCGAGTTCATGACGGGACAGTGAAGCTGTCACGCTTACCTACATGGGCATTAGCGGGAGCCACACCGATTTCGGCTATGTACCTGACGTGCGCGACGCAAGGCTCAACCCCGTACTACCCGCTCCCCACAAGATCCATGCCAAGAAAAAGCAACAGCCCCCTCCCTCGCCTTCGCAACGTCCGGCGGGGCGCTCGGTGGGCACGCAAGAAGTTCGCACGCGCACCGCGGATAGTTCGGATCGCGGGCGGCGTGGCGATCCTGCTTGCGGCCATCGCGCTTCTGAACATCGGCTATCACGTCATCCGCAAGCCGACCGAACTCTTCGTCCTCGTCGGCAACGGCCTCGACAAGGAGCCGGCCGAGACCTGGCGGCAATACGGGCCGCTGTTTCGCAAGCATTCCACCGCGACGATCACGCCGGAATTGCTGGCCGCGCTGGCGCAGGTCGAGAGTTCAGGGAATCCGGTGGCGCGCACCTATTGGCGCTGGCGATTGAGCCTCAATCCGCTCGCGATCTACCGGCCCGCCTCCAGCGCCGTCGGCCTCTTCCAGATGACCGATCCGGCCTACACTGAAGCTGCACGGTTCTGTGTCCGCGGCAACGCGGTCACCGAGACCGGATGCGGGTCTCCCTTCCTCTATATCCGCGCGATCCCGAGCCACGCCATCGAGCTGGCATCGGTGTATCTGGACCGCCAGGTGGCCATGGTTCTCGGTCTCGCCGGCGATGTGAAGGCAAGCCGCGAGCAGAAGCAGGATCTGGCCGCCTTCATCCATCTCTGCGGCGCCGGTCCCGCCACGGCCTATGCGCGCCGCAAGTTTCAGATGATATCAGGGGAGCGCTGCGGCGATCACCTCGTCGCGGGCTATGTCGCCAGGGTCAACGCGATGAAGCGGCAGTTTCAGCGGCTGGCGGCGGAGGACGACGGTTAGCCAACGAACGTAGCCCGGATGAGCGAAGCGACATCCGGGGAATGCTTCGGCAACAACGTCCCGGATATCGCTTCGCTCATCCGGGCTACAGGCGCCAATCAGTCCCGCATCTGTCAGTGGCTTTCACCACCAGTATGGCCAACGCCAGCCCTCATAGCGAACATATGACGGCACCAGCGGCGGGCCGTAGGGATCGACCCGGTCGTCTTCAGGGCGATAGCGATAGCGTGGAACGACATTGTAATCCCACGGCGTTGGCCTGAGCACCGGCGCCGTGACGACAAGCCTCTCCTGCGGTGCACGGACGTGCGCCGTCCGCGGTCTGGCTTCAGCACCCGAGATCCCCAGGTTGCACAGCACCAGCGCCGTTCCGAGAGCGCACGCGAGCGTCATTTTCTTCATGCGTTGGCCTCCTTGCGAAGAGAGTGCAAAAGGACTCAAGGCAAGGCAAGCTAATTCGGCGCATGACGGGTTTCGCCGGGGCCCAACCTATCCCACGTTCGAGCCGTTGGGTCCCGCCGGTGCCTGGACGTCAGTACCCTCCAGACTTCAGTACCCTTGCTTTGTGCCCGAGCCGGTGGTCGGCCTCGTGCTCGCGCCGGTTGTCTGACCTGGAGCGGCGTTCGACGCGCCGGGGCTGGTGGTCTTGCTGGCGGTCTTGGGGGCCTTCGCGTGGCGCATCGCGTGATGCTTCTTATGTCCAGGCGCGTAGCTGGAAGCGCCCGGCTCGCCCTTCTTGGACCCCATTTGCTGCATCTCCTGACCTGGCGCCTTGCTCGACGCACCCTGAGCAAACACGGCTGGTGCTGTCGCCATGACAACGGCAGCAGAGAGCGCAATGATCTTTGTTTTCATGTAGTCCTCCTGAATATGCCCTCCAATGCAACGAAATGAACCAACGCCCGTTCCCTGAACGATCGTTCATAATGACAACAGCCCTGCTCAACCCATCCCCTTTCGCCGCCGCAACGGGATGATGGGTCTTTCGAAGCGGATCACGCCGCGAGACAAAACCGGATCACGGCTGTTCGATCAGCATCGGTGAACCGAGCTCTTCGAAATGAAAGAGCTGAAAGACCCGCTGGCCGTTGAAGTCGAGCACTCTCAAATCATCGGTCTCCTGCAGATTGCTTTCGACCGCGTGAAAGTGCCCGCCATAGCGCTCCCTGGCGAGCGACAAGGGAACGTCGAACGCGACGAACTTGCCGATGCCTTTTTGCCTGAGCACCCCAAGAAGCTTTTGGTCGTTCAGGGACTGGTGCGAGGTGAGAATGAGCAGCGGGCCGCTCGCCGTGAGCAGCAGAAGCGATTTCATCGGATCCTCCTTTGCGCCCCGCCCTACCTGATTTTCGCCAGGCATTCCTTCAGGCGCTCCAGCTCCGTACGAACCTGCGCCTCCATGGCGTCTTGCAATGCGAGTATGCCCCTGCTGGACAATTCCGCTGAGGCCTTTTTGTCCAGATTCTGCTTCCAATCCCGGATGCCCTGCCTGGTCGCCCTTTGCGCCTCCGACGTCGTCTTGACGTACTCCTTCATGCAGGCGTCGGCCATTGAGCATGTCTGGCACTCCTGGGCGGCGGCCGGACTTGAAAGGAGCAGGGCGAGTATCGCGGTAGGAACCCTCATGGCGCTTCCTCCCGCGGTAGCATAGCACGTCGCAGGGATGCCTGGGGGAGCAGCGCCAGGCTGTTTCAGCAGCCGCAGCCCGCCATAATTTCTCCTTCGCACGCGCGTTGTGTTGGACAAAGGTGAGGCCTATCCTTCCGGCGATCGGACTGCCGCACTCCCATTAACGCCCGACTGGATGGAGCGCGCATCGGTGCCTGACGCGAACGAGCCCAAGCCTGATATCCAAAAGCCTGATATCCAAAAGCCTGATGCCGAAACGCCTGATGCCCCCAAGCCGGGCGAGGTGCGCGCCGACGGCGGGCTGGCGCGGGCCTACGACCAGATCAAGAGCGCAGAGGAAGACCTGGCGCGGCTGGACCGGCTGGTTTCCGGAATGGAACGCGGCAGCGAAACCCCGCGAGCCTCGCAAGCAAGCGTCGGTGCGACGGCGGCCGAACCTCCCAGGGACAAGGCGCCTTATGGCAAGGTTCGCGATCAAGGCCTGAGGGGAGATCGGACCATGCTGCGTGCTTTGGTTGGCCTCGTGCTGGCGATCGGCGTTCTCGGCGCCGCCTTCGCTTCGCAATATCGCGATGAGGCCAAGTCGATCAGTAAGTCGATCATGGCGCGGTGGGCTCCGCCGGCCAGCCAGCCCCAGCAAGCGTCCGCGGTCGAAAGTCCGGCGCAGCCGCCGGCACTGCTCCTGGCTGCAGCGGATGGGCCAAGTCCGGTGCCCGCACCGCCGCCCGGCAAGGAAACGCAAAGCGCTCCAAGTTCTGGCGCTCCAACACCTGGCGCTCGAAGTCCTGCCGCTTCAACACCTGGCGCCACACCGCCTGACCAGCCATCGTCCGATCTTGCGCAATCGCTCAAGACCATCACGAGCGAGCTTGCGAGCATCAGCGGAAAGCTCGAGCAACTGAAAAGCCGCAACGAGCAGACGCTGCGCGAGCAGGCCGACACCATCCAACAGCTGAGGGCGGCGCAGGAGAAGGATGCGGCGGACAATGCGCGCCTCGCCGCGCAGGTCCAGGCGCTGCAAACGCAACTGACGGCTTCATCCGCATCTGCACCCGCGAAACCCGTCGTGCGGAGCGTGACGAGCAACGAGACGGCCGCGCCTGCACGGCCGCACGTGCAAGCGGCCGCACCTCGGCGGCCAAGGCCCCCGCGAGGCCCCTGGATGCCGCCGCCCTATATGGGCGACCCCTACGGCGATCCGGATTGGTAAGCCGTAAGCGAGCTTGGATTTGAGGCCCGGCTCGCAGGACAGGAGAGCGCAAGCGCCCAACCCATCCTGCGAACGAGGTTCTACGCCCCCCTCACTGTACCTCGCACACCGACACCTTGGCTGCGATCCCGGTCAGCTCGTGCTCTTGCGTCGCAAGCTCCTCATGGGAGGTCTCGCCGACCGAGACGTCCTTCATTCGACGCTGGACCTCTTCGCAGGTCTTGCGGACGTCTTCCGTGAAGAGCGCGCATTCTTCGATGCGCCTGAAGATCTTCCGTCCCTCTTCACGATACCCCGCCGCCGTTTCGCGCATGAAGGCAATGGCATCGTGGACCTGGGCTGTCAGCGCCTCGCATTTTTGCGCGGCGTCGATCAACTCGGCGCCCATAGCCTCGATTTCTTTTGCAGCGGACTCATAGTCGCGAACGACCGCCTCCGCACTGAGCGCGCCGACGCGCGTGACCCCCTCGGTGTGCTCGACGTAATCAGGAAGAGCAATTGAAGCGATCGAGCTTCCCGTGCGAACCGATGCAATGTCCGCCTCGAGCTGGACCAGGTTCACACCTTCCCGTCTGCGCAATTGTTCAACACTTGCCATGATCGTCCCTCCCAATACATGACCCCGAACCCCAAACGGCGCCCAGTGTATTCCGTGGGTAAGCGGCGTCCTAACCCGATATGTCATTGACAGCCTCAGCTCTGCCATTTTCCCCCAATTGCCGGCGCCGCACGCAGCGATGACGAATGTCATCGGTGCTCAACCTCCCCTAGATGCGGTTCGCGAAGATGATAGGTTTCGCAAGAACCCGCCCCTCCTGCAGCAAATGAGATCAAGCCCATGACGACAGTGCACCGCATCGCCGCCTTCTCCGACGGCAACACCGGCGGCAATCCCGCCGGCGTCTGGATCGGCGACGCCCTGCCGGATGCGTCGCGAATGCAGGCGATCGCGGCGGAGGTCGGCTTCTCCGAGACGGCCTTTGCGGCGCCCGAAGGCGACGCCTGGCGCGTCCGGTACTTCTCGCCCGCGATGGAGGTGCCGTTCTGCGGCCACGCGACCATCGCCCTGCGCGCGGCCCTTGCGCACCGGCACGGCGACCGCAGCTTCGAGCTGCATCTGAACGATGCCGTCATTTCCGTGTCGGGCCGCTGCGACGGCAACACCATTGCGGCCGCGCTGCAATCGCCGCCGACGCGCAGTGCGCCGCTCGAGCCAATGCTGCGGGATGCCCTGCTGGACCTGTTCGGCTACGCGTCCTCCGATCTCGACCCGAAAATTCCCCCAGCGAAAATTCACGGCGGCGCCGATCATGCCGTGCTTGCGCTGACATCGCGCGCGGCGCTCGCGCGCATGGCCTATGATTTCGAGCGGGGCCGCTCCCTCATGGAGAAAGCGGGTCTCGTCACCGTCGCGCTCGTGACCGTGGCGGCGCCGCGCCTGTTCCATGTCCGCAACGCCTTTGCCGCCGGCGGCGTCGTCGAGGATCCCGCAACCGGCGCGGCCGCCGCGGCATTTGCAGGGTACTTGCGCGACATCGGCTGGCCGCATGGCGGCGCCATCGACATCGTCCAGGGCGAGGACATGGGCGCGCGGTCGCTGATCCGCGCGGAGATCGGCGCGACCAAAGGCAGCTCGATCCGGGTCTCGGGGACGGCGCGCTTCATGGATGCGTGAGGCGTGGCCTGGCGCGTAGCCCCGCACCTGCCCATCATGCCACCATACCCCTGTTTTGCCCGACGGGTCAAATTCACTTCGGTATTTCCGAACTCTTGAAATCGCTGGCAATTTCTACTGTGCATGGGGTTGTTTTCGACATTTTTGCTTGGCGCGGCCTCAACCGCCGCGCAGGCCCAGGATGTCGTTCGCCAGCGCATCTCGCTGCAACGGCAATTTTCGGATAGGCTCGACTCGATCTGCACGTCCCCCTCTGAAAGGCATCACCATGAAGGGCCCCCGCTTTTACGGCGTCCGCGTCGAGGGCGCCAAATACGGCGTCGGCTTCGGCTCGGCACTCGCCATCGCGATCTCCTACACCAACAACCATTCGATCCTGTGGGCGATCATCCACGGCATCCTGGGCTGGCTCTACGTGATCTTCGCCGCGCTGTTTCGGTGACATCGCACCGGCAGGCAACCGCCTGCCCGCGCAAGCCCCAGCTTTCCCTTGCATTCCCCTGCTCCGCCCCTACGGTGCGCCGCGCAACGCCACCCGAGACGAGACCTGCCATGCCCGACGCCGTGAAATGCCCGAACTGCCAGTCGGAGCACGCCTATCAGGACCGCGATCTCTGGGTCTGCCCGGAATGCGCCCATGAATGGAGCGCTGCTGCCGGCAGCTCGGCGGATGCGCCGCAGGATGCAAGCGTGCGCGATGCCCATGGCAATGTGCTGACTGATGGCGACAGCGTCATCGTGATGAAGGACCTCAAGGTCAAGGGCTCCTCATCGGTCGTCAAGGGCGGCACCAAGGTCCGCAACATCCGCCTCCAGGACGCCACCGACGGCCACAACATCGCCTGCAAGATCGACGGCATCGGCGCGATGAATTTGAAATCGGAGTTCGTGAAGAAGGCGTAGCGCTACGCGCCCATCAACGCGTCATATCCCGTCGCGCTGAACGCCAGCAGACAAAACCCGTGTCCGAACGGATCGGCCAGCATCGCGATCCGCCCATACGGCGCATCGCGCGCGGGCGCCTCGAGCACGGCACCGGCGCGCAGCGCGCGCTCGACGGCGGCATCGACATCGTCAACGACGACGTCGACATGCAGCGGCGTCCAGTGCCGGTCGTAGCGGCGGCGATCGCTGCCGGCACCCAACGTGCCGGCCTGCTTGGTCAGCAGATAAACCGGCGCCGGCCAGCCCAGGAGCTCGACGAAATCGCTGCCGAAGCGACGGCCGACCGTCAGACCGAACGCGGCGGTGTAGAAGGTCGTGGCGGCGGCGACGTCGGGGACGTCGATGTTGAGGAGGAAGGTCATGGCGGGCTCGTCAAGTTGCGGGGTACCCGGGAGCGTAGCCGGGATGAAGCGTCGCGCAATCCGGGATAGTGCCGCACATCCCGCCCCGGATTTCGCTTGCACTCCATCCGGGCGACGCAGATACGTTCACCGCTGCCTTTGCGCCAGATAAAACCCGCACAGCACCGTCACGAGGCCCGCCGTCTGCAACATCGTCGGCGCCTCGCCGAGCAGAAGCCAGCCGGTGAGCAGCGTCAGTGCCGGCACGCAAGCGGGGAAGACTGCAGCACGCGCGACGCCGAGGCGCTGGACGGAAACGGCAAAGAGATAGAGCGCGGCGGGACCCGCGAGCACGCCCTGCGCCAGCGCCTGGATCGCATTCTCGCTCACGCCGATCGCAGCGACGCGGGCGGGCCCGCCGGTCAGGAGATAGGCCGGCAGCAACAGCAGCGACAGCACGTTGATGACGAGCGCGGCCGAGACGGCGGAGACGCGCCAGTGGCGCAGCAGCGCGCCGAAGCCCGCGAACATCAATCCGGTCAGCACGAAGATCAGATCGCCCTGCACGCCGTCGGCGCCGATATGGCCGATCGATTCGGCGCCGATCACGCCGAGGCCGCCGACGATGACGATGGCACCGGCAAGTCGCGAGGCGGAGATCTTCTCTTTGAGGAACATTGCGGCGAGCAGCAGGCCGCCGAGCGTAGCGGAGGACGGCTGGATCACGCTGCCGTGGCCGAGCGGCACGAACAGGAATCCGGTGTAGGAGATCAGCGACATCACGGGGCCGCCAAGCACCATCAGCGCAAGGCCCCTGCCCCAGCCGATACCGCAGAGATCGGAGATGCCGGCGCGCAGCACCAGCGGCAGGAACACGATACCCGACCAGACGTAGCGATGCACCAGCAGATCGACCGGCGTGAAGCCGACCTTCAGCCCGTGCCGCGTGCCGGCAAAGCCGAGCGCCCAGAACAGTGCCGCCGACAGCCCGCAGACGACGCCGAGAAGCGCCGGCGCCGCATCGTTCTTCTGAATGAGAGCGTCAGCGCCGCTCGTCCGCTGATCCATCGGCAAGCCTTATGTCAGCGCGCTCATCCGCTCAACCCACGCCATCGCAGGTCTGGCACGCGGCGGAGCGCGGAAAGCGATATCGATGTTCGAAAACATCCTGTGCACGGCCTGCGCGATGAAGCGCCCGATTTGCCGTGACCCGACCATGTGATCCGTGTGATCGAGCGCGACCGCGGTGGCTCGGACTCGGTCATCCCGCGAGCCTTTCTCCCGCACGGGCTTGCGCTATCATCCGGCCATGCTGAGCTTTGCGACCTGCAACGCCGCGCGCCTGCGCCGCTTCAACGCCGCGTTCGCCGAACTCTACGGCCGCTCGCCGTCAAGTTGGCGCGCGGTGCGCGAGCGGAGACTCTCGTAGCCCGGCTATCAGAAAAACCCGGGGCTGAGATCGAGGCCGTAGGTCAGGCTCAGCACGAACACGAACAACGCGGCGGCCGCGAACAGCGCAAGATGCCTGATGATGAACTCACGCGGCGAGGTGCTGGCAACAACGACTTTTTGCGCAACGGGCATAAACGGCCTCCAGTATGATTCCAGAATTGGCCGCTCAATATGCGGCGCGCGCATCAGGCGCCGCGATCTCCGAAACAAGTATTAAGGAGATCACACGCGTCTTGAACGGCCATACACAACGAAGCCGTCGCGCGATTCTTTTGTCGCGCCGGCTTCTCGATCCGCGCACGCACGAGGAAATCGCGCAGGTTCCCGCAAGCAAAGAAAAACCGCGCTCCTGTCCGGAACGCGGTTCCAATGTTTATGCAGGCGACAGCGGCACGACGCATGCGCGCGGTGCCTGTCGCATGAAGCTTAGCGGGCGCTGCCCGTGGTCACGGTCGCGGCCTTCACCTTGCGCGGCGACAAAACGCTGGCCTGAAGCGCCGTCACGCTGGCGGCTGGCGCCGAGGCCTGCTGCTCGACCTGCGCGGCACCGAGTACGCGAACCTGCAACGGGGAGACCGGGAAACCATTGGCCTCGTAGGCCGGCAGCTCGGCGGCGAAGGTGGCAGTCGAGCCCGCAAGAGTGAGGGCGGCGATCGCGATCGACAGAGTCTTCTTGTTCATTGGTGATGCTCCAGAAGGAAGTTTCGGAGCACATCTAAGCCTGATTTGCTGCATTGCGACATGCGTTGTTGCATTGCAATAGCGCATCCGGCGCATGGCAATATGTTTAATGCGTACAACGCCTTGGCCGAATCGCCGCCGGCCGCGACATGACGTTTTTATAATCGGCGCTCAGCCGCCGAGCACGTTGCCCCAGCCGTCGAAGACGTAGGCTTTCCAGGCCACAGTCCCATCGTCGCGCGCCTGGCTGGCACGCCGATAATCATCGGCCTGATCGGCGGTCCAGGTGATGATCCTGTCGGAGAGGAGATCGTGGAGGATGGCGGGCTCGGTGGGGTCGAAGGCGTCCATGGGACGAAGCGAGGAGTGGGTCATGGCCGCACCAACGCGCAAGCCGCTGCAAAGTTGCAGCGAGGCGTCGGGCAAAACACCGCATCCAGGGGGATGCGACGGATGCGCAGATCCGTCGCGCAGATGCGCCGGCCCGGCCCTGTCAAAGGCGCGATCATCATAGAACGCGGGCCGGAGGATAACTTACTTCAGCGCAGTCGCCAGCGATTGCAGCTTCGCAACGAGATTGGTGCCGAGCGCGTAGATGATCTCGATGATCGCAAGCGCGATCCCCGCTGCGATCAGGCCGTATTCGATCGCGGTGGCGCCGGATTGATCGGCGGCAAAGTCGGCCAACAGGCATTTCAATTTCAAAACTCGTGTCCTTCCCAACGCTACCGGACGCGGCCGGCGCGAGAGAAATGCCAGACTGCAATCCAAGATTGAGTAAATGCAACCGGGCAAATTTGACGACAATGAACGCAGCATTTGCAGGCCTTTTCCTTCTCCGAAGCCCGACGGAACCCGCGTTGCATCTTCGCAACACCTGCCTGAAAAGCCCGTTTTCGGCCATTTGCGCCATTGCGCCGCCACACCATCCTCCGAACAATCAACGCGCTGCGTGCCTTTCTGTGCAAGACTGTTCGACAAGACGTGTTCGAACAGAACCGTTTGGAGGCAGGGATCATGAACGATCGGCGGTCTCTTCTGGTGGCAGTCGCGTGCCCCTCGGCCGTCATGGCCGGCTGGCTGGCGCTCTCCTTGTCCGCCTATGCCCCTGCCCTCATCGAGAACAGCGGCGCCAATGCAGCCACCGTCTCGCGCGCGAAGGATCTCGGCCGCCTCGACCTCGCCGACGTTCCGCGCGCTGCGACCATCGAGGATGGCATCGCCCTGACCGCCGACATCGCGGCCGCGGTGGCTCAGGCTCCCGAGCCGGCAAGCGCTGAAGCAGCAGCGCCCGAGGTGACCGCCCCCGCCATCAAGCTCGCCTCGGCCGATCCCGCGCTGATCTTGCCGAGCGAACCGCCTGCGCCGCAGACCCTGCCGGAGCCGGCGCCCGTCGTCAGCGAGGCCGCACCGGTGCAGGAGCCCGTCAAACTCGCATCCGCCGATCCCACCGAGATCGTGACGACAGATGCGCTGTCGCCCGCGGCGATCGCGACCGGGCCGGCCGCAACCGCGAGCAAGGCGTCACCGTCCGCCGACACCGTCGCGGTGCTCGACGAATGCTTCGTGATGGACGCCTGCATCGACCGCTATCTCTGGGCGCTCTACCAGCGCACGCCCAAGGAAGACTCGATCAAGGTCGAGGAACGCCGCGCCGTCACCGTCAAGCGCAGGGGCAAGATGGTCACCGTGATGCGCAGCTTCACGAAGCTGGTCGACGAGGATTTCGGCTGGAAGGATCCGAAGGCGGCCGAGCACGCCCGCATGTCGATGATGGATTACGTCATCGGCGGCATGGACAAGAGCTTCAAGCGGAAGCTGTTCCGCACGCTGCTCGCGGCGGAAGCCGCCGGCCTGTCGCCGGGCATCACCAGCGCGTTCCGCGACGACTATCGCCAGTCGATCGCGAGCGGCCTGAAGGCCGCCTCCGACCGCTCCTATCACGGCGGCAGCACGCGCGGCGGCTACGGTCACGGCATGGCCGCCGACATCGTCTCGACCGCCGGCAACAACCGCGCGCAACGCTGGGTCTCGACCGAGATCCTGTGGAAATGGGTCGATGCCAACGGCAAGGCGCTCGGCATCGGCAGGCCCTATCTCGGCCGCGATCCGCCGCATGTCGGCCCGATCGACGGCGCGGAATATGTTTCGAAGCGCGGCACGGCGGACCGCAGGGAAGCCGCCAACGCCAGGCCGAAGAAGACGCGCGCCGTGGCCAGCGCCAGGTCGCCAAAGGCACAGGCCGCGCGCGAGCAGAAGGGCAAGCCGCAGAAGTCGGCGCAATCGGCCGGCAAGCGCGCGACCTGAACCGTTACGGCTTCCGCGTCGGCAGCGGCACGAGGCGCATCTCGGCGGATCCCGCCTCCTGCGTACGCACCAGCACGGCAAAGATGGTCTCGACCGCGAGCCGCACCGCCGCCTCCATCGCCTTGCCCTTGGCCAGATGCGCAGCGATCAGGCCGGTGAGGAGATCGCCGGTGCCATAGGGGCGGATCGGCAGGCGCGGTGTCGCAAAGCGCGACAATTGCCCGTCGGCGCAGAGAATCGTCTCCACCTGCCCATCAGGCGTATCCGTGAGCGTGCAGCCGGTGGCGACGACGTCGATGCGGCCGGTCCCTGCCAGCGCCGCGCACGCCGCGCGCAAGTCCTGTGCGTCCACGATCGTGATGCCGGAGAGCAGCTCGAGCTCGAACTGGTTCGGCGTGGCCAGATTCGCGGCCGGCAGCAGGCGGTGCCGCAGCACGTCCAGAATGCCGTCGGCAACATAGACGCGGCCGTCGTCCCCGATCACGGGATCGCAGAGATAGACGAGCCTGGAATTGCGGTTCAAGGCGCGCTCGACGAAGTCGGCGACGACAGCGGCGTTGCCGGGCGAGCCGAGATAGCCGGTGACGAGCACCGCGGCCTCGTCGACGAGATCGCGCTCCTCCACGCCCCTCAGAAGATCAGCGACGAGCTCCGTCTCCAGCACGCGCCCGCGCAGGCTCGGATAGCGCGGATGGTTCGACAGCAGCGTTGTCGGCACCGCCGCGACGTTCACGCCCTCCGCCTGCACGGCATAGGCCGCCGCGCTGTTGCCGACATGGCCGTGGACCACCTGGCTTTGAATGGAGATGACGAGCATGCAGAGGTCCGTAAGGTCAATTGTTGCGCGACGCAAGCGTAGCTGGCGTAGCCCGGCTGGAGCGAAGCGTAATCCGGGAATCGTGCCGCAAGCTCAAGACCCGGATTTCGCTTCGCTCCATCCGGGCTGCAGGATTTCATACCCAAGCCCCGGCCGCAGCGCCTGCATCTTCCGCGCCAGCCGGCGGTGGCCACTCTCCGCCGACCGCGCCAGGTAGCCGGCGACCGCGACATGGTCCGCATCGCTCTTGTGCTGGTTGAGCTTCGCCTGCCCTTCGATTTGGTCGACCACGAGATCGATGACGCGGATCGCAGCCAGCATGCTCTCGCGCTTGTCCGGCTCCATCTGCGCGAGGTCCCAGGGCTGCTTCGGCAGCCGCGCCTCGGCGACCGCGAGCAGCGCATCGCCGTGCCCGCGGTTCTCGTCGAGCCCGCGCAGATGCGCCACACCCGACAGGTGCACCGCCTCGTAGAGCCAGGTCGAGACGTTGTCTTGCGAGGCGTACCAGTCGTTGGAGATGTAGGCATCGTCGCCGGCAACGATCAGCAGGAAGCGCCTGGTGCCGTCCGCAAGCGGCACGAGTGGATTCCTGGCCGTGAGATGGATCTGCACGACGGCGCGGCCGTCGCGCTGGTCGAGCACGAACGGCACGTGCGAGGCGCGTGGGCCGCGCTCGTCCGCCGCCACGATCACGCCGAAGCCGCGCTCACTTGCGAATTCAAGCGCGCGCTGCTCTTCGATGCGGAACTGGGGACGGAGGACATGCATGGCGCGGCGCTCGATGGCTGGATGAGGACCGCGCGAGGCTATCCCATGATCCGGCGAACTCCGAAACGAAATTGGGCCGCGAATGCAGATGTCAGGAATGATCTCGGCGTCGTGAGAGCTCGCCGAGATAGGCGCAAAACATGTCGGCGAGCCCGTCGGCATGGCGCACGATCTCCGCCTCGCTGCGCGGCGCCTCCGAGAAGTGCTTGCCGACCTCACTCAGCGTCGTCTTGATCAGCTCCCCGGCGAGTTCGCGCGTCGCCTCCGAGGCTTTTGGTAGTGCCTCTTGCATGAAGGCCGCGACGATGCCCTTGCCGGCGGCCCGCGCATCGTGTGCCTCGGGCGCATCACGATAGAGCGGCGCGGCGTCGCTGAGCGCCGTGCGGATCGCAGCCTCCTCGCACTCGGAACGAATGAAAGCCTGGACCAGCGCACGCAGCCGCGCCGGTGGCGGTTTCGCCCGGTCGGCAAGGATGCCGCGCAGCAGTTCGCTCGTGCGTTGCCATTCGTCGCTCTGGAGGCGGAACAGGATTGCCGCCTTGTTCGGAAAATACTGATAGAGCGATCCGACGCTCACCCCGGCCCGCTCGGCCACCCGCGCCGTCGTGAAACGCTGCGCGCCCTCCTTTGCCAAAACCTGAACGGCGGCATCCAAAATAGCCGCGACCAGCTCGTTGGAGCGGGCCTGTTGCGGCTGTTTTCGCGAGGAAACTGAACGACTTCGACGATCGGCCATGATGCGCTCGGGGTAATGCGAATAGGAAATGCGACGAATTAGTCGTATTTCAGTTCGCACGCAAGCCCGCGCATTGCCGCGAACTCTGGAGACACCAAATGACCACCCCGACTATCACGTCGCTGGCGCCGCTGCTGGATCGCCTGTTCGACCAGGACGAAGCAGCACGCAGCGCTACGCGAGCCGCGTTCGCTCATCTCACCGACGCCGACCGGGCGCGAATGATGCGGAGCAAGACCGATTACGCCGACCTCTACGGACGCCTGAAGGACGTCCCGCTCGCGGTCTCCCGCGAGACCGGCGCGCTGCTCTACATGCTGGCGCGCAGCTCCCGCGCTAGAACGATCGTCGAGTTCGGCACCTCGTTCGGCATCTCGACCCTGCACCTTGCCGCGGGCCTGCGCGACAATGGTGGCGGGCGCCTCATCACCAGCGAGTTCGAGCCGTCCAAGGCGGCGCGGGCGCGCGACAACCTCTCGGCCGGCGGGCTGCTCGATCTCGTCGAAATCCGCGAAGGGGATGCGCTGAAGACGCTCAGCGCCGATCTGCCTGATACGATCGACCTCGTGTTGCTCGACGGCGCCAAGGCGCTCTACCCTGAGATCCTGGAGCTGGTCGAACGCCATCTCAAGCCGGGCGCGATCATCGTCGCCGACAACGCCGACGACAGCCCCGACTATCTGGCGCGGGTGCGCATGCCCGGCAGCGGCTACATGTCCACGGCCTTTGCCGAGGACGTCGAGCTCTCCGTACGGATCAACTGACGCTACATCGAACTGCCACGATACCACGGAGCCGCCGCACGATTCATCGCGCGGCGGCTTCGCTTTGTCGGCGACAGATCGCGGAACATCGGATCCGCGCCCGTGTCGCAGCCTCGTCACTCACATGTGATAGCTACTGCTGGCAAGAGCCATCTTCCACGTGCTAAACATACCTACCGCGCGGTATCTTTGTTGCGCACCACGCCCGAACCTGCCATGACCTCCGCCTTCAACGCCTACATCGCGCTTGCCCTTGCCATCGTCTTCGAGGTCATCGCATCGGCCTTCCTGCAGCAGTCCGCGCAGTTCACGCGGCCGTGGCCGACGCTGGCCATGGTGCTGTTCTATGTCGCCTCGTTCTACGCGCTGTCGGTCGCGATCCGGGTGATCCCCCTGAGCATCGCCTATGCGATCTGGGGCGGGGTCGGCATCATCCTGACCGCCACGGTCTCCTTCGTGCTGTTCCGCCAGATGCTGGACGCCGCGGCCTTCGTCGGCATCGCGCTGATCGTGTCCGGGGTCGTCGTCATCAACCTGTTCTCGGAGACGACGGTGCATTGATGCCGGCCAGCGCCTATAGCCGCACCAAGCAGCCGGAGCAGGTGCGGCGCGCCCTGCTCGACCATGCTGCGTCCATTGCCATGGACCATGGCGTCTCCGGCATCACGGTGCAGGCGGTGGCGGCGGCAGCCGGCGTCACCAAAGGCGGCCTGTTTCATCACTTCGGCAGCAAGCAGGCGTTGATCGAGGGCCTGTTCGCCGATCTGCTCGCCCGCGTCGATGCCGAGATCGACGCCGCAATCGAAGCTGATCCCAAGCCGCGCGGCAGCTTTACGCGCGCCTATGTCAATGCGGTGTTCACCGGCAAGGCGTTCGGCTTCACCACGCCCTGGGCGGCACTGAGCATGGTCGTCGTCACCGATCCGTCACTGCGCCGGCTCTGGAACGACTGGATGAAGGCACGCCTGAAGCGGCATCGCGCAACCGACGGCACGCCCGAGCACCATGTCGTGCGCCTCGCCGCTGACGGTGCCTGGCTGTCCTACGTCACGACGGGACAGACGCGCATAAATGCCGAGCTGCGCGCCGCGCATGGCCGGCTGATCGCGCAGACCTATCGGCGCGAATAGCGACCTTGTTCGCGCTGACTACTGGCTTGTCGCCGGCTTTGGCGGACGCGGCGCGGACCGGGATGATTTTGCGCCGGGCTTGGCCGCGGCCCGCGGCGGCGGCGCATCGACCGACACCAGATACGCGGCGAGCGACTTGGCGGAGTCGGAACTGGTCGCGTAATGGTCCTTCAGGAACCAGGTCAGCGTCAGGCTGAAGCGCCCCTTGGCAAGACCGCGCGGGCTCCGATGGCAGGTCGCGCAACCATCGGCAAACAGCTTTTCGGGCGACTTGCCGGCATCGAGATTTTGCGCGAACGCGACCGTCGCCGTCAGTGCGACGGCGGCTGAAAGAGTCATCAGGAGCGCGATCAGGTCGCGCCCCGGCCGAAAGTGCGAAGTCAAATGTCGTCCCCTAGCCCCGTCCTGCGGTCACGCCGCCAGCAATTGATCGAATTCGGGTGGCGCGTAGGCCTTGCCGTCCTGATCGGTGATGACGACCCGCCACCCCTCGCTCGCCCACACCCTTGCCTTCGCCACGATGAGCAGCCGGCTCTCGCGGGCGAAACTGTACTTCTCATTGTCGCGTTCTGCGACCATTTTGTAGGCCAATGCGCATCCCCTCGCGTCGCCCCCGCGCCCGCTCCCCTCGTGGCAGCGGGCTTTGGCGGCAATTCGCCGGGAGCGTGGCAATTTGGTGCCATCCGCAGGCAGCATCGCACCGGCGCACCCGCAGCCGGGTGACCGGGATCGAGCGCTCCGCACTGGTAGCAGGGCCGGCCCGTCACATCAGCAACGGAACCGATCGCGCCCTGTCCGAGCTCCGCTAATGGACGCGGATGATGTGCGGACGGCCGAGATCGATCAGCCCTTGCACCGCCGACAGGCGATCGTCCAGGGCCGCGATCGTGAGCAGCAGATTGTTGCGCCGTTCGTCGAGAGCACCCATCTCGGCGCCGGACAGCTTGGTGTTCGCCCGCTGCTTGCGGATGCCGTCGAGCGATTCACGCAGTGTGGCGATCAAGCCGGTCAACTGCTTGACCTCTTTTGTCATCGACCGCTTCGCGACATTTTGGCGGCGCGTCTCCGCCTGATTCTGTCTCATCGTCATCCTCCCGTGCCCCGCTGCCCCGAGTGGATGCTTACAGCTTTGGATAGACATATTACGATCGATGAAATCTACCCGCGAAGAACCTTCTTAAATTGTACGCGCACGGAACCCGGCCCGCTCCGAAAAGAAAGCCCGGCACGAGGGCCGGGCTTTCGCAACGACGTTAGCGCTTCTCGTGACCGCCGCCGGGACCACCGGCGGGCGCGCCGCCACGCGGAGCGGCGTTGATGTGCGGAGCACCGCCGCCTGGATGCGGCGTCGCAGGTGCTGCCGCGCGCGGCGCAGGCATCTGCGCATGGGCATTCATCGGCGAGCCGTGGCTGACGTTCGGCTGCGCCACATGCGGCGTCGCGGGCCGGGCCGCAGGCGCGGCCGACACACGCGGAGCTTCATGAGCACGCGCCATCGGCTGAGTACGCGCCATCGGCTGCGCATGCGTTGGCTGCGCATGCGTTGCGGCGCGGCTCGCCGCATGCTCGTGCACCATGCGCGCCTGCGCATCGCGCGAGTTGCGGTTCTGCTGCACGCTCGTCCGCGCGTTCACCAGGCGATCGCTTCGTCCGGCGCGAGTCCGGTCCGCCGCAACCGCAGCGTCACGCTTTGTGATCGCAGCGTCGCGCTTGGCGGTCGCAGCGTCGCGCTTTGCGATGGCCGCGTCATGCCGTGCCGTCGTCGCATCACGGCCGGAGATCGCGGGAGCGGCCTTTGCGTTCGCGCCGCCGCGTCCCAGTGCGATCGCCGCGTCGCGCGTCGCGGCACGCCCGATACGCGCCGCGCGCGGATCGATCGTCATCCGCGTCGCGAAGCGCTCGTGCGAGGTCCAGTAATTATTCCAGTAGGCATGGCGGCGATACCAGGGTCGCCCCTGATAATAGCTCGACCAGTACGAGGTCAGCACGAAGGGCACGACGGGCACGTCGATCTCGTCGACATAGTCGGGGAGATAGACGTAGTGATTGCGGTAGAGATATTCGAGATATTGCGACGACACCCAGCCGCGATCGTCGGAGAAGCTCACGTCGCACCAGGCATTGCCGCGCAGGCAGCCATGGATGTTGACGCGGGCGCCCTCGGGGATGCTATCGACCACGGGGAATCCCGAACCCGGCCCGGCGCGCAAGCCGGTCGAGACGGTGACGATGCCCGGCGCGGCCAGCGCGGCCGTCGGGGCGAGCAGCAATGCTGCAACCAAAATGCTTCTGAGTCTCATGGCGTGTTCCTCCTCTGCGAGTCCGAACGCGCGGGAGGAACGAGCGTTCCGCCTGGAGCGGCCGCATCAGCCGAAAGATTGAATGCGCGCGGAGTTCAGTATTCATCCGCCGTTCATCTGCACGACGAGCGCAACACCGCGAACGTCAGTTCACCGGCAGCATGAACCCGTCGAAGTACGACGCGAGCCCAGTAAAATCGTCGAGCGGCAGCACGTTCGCGACATATTGGTCCGGCCGCACCACGACCATGCAGCCGGCCTTCCGATCGATGCCGCGCATCGCAAGCACGTCGTGACCGCTCTTGATAGCCGGACAGAACATCTTTTCGTAGTCGAGCAAACCGTAGCGGCCTTTGCGCGGGAGCAGCAGCGACGGCATCGCCTCGACGGCGAGCTCGCGGTGATCCTGCTGGAAGACCGCCCGCAGGTCGATCACGGCGTCGATGTCGGCGCCTTCGGGGGTATATCGCCTCACCGGCGATTCCCTGGCCTCGGTGAGAAAGTTGCACAGCGCGCGAATGGCAGAGCCGGCCGCCGCCGGATTCTCCGCACCGGAAAATGCATAGATGCGGAAGCGTCCGTCGGCCTGCGCGGCGTGGCCGAGATGAACGGGCTTGGCGTCCGCCAGCCGGATCACCGGCGCGGAATGGAAGCGCTTGCCGATCACGAGGCCTTGCGCGAGATGCTGATGGGACGCAGCCCCCGTGAGGATCGACGGCCTGTAATGCGTCGCGGTGCCCGCCGTGTAGCGGCCGTGCCGGACGAAATAGTCCTGCGTCCTGGCGGCATCGGCGCCACCGGCCTTGGCGGCAGAGGCCAGAATGCCCGCCCATTCGCGGTCGAAGTCGATCAGCTCTTTCGCAACGGCCTGACGCTCCGCCGAATAGGAATGCAGCAAGCTTGGCGCACTCTGCTTGCGGAGCACGGCGGCGAGCTTCCAGCCGAGATTGAAGGCATCCTGCATCGAGACGTTCATGCCCTGCCCCGCCTTCGGGCTGTGGGTATGGCAGGCATCGCCGGCGATGAAGATGCGCGGCAGGCGGGTCGCGATCTCGGCCTCCGGCACGTCGTCGAATTTGTCGGTCAGGCGCTGGCCGATCTCGTAGACCGACCACCAGGCGATCTCCTTCACCTCCAGCGTATGCGGCTTCAGGATCCGCTGCGCCTTGGCGATCACGTCATCGGCGGTGATGTTGCGGCTCGCGACGCGCTCGCCGACGTCGAGCTTGGCGAGCTCGACATAGATGCGCACCATGTAGCCGCCTTCGCGCGGAATGATCAGCAGGCTGCCGTCGTTCGCCGACTGGATCAGGGCCTTGAAGCGGATGTCCGGAAAATCGGTCACCGCCAACACGTCCATCACGCCCCAGGCGTGATTGGCGGAATCGCCATGCAGCTCGCGGCCGATCGATTTGCGCACGGTGCTGCGCGCGCCGTCGCAGCCGACGACATAGCGTGCCTTGACCGTCTCGACCTTGCCCTCGCTTCCGGGATCGACGCGTTCGACGCGCACGGTCACGGCATGGTCGCCGGGCCCCGCGGCCGGATCGACCTGGAGGTCGAGCAGACGGCGGCTGTAATGGGGCTCGAGCTTGGCCGGCGATTTGCGCATGAGGTCGAGAAAGCCGTCATGGATGCGCGCCTGGTTGAGGATGACGTGCGGGAATTCCGACAGCCCGTCCTCGACGTCCTGCACCCGGCCGCTGCGGACGATGGTCTCGGGCCGCCGTTCGTCCGGCTTCCAGAACGTCGTCTCGTTGACCCAATAGGCCTCCTTCAGCACGCGCTCGCTGAAGCCATAGGCGTGGAACATCTCCATGGTGCGGCAGGCGACGCCGTCGGCCTGGCCGACCGACAGCCGGCCCGGCTTCTGCTCGACGATGCAGGTCTTGATGTCCGGAAATTGCGCAAGCTGGGCCGCGAGCGTCAGGCCCGCGGGCCCGCAGCCGACGATGAGGACGTCGGCCTCCTCGGGCACGGCGCCCGCCGCGCCGGGGGCCTGAACGCGTTCGGCGGGATCGGCGATTTCAGGGTCGCCCGGCTGAAATCCATTGAGATGGAATTGCATGAGCACCTCTCCCGTCAACGTCTTCTTCGACATTGCTCAGTATGCTGACTATCAGTATACTTGTCAACGTTCCCGCACCGTCACTGCGGCTGAGGAGAATTCGGTGAAAGACAACAACGACATGCCCGGTCATCTGGCGCGTCGGTTCCAGCAGATCGCGGTCGCGGTCTTCCTGACCGAGGTCGGGGATGCCGGCTTCGACCTCACGCCGGTGCAATTCGCCGCGCTCGCGACCATCAAGGCCAATCCGGGGCTCGACCAGGTGACGCTCGCGGGATTGATCGCCTATGACCGCACCACCATCACCGGCGTGATCGATCGCCTCGTGCAGAAGGGGCTGGCGGAACGCCGCGCCTCGAGCCGCGACCGCCGCGCCCGCGAACTCGAGATCACCGACGAGGGCCGGCGCACGCTGCGCAAGATCACGCCGGCGGTCGAGTCCGCACAGCGCATCATGCTGCGCGGCCTCAGCGCCAAGGAAGGCGAGGAGCTGATGCGTCTGCTGCGCAAGGCCATCGCTGCTGGCAACGAGCTCAGCCGCGCGCCGCTCCGCGATGTGCAGGCTTAAGCCGCATCCAGGTCCGTACTTGTCGCGGTGCCGCGAAACCAGGAACTAACTTTCGGCTGCTACCGTCGGCCCCATTCGGCGTTTAACGCGCGATTAACTTTGCGGCCCGGGAGTTTCGGATGTTCAGGTTCCTCATTGCGGCCGCGGCCATCGCGCTCTCGACCGGTCATGCGCTCGCAAACGGCCATGGCGGCGGCGATGCGCCTCCTCCGCCGAAGCCCGAGGCGACGACCGCGCCGGCGAAGGTGGTCATCACCAAGCAGGGTCCCAAGCTCGTCGATCTCAAGGGCATGACGCTCTACTATTACGAGCGCGACACCACCGGCAAGACGTCGAACTGCAACGGCAAGTGCGCCGAAAGCTGGGTTCCGCTCGCCGCAACGGCCGACGCCAGGGCCGTCGGCGACTTCACCGTGATCAGCCGCAACGACGGTAGCAAGATGTGGGCATACCGCTATCGCCCGCTCTACACGTCACCCGCCGACAAGGCGCCGGGCGATGCCAACGGCAACGCCACGACGCTGCAATGGCGCGTCGCACGGCCTGGAGAGTAGGACCCGAGCGGCGGCAGCTCCGATCAGCGCTGTGACGCGCTCGTCACCTTCGCATGGGTCGTTGGACCGGCCGAGGCATAATTCACCTCCGGATCCCAATGCAGCGCCATATACACGGCCATTCCGGCCAGGATCGATCCATAAAATGCAACGGTCACCAGCCGCCACTTGCGGACAACCCGGCGATCGCCTTCGGTCAATTGATCAATGAATTTTTGCATGATGCCTCCAATGGCAACCGGCCATCGAAGCATAGCGCAAGGCGAGCGGATCGCCTGTGAACCAGTTCACCCTTGCGGAATCGCAGATCCCGCGCGCATTCACGCGTGAGTGAGCGCCCTTCTCACCCGCGCCAGTTCCTGGCCGTCTCGGCCTGCGCGTTCTGCCCGGGCGGCAGCACCACGACCATCGAATTGAGTTTCACCCGGTCGTAGAGATCGATCACGTCCTCGTTGCGCATCCGGATGCAGCCCGACGAGATCGCCTGCCCGATATATTCGGGCTGGTTGGTGCCGTGGATGCGGTAGAGCGTGTCCTTGTTGCCGACAAAGAGATAGATGCCGCGCGCGCCCAGCGGATTGGCGGGACCACCGGCGACGCGCGCCGGATACGGTCCAAGCCGCGCCTGGATGTCCGCAGTCGGAACCCAATCGGGCCATTCCGCCAAGCGGCCGACGCGCGCGACGCCCGAGAAGGCCATGGCCTCCTCGCCGACCGCGACGCCGTAGCGGATCGCCTTGCCCTCGGGCAGCACGAAATAGAGATAGCGCGCATCGGTATCGACCAGGATCGTGCCTGGCTGCTCCTTACGCGGGTAATCGACGATATGACGGAGATATTGCTCGGGCACCTTCGCCTGCGCGTATGGCGTATGTGCGAGCAACTGACGGTCGCGCGGCGTCATGCTCGCATCCGTCGATGGCGAAAGCGTCGTCTGCATGCAGCCGCCGAGCGGCAGCAGGGCAACAACGAAAAGAGCGAGAACAGATCTTGGCACCGCCGGCCCCCCTATAGCGGATCGCAGCACCCCCAGCAGCCTCAGATATTGCCAAAATCGTGCTGAAAACAAGGCAATGCGGAACACGACCGCGTGTTTTTCCGGCGGAGTTCCATCACCACAAACGGCAGAAGACCGTCGCATCATCTCCATCTCCTCGCCTTGCTTTGGTCAAACCCGGCTGGACTCGTGCGTCATCAGACTTGGGATGGGGCTCACCTCAACAGATCGGCTCGCGCCAATGCGGACGACGAAGGCTTCAAAGGAGCTGCGATGCTCGCGATGCTGAACAGCAAGCAAATCGTCGATGAGATCGTGAAGGACACGGTCAAAGACAATGATCCGCACGACGCGGTTCAGATCTCGCCGGATATCGTGCTGGCCTCGCGCCCCATCAGCGTTGCCCCCGCGCTGGCGCCTGACGTCACGCCCCGTCCCGAGCCGAAATTCGCGCCGGGGCCCAGGAGCAATCCGGAGCCGAAGTTCAGTCCTGTCGTGGAGCCGCAGCCGGCGGCCCCCTCGGTCGACACCGCGGTGCGCATAACTGCAAGCGATGGTCACGGCCGGCGGAAGCGATCCTCCGTCGGCAAGTGGCTGCGCGGCGCGTTCCTCACGTTTCTGTTCGCGGGCGGCAGCGCCGCTGCCACCATCGCCTGGGAGAAACACGGCGACGTGGCGAGGCAGATGTTCGCCGACTGGAAACCCGTATTGGCGTCGCTGATGCCTTCGTCGCTGACGCCTTCAACGTCACAACAGACGGCGCCGGTCGCGGCCGCGCAGGCCGCTCCGCCCGCGGCGGAAGCGGCAACCGATCAAACAGCCGACCAATCCCCGACGTCGGCTACGGCTCAGTCTGCGGCCGTGCCCGCAGCAACGCCGCCCGAAGCAGTTCAGTCGGTGCAATCGATGACGCGCGATCTCGCCGCGATGGCGCAGCAGATCGAGCAGCTCAAGGCCAACATCGCCGAGTTGAAGGCCGGACAGGAACAGATGGCGCGCGAGATGGCGAAGCCGTCCGCACCGAAGCCGATGGCTGAGACGAGGCCGATCGATCCGCGCCTCGATCCGCGCGCGCGCGTTTCCGCGCTACCGCCGCGGCCTCAAGCCCCGCCGGTTCGCAAGCCGAAGCCGGCCGTGTCGCAGACCTACATGCCGGCGTATTCGCCCGCACCGGTCGCATCACCGCCGCCGCCTTCGCAGGCTGCCGCGGTCCCGCCGCCGGTCGCGCCGGTCACCACGACACAAGCCGTTGCCGATGACGACGGACCTGTCGTGCGTCCGCCAATGCCGCTGCGCTAGACCAACGCAAGGCGATGCACGGCGTCGCTCACGCAGCGTCACTGCAAGCTGTCCGACTCGATGTGATGCGTTGAGTCCGGGCGACTACGGAGATCGATGCTTCGATCGTCTTCCGCCAAACGAATCCGCCAAGAGAAAAGGCCGTCGGGATCTATGCCGACGGCCTTCTCTTGCAACTGCCGGTTCCCGGAGCCCGGTTCTGTTGCAATTCCATGCCTCATGATCACGCTGACATATTTAATAAAATCTTAACACGCCTGCGCGCTGCACATGATTTCTGCGCCATACGCACAGAGATTGCGCGCTTCGCTCGTTCGATAAAGATCGACTCAGTGGTACCATCCGACATGTGTTGAGACTTCCGTTGAAGACTTGTTTTCCAGACTTGTCGTCGAGACTTGGGTCGTCACAGCGGGGAATTCAGATGCCGTACTACTACTTCGATCTCGTGGTTGGTGAAGAGTTCAAGAACCAGGGCGGAATCATCCTCGAAGACATCGAGGTCGCCTCGGATCGCGCCCAGCAACTGGCCAACGAGCTGTCGCAGGTGAAGCCGGAGCTTCAGCAAAAGGGCTGCGCGGTGCGCGTCACCGACCGCGATCACAACGAGCTCTATCGCACGCCGCTAGATCCCGTGCCGGCCTGGCAACGCTAAGCTACTCCAGCACCGGCGCGTCGAACCAGTTCGTCAGCGACAATCCGCCGTCAACGACGAAGGCTGCGCCGGTGACGTAAGCTGACAGCCTGTTCGACAATACGGTCAGCGCCATCGGCGCAAGGTCTTTTGCCTCGCCGAGACGCCCGAGCGGGATGTGCCGCGCCAGCGAGGCATCCGCGACGAAACCGCCGGCCGCGATCGCACCGGGCACCAGCGCGTTGACGCGGATGCCGTGGCGCCCGAACGTCTTGGCGAGCTCCTTCACCAACATCGCCATCCCCGCCTTCGCCGTCGAGTAATGCGGCAGGTTGCGCGGCGTGGCCGCATGCAGCGAGGTGAGGAACAGGAACGAGCCGGGCCGCTTCGCCGCGATCAGCCGCTTGGCGATCTCGCGCGCCAGGTGAAAACCTGCATCGAGATTGACGGCGTGCATCTCCTGCCAGGTTTGGCGATCGACCGCGAGCGCATGATCGGCCTCGCGCCGCGGCGGCGAGGCGCTGTGCACGAAATGCGTCACCTGCCCCAGCGCGGCGTGTGAAGCGGCAAGCAGCGCATCGCAGGCGTCCAGCTCGGCGAGATCGCCGACCCAGGGCACCGCGTGTTCTGGCCGCTCGCTCGCGCCGATTGCGGCACTCACCCGTTCCGCACTCAGATCGGCGAACACGGTCCGCACGCCCTCGCCGACCAGGGCCTCCGCGATCGCGCGACCGATGCCGTTGCCCGCGCCGGTGACGAGCGCCGTGTCGTGCTGGGGATCGAACGGCGTGCTGAACAGGCTCATGGCGCTCTCCGGGTCCGGGAGGAGCCAATTTAACGCAACGCACGCAGACGCGACAATTGCGTCCCGGCACCATTGCGGAGCGGCGCGCCGGACGCTAGCCTCCCAAAAAAATCGAGGAGGGACCAAGGATGCGCTATGGTTTTCTGATGGCAGGCCTGTTGCTGATCGCCGCACCTGCCCGGGCGGAGGATCATCCACGCTCGGCCTATGTGACGATGGTCTTGCAGGCCTTCGCCGCCAGGGTCGAGTGCCCCAACACGGATCTCGTCTATCAGGACCTCGTGCAGAAGGCACAGCAGATGCAGCTGCCCGACGGCACCACCGAGAAGGTGCGCAAGGCAATCGCCTGGATGCATACCGGCGGCAAGATGGGCGAGAAGCAGGACGACGACCTGATGGCCGAGGTCGCGGTCGCGACGCAGGCGACCGATATGGACCAGCGCCGTCTCGGCATGCCCGGCTGGTGCGAGGCCCAGAAGACCAACCTCGCCGGCCTGATCCGCAGCAAGGGCGGCTAACCGGCTTTTCCAGGCGTTAAGCACACAGCGGCGGAACCGCCGCCGCGGCCAATAATCGTCACAATCCTCGCCAGCATGCGGGCCTCTTCGAATTCGAACAGGGACCCCCTCATGCGGAAGATCCATTTCGTCTTCGCCGGCACGCTCGCGGCCGTCACGGCGCTGACCGTCCCCGTGCTGGCGAAGAATTCAGACACCCAGAAAGCCGAGGGCAAATCGCCCTCCTCCACCTGCAGCGCGTATCAGCAGGCACCGGATGGTACCTGGGAACAGCTTCCCTGCAAGGAGACCGGCGATCGCAGTCAGCCGCAAACCCAACGGTCCCAGTCGCAAGGAACCGAGCACGAGGACCGCTGAGGCGTTTCCTGTCCGGCGATCAGCTATGGTGCGGTCCGCGCATGATCTTCATGGCATCCTCGATGTGACGCCACTCCTTGGCCTCATCGGCCTCGCCGCGGCCCTCGCAGGCCTGGGCCTGCTCGGCGGCCTTCGCAATCGCAGCGAAGCCGTGCCGTTCGAGCATCTGGCGTGCGACGGTGTGGATTTGGAGCTCCGATATCATGGGCGCTCTCCCGTTTGATGGAACCGCAGTGCACGCTTGGTGGGTCCGCGGATTTCCTACAACGATCAAGTCGCAGGTCTCGTTCCGATCATCCGCAGCGACGACAAAAGGCGGCCCGCCATGCCCGGCGGACCGCCTTCTCACCCACCCCAAAACCTGAAATCGCCGGCCGCGTCCCCTACGCGACCGCCACGCGCTTGCGCTCGAAATCGTTGGGCACCTCGATATCGACCTCCAGGGTCGACACCTCGTCGCCGCGCTCGAGCCGAACGATGACCTTGGTCGGATCCAGCATGACGTGCCTGGACACGACAGCGAGGATTTCCTCACGCAGCACACCGAGCAGATCGGGCTGGCCGCGCATTCCGCGTTCATGGGCAAGCAGGATCTGCAACCGTTCGCGTGCGACGGGTGCCGAGGCCTTCTTGCCGCGGAGAAGTCGAAGCAGACCCATGCTCATGCAGCCCTCCGTCGCAGCAGACGATCCATCAGACCTCTGCGCTCGGCGGGAACGTGCATCGTGACGTTCTCGCCGCAGAGGCGCTTGGCGGCGTCCATATAGGCCCGCGCCGGCGCGCCGTCCGCATTCGACAGGGTCACCGGTGTGCCGACGTTGGACGCCTTCAACACGTCCTGGCTCTCGGGAATGATGCCGAGCAAGGGCGTGGCAAGGATCTCGAGGATGTCGTCGATGGTCAGCATCTCGCCGCGCGCCGCGCGGGAAGCATCATAGCGGGTGATGAGAATGTGCTTCTCGACCCGCTCGCCCTTCTCGGCCCGCACCGTCTTGGAATCGAGCATGCCGATGATGCGGTCGGAATCGCGCACCGAGGAGACTTCCGGATTGGTGACGATCACGGCCTCGTCGGCAAAGCGCATCGCCATGGAGGCGCCGCGCTCGATGCCGGCCGGGCTGTCGCAGATCACCCAGTCGAAACGGCCGCGCAGATCGTCGATGACCTTGCCCACGCCCTCTTCCGTCAGCGCGTCCTTGTCGCGGGTCTGCGAGGCCGGCAGCAGCCACAGATTCTCCAGCCGCTTGTCGCGGATCAGCGCCTGCGGCAGCTTTGCCACGCCCTGCACCACGTTGATGAGGTCGAACACCACGCGGCGTTCGGCGCCCATCACGAGATCGAGGTTGCGCAAGCCGACGTCGAAATCGACGACGACGACCTTGTCGCCGCGCTGCGCGAGCGCAGCCCCCAGCGCGGCGGTCGTCGTCGTCTTGCCGACGCCGCCCTTGCCTGATGTTACGACCAGTACCTTACTCATCTGAAATGTCTCCTTTGCTGGTCAGTTCAGCGCTGTAATTCGCATGGTATTCCCCTGCAGCCAGGCCTGCGCCGGCTTGCCGCGCAAGGCGGCGTCGATGTCGTCCGCAGTCTGGTAAAACCCGTCGATTGCAAGCAGTTCAGCCTCGATTTTCTGGCAGTAGATGCGCGCGCTCGTGTGACCGTTCACGCCCGCCATGGCGCGGCCGCGCAGCGCGCCATAGATGTGGATGGAGCCGCCGGCGACGACCTCGGCGCCGGAGCCGACCGAGCCGAGGATGGTGACGTCGCCTTCGGGGAAGATCACGGTCTGGCCCGAGCGCACGGGGGCCTCGAGCAGCAACGAGGTTGGCTTGGCCTCGGCCTTCGCTTCGGCCTTTTTCGGCGCGCTCGGCTCGACCACGCAGCTGCGCCCGCCCGAGAGCAGCGGCGGCATCATGGGGGTCAGCCGGCCCTCCTCCACGCCCTCGATTCCGAGCACGCGGATGTTGCGATCCTGAAGGCTGGTAAGCAGATGATTGATGCCGGACTGGCTGAGATCGACCGAGGACAGGTCGATCACCACGGGCCGGCCGGCGAAGAAGCCCGGCGAACGCGCGATGGTGGTGTCGATCTCCTGCAGCCAGTCCTGGATCGGAACCGTCGGCACGAACACGAAGGCCACGTAGGAGCGCCCGCGCAGGCGCACCATTTGGCGTTGGACTTTTGCTGCAGCCTCCATGGCGGCCGACTCGTTCCCTGTTATTGAATGGTTAACGATGCGGCGGATATGGTTAACGGCCGGTTAATTTCTCCCTGGGGCTACGTGAGGGGTGGCCTGGGCTTGCCCGTGGGCATGGACGCGAGACAGCCGCCTCAACCTCCAGTGTCGTCCTGGCGAAGGCCAGGACCCATACCGCGGAATCTATCGATTGCGGACGGTGGGAGTACCGAACGACAAGTCTTCGCCAAACGACGTCTTGGGGTAATGGGTCCTGGCTTTCGCCAGGACGACGAAGCCCCCCTACTTCTTCACCTTGCTCGCATCCATCTTGATGGCGGGATCCAGCATCCTGGTCGTGAACGCCGTCGTCACGTCGAACGGCTTCTCCATGCCGAGATAGGTCTGGACCAGCTCGTAGTCCTTCTTCATGCGCTCGCCGTCGATCCAGCCGAGGCTCTTCGTCGTCGTGAACTCGTCCGTCATCAGGAACTTGATGCGCTCCCACTGGCGCACCTGGTTCTCCTTGTCGAGGCCGGAGACCTGGTCGAGCAGCGCCTTCAGGCACGGGGTGACGTCGGCGACGCAGGCCGCGAAGGCCTTCTGCGTGACGCGCACGAACTCCTCGACCAGCTTCGGGTTCTTCTGGAGATAGGCACCATTGACGATCAGCGAATTGCCGTAGGGGTTGAGGCCGATGTCCTTCCAGTTGACGTAGCCGAGATCGGGTCCGAACTCGATCACCTTGAGGTCGTGCTCGTTGTAGAAGTCGCTGATGATGTCCACGGTGTGGCTCTTCAGCGCCGCGATCTTCGCAGTCGGCCCGACATTGACGAAGCCGACCGCATCAGGCGCAAGCCCTGCGGCCTTGGCGAAGGCCGGCCACATCACGCGCGAGGCGTCCCCGGGCGGATTGCCGATCTTGTGGCCGGCGAAATCCTTGACGCCGTTCACGCCGTAGCTCTTCAGCCAGTAGAAGGTCTGGCCGGTGTTGGCGTAGACGCTCATCACCGCGACGGTGTCGGCGCCCTTGCTCTTGGCCACCAGCATGGTGGCGAGGTCGGCGACGCCGAACGGCGAGCCGCCGGAGCCGACCTTGGCGGCGGAGACGCCGGAGCCCTTGCCGGTCTCGATGGTGAGGTCGATGCCGGCCTTCTCGTACCAGCCTTGCGCCTTCGCGTAATAATAGGGCGAATGATCGGCCGTCGGCGTCCAGTTCAGGATCATGTTGACCGCCTCGCCCGCGTTCGCGGGCACGCCCGGCAAACCGAGCATCAGGGTCACAACCGCCGCCTGCAAACGCTTCATCGCATGTCTCCTCAATGCCGCGACCCGGCTTGTCGCTCTCCCCTTGTGAGGATACCAATGCAACAAGCCCGCCCTCCACTTGTCAACTGTTTGGTTGGAAATGCCCGCAAAACGATCTGGCGACACCGTGCCGCAGCGGCGCGACCCCGTTGCCACCCGCAAGAAGCTGCTCACCGCGGCGCGCCTGGAATTCGCCCGGCACGGCCTTGCGGGCGCCCGCGTCGACGAGATCGCCGAGCGTGCCGGCGTCAACAAGCAGCTCGTCTACCACTACTTCGGCGACAAGGACACGCTCTACCTCGCCGTGCTCGAATGGGTCTATGAGGACATCCGCGAGCAGGAGCGCAGGCTCAATCTGGAGGGCCTGCCGCCCGACAAGGCGATCCGCCGGCTGATCGAAGCCTCGTTCGACCACCTTGCGGCACACCCTGATTTCATCGTGCTTCTGAACGACGAGAACCGCGGCGGCGCCCGCCATGTCCGCGGTTCCACGCGGCTGGAGGCGATGCATTCCCCGCTGGTGAAGAGCGTCTCCCACATTCTCCAGGAGGGCGTGCGTAGCGGACTTTTCCGCAAAGGGATCGACCCCGTCCAGCTCTACATCTCCATCGCGGGCCTCAGCTATTTCTTCTTCTCCAACACGCCGACGTTGTCGGCGATCTTCGGCAAGGACCTGTCGAGCCGCGCCCAGCGCCGCGCCCGCCGCAGGCATGTCGTCGACCTGGTGCTCCAGTCGCTCCGCCCATAATCAACCAACTGGTTGAAACTTGCCCCGGGGACGGTTAGGCTTGCCGTCGCGGCGGAGAGGCCGCGAGCAACGGGGAGCCAAAAGGTGGCAGGTGACGGAGCAGGCCCGGCCCGCAACTTTGCGATCATCCTGATCGTGCACCTCGCCGTGCTCGTGCTGTGGCAGGTCGCGGTCGATGCCTTCCACGTGCCGAAATTCATCCTGCCCTCTCCGCTCGCGACCGTGCAGACGCTGGGAACCGCGAGCTATGCCTGGGGCGCCAATACGCTGGTGACGGCGATCGAGATCCTCGGCGGCTTTGCGCTCGGCGCATTCGTCGGCGTCACCCTCGCGGTGATCTTCAGCTGGGCGCCGCTGGTGAGCCTCGTGCTGCTGCCGCTGTTCGTGACGCTGAACATGATCCCGAAGGTCGCGCTCGGCCCGCTTCTGATCGTCTGGTTCTCCTACGGCATCGTGCCGAATATCCTGATCGCCTTCAGCATCTGCTTCTTCCCGATCCTGCTCACCACCGCCCGCGGCCTGCGCGAGGTCGAGCCGGACCTGCTCGATCTCGTCAAATCGCTGCGCGGCTCGCGCTGGACGCTGTTCCGCAAGATCCAGCTGCCGGGATCGCTGCCTTACGTGTTCTCCGGCATGAAGGTCGGCGCCATCCTGGCGGTCGCCGGTGCCATCGTCGGCGAGTTCATCGCCTCCGAGCGCGGGCTCGGCTACCTGATGATCCAGGTGCAGTCGTCGCTCGACACGCCCGCGATGGTGATGGCCGTCGTGCTGCTGACGCTGCTCGGCGTCGCCCTCTACGGCCTCGTGCTCGCCCTCGAACGCATGTTCGTCGTGGGCGACGCCCGGCAGACTTAGCTAAAGGAACGATCCATGCTCCTCACCCGCCAGACGCTGCCGAAGACCATTCCGGATATCGCAGCCCTCGACGATCTCCTGTGCCGGCCGACCCAGGCGCTGATCGACGACCTCGCCAAGGTCGAGGGCGACATCATGATCCTCGGCGTCGCCGGCAAGATGGGCCCGACGCTGGCGGGGCTCGCCAAAGCGGCCGCACCGGATCGCCGCGTCATCGGCGTGGCGCGCTTCAGCGAGGCGGGCGTCAAGGATTGGCTGCATGGGCGCGGCGTCGAGACGATCAATTGCGACCTGCTCGATGAGGCCGCGATCAAGGCGCTGCCGAAGGCGCCCAACATCGTCTTCATGGCCGGCCGCAAGTTCGGCGCCGAGGGCGATCTGTCGCTGACCTGGGCGATGAACGCGCATGTGCCGGCGCTGGTCGCGCAGGCCTTCCCGTCGTCGCGGATCGTCGCGTTTTCGACCGGCTGCGTCTATCCGTTCGTGCCGGTCGACGGCCAAGGCGCGACCGAGGACATCGCGCCGAACCCGCCCGGCGAATACGCCCAGTCCTGCGTCGGCCGCGAGCGCATGTTCGAATATTTCTCGCGCAAATCTGGAACGCCCGGCCGGCTGTTCCGGCTCAATTACGCGATCGACATGCGCTACGGCGTGCTGCACGACATCGCCACCAAGGTCCTCACCGGCACGCCGATCGACGTCAGCCTTGGCCATGTCAATTTCATCTGGCAGGGCGATGCGTCCGCGCAGGCGCTGCGCTGCCTCGCCCATTGCACGGCGCCGACCTCGCCGATCAATGTCAGCGGCCACGAGATCCTGGCGGTGCGCGATCTCGCGGCGAAATTCGGCGCCCGCTTCGGCCGCGCACCGGTGCTGACCGGCAAGGAGGAGCCGACGGCGTGGCTCACCGATACCTCGCAGGCGGTCGGGCTGTTCGGCCTGCCGGTCGTCGACACCGAGCAGTTGATCGCCTGGACCGCCGACTGGGTATCCCGCGCCATGCCGAGCCTCGGCAAACCCACCAAATACGAGGTGCGCGATGGCCGCTACTGACACCCCGCCCATCCTCAAGCTGGGCGCCGACGACGCCATCGCCGGGCTGGTGCTGTCGGTCGAAGCGCACTGGAACCAGACCGAAGAGGACTGGCGCATCTTCCTGCGCGATGGCGTCGTGTTCGGCATTCGCGACGGCATGCGGCTGGTCGCAACCGCAGCGCTGCTGCCCTATTCCGGCAACAACGCCTGGATCAGCATGGTGCTGGTGACGGCGACGCATCGCCGCCGCGGCCTCGCAACGCGCCTCGTCGATGCCTGCCTGGAAACTGCGCGCAAGAACGGCCTGACGAGCTGGCTCGACGCAACGCCCGACGGGGCTGCCGTCTACGGGCCGCTCGGCTTCACGCCGACACTGCAATTGCGCCGGCTGAAGCTGGCGAAACCCTCGCGAGCCGAAGCGCCGCGACCTTCTTCCGCGACAATCGAGGCGCTTCGCGCGCGGGACCGGCGGGCCACCGGCTTCGACCGGAGCGCCCTCCTCTCCGCCTTCGCACAACGCTCCGGCTCGCGCATCGTCTCCGCGGACGGCGCCATCGCGCTGGTTCGCGACGGCAGAACCGCCCGCCATATCGGCCCGTTGTTTGCGAATGACGCCGTGGAAGCATTGGCTCTGGTTGGTGCGATCGTCCGATCCGAGACCGCCCCTCTGCTGATCGATGCCGTCGCGTCACAAGGCGCGTTCCTGGAAGGATTGACCGCATCCGGCTGGACCGTCGAACGGCCGTTCCAGCGCATGCGCTTCGGCCCCGCCACCGCTACCAGCGAGGAAATGCCGTTCGCCGTCGCCGGCCCCGAATTTGGATAGGACATCATGCACCACAGCCAGATCAACAGCGACATCCGCAAGCTGATCGCCGAGGGCACCGTGCTGCCGGCGCACCCTCTCGCGCTCACCGCCGAGCGAAAGCTCGACGAGAAGCATCAGCGCGCGCTGACGCGCTACTATATCGACGCCGGCGCCGGCGGCCTTGCGGTCGGCGTGCACACGACGCAATTCGCGATCCGCGACGTCGGCCTCTACCGTCCCGTGCTGGAGCTCGCCGCCGAGACCGCCGCGAGCTGGACCAGGCGTCCGTTGGCGATGGTCGCGGGACTTGCCGGTTCGACCCGGCAGGCAACCGCCGAGGCGCGCACGGCCCGCGACATCGGCTATCAGGCCGGCCTGCTCAGCCTGGCCGCGATGAAGAGCGCCTCCGAGGACGAGATCATTGCGCATTGCGCTGCGGTCGCCGCCGAGATCCCGCTGGTCGGCTTCTATCTCCAGCCGGCCGTCGGCGGCGTCATCCTGTCGAGCCGGTTCTGGCAGCGCTTTGCCTCGATCGACAACGTCATCGCGATCAAGATCGCGCCGTTCAACCGCTACCGCACGCTCGACGTCCTGCGCGGCGTCGCGGCGGCGGGGGCGCTCGACCGCGTCGCGCTCTACACCGGCAATGACGATCACATCCTGCTGGACTTGATGCTGCCGTTCGACCTGCGCGACAACGGCGTCACCACGCGGACCTACTTCAAGGGCGGCCTGCTTGGCCACTGGTCGGTGTGGACGGCGAGCGCGATCAAGCAGTTCGAGCGCTGCAAGGCGGCGCGACACAAGGACAGCGTGCCAGCGGATCTGCTCGCGCTCGATGCCCGCGTCACCGATTGCAACAGCGCCTTCTTCGACGTCGCCAACAACTTTCACGGCTGCATCGCCGGCTGCCACGAGATCTTGCGGCGTCAGGGCCTGATGCAGGGGCTGTGGTGCCTCGATCCGGCCGAGGGCCTGAGCCCCGGCCAGAAGGAAGAGATCGACCGCGTCTGCCGCGAGCACGCCGACCTCAGCGACGATGCCTTCGTGGCCGCCAACCTCGACAAATGGCTGGCATGACGGAAGAGCCCTTCATCAGCCTGCGCGGCGTCCGCAAGGTCTATCGCAGCGGCGGAGCCGAGTTCCTGGCGGTCTCCGACGTCACGATGGACGTGCAGGAAGGTGAGCTCGTCTCGCTGGTCGGCCCGTCCGGCTGCGGCAAGACCACGGTGATGAAGATTCTGGCCGGCCTGCACGGCGCCGACGGCGGCACCGTGAAGATCGGTAATGCCACAAGCCCATTCGACCCGACCCGCGACATCGGCATGGTGTTCCAGCAGGCGCTGCTGCTGAAATGGCGGACGATTCTGGACAACGTGCTGCTGCCGGCCGAGATCGTGGGCTTGCCGATGAAAGCCGCGCGCGAGCGGGCGCGCGATCTGCTCAATCTGGTCGGGCTTTCCGGCTACGAGCAGAAATATCCGCAGCAGCTCTCCGGCGGCATGCAGCAGCGCACCGCGATCGCGCGGGCCTTCATCCACGATCCCAAACTGATCCTGATGGACGAGCCGTTCGGCGCGCTGGACGCCTTGACGCGCGAGCAGATGAATCTGGAGATGCTGCGGATCTGGCGCGAGAGCGGCAAGACCATCATCTTCGTCACGCATTCGATCCAGGAAGCGGTGTTCCTGTCCTCGCACTGCGCCGTGCTGACCGCGGGCCCGGCGAAGATGGCCGATTACCTTTCCATTGACCTGCCCTTCCCGCGCGACCTTCCGCTGAAGACCACGGATGCGTTCGGCGCCTACGCACGGCGTATCTATGCAAAGCTGGGGCTGGGCGCGGCGTAGACCGCTCCCTCCGCCGTCATTCCGGGGCGCGACGAAGTCGCGAGCCCGAATCCATCGGGCGGCACTACACGCGGTGAAATGGATTCCGGGTTCGCGCCAAGAGGCGCGCCCCGGAATGACGGTACAGTTTCCAGGGCGCGGCGTAAGCGCCGCGCCCTCTTCCCACACTCAGGTCTTGTTGCGCATCTTGCTGAGCAAATAGTTGTCGTAGAAGTTCTCCGCGATCTGCGTGTAGAACAGCAGCTCCTTCATATACGCGTCGTGGCTCTCCTTGGTCCGCTTGAACAGGTCGCTCTTGGCGGCGAGCTCGTTCAGATGGTCGTGGGTCGCGTTGTAGCAGGCCTCCAGCACCGGCTGCGGGAACGCCTTCAGCTCGGCGCCGTTGGCGATCAGCCGCTTCAGCGCCGCCGGATTCACGCTGTCGTACTTCTCGAGCATCCAGGCGCCGGCCGCCGAGGCGGCCTGGTTGACGATGGCCTGATACTGTTTCGGCAAGCTTGCCCACTTCTCGTCATTGACGATCACGTGCAGCATGGCGCCGCCTTCCCACCAGCCCGGGAAGTAATAGTATTTGGCGACCTTCTGGAAGCCGAGCTTCTCGTCGTCATAGGGACCGACGAACTCGGCGGCGTCGATCGAGCCCTTCTCCAGTGCCGAATATACGTCACCGCCGGCGAGCTGCTGCGGCACGATGCCGAGGCGCGCCAGCACATGACCGCCCATGCCGGCAATGCGGAATTTGAGGCCCTTGAGATCGTCGACGGTCTTGATCTCCTTGCGGAACCAGCCGCCCATCTGGGTGCCGGAATTGCCGCAGAGGATCGCATGCGCCTTGAACGGCTTCAGCGCCTCGTTGGCGAGATCGGCGCCGCCGCCGAAATGCCACCAGGACTCCTGATGGCGATGGTTCATGCCGAACGGCGCGCCGGTGGCATAGGCCAGCGCCGGCTCCTTGCCGATGTAGAAATAGAGCGGCGTCTGCGCCATCTCGACGGACGCCGCGCTGACGGCGTCGAGCGCCTGCAAACCGGGGACGAGCTCGCCGGCCGCAAAGGTCTGGATCTGGAATTTGTTGTCGGTGGCCTCGGCGACGTATTTCGCGAAGGTCTGCGCCGTGCCGTAGATGGTGTCGAGCGATTTCGGGAAGCTCGAGGTCAGGCGCCATTTGATCTCGGGCGCGCCTTGCGCAATCGCAGGTGCGGCAACCAGCGTCGTCGCGCCGGCGACCGCGCCACCCTTGAGGAATGTACGGCGTTTCATGATGGGGTCTCTCCCTAAAGCAAGGCTTCAAATGGATGATTTGGGCCACGGTCTTCGCGGACCGTTTGCCCGTTCCCGTCGCCGAGTTCAAGCCGTGAGGGGAAGGCCTGCAGCCCGGATAGAGCGCAGCGTAATCCGGGGTTCGTGCCACACGGAAGGTCGTACGGTGTGGTTTGGTCTGTCCCGGATTGCGCTTCGCTCCATCCGGGCTACGAAGTGCCGCCTTAAAGCAGCTTGGCGCTGACGAACAGCACCCGCACGGCGTTGGTCGCCTGCACCGCGAGCATGGCGTTGCCGGCGGCGCCTTCCAGGGCCGCGATGGCTTCCTCATGAAGCGAGCGGAATTCCATCCACTCGACCGACTTGAAGTTGGTGAGGAATTGATAGGCCTGGCCGACCGTCGCGATCGCCAGCGTGTCGCCGTTCAGCTTGATCTTGAACGTCGTACGCAGCGGGGTCTCGGAATTCTGGGGATCACTCATGGGCTGCTTCTGGACGAGGACGGCTTAACGAAGGGGAAATGGCAGCCCCGCCGCGGCAGGCAAATATCAGGAATCGGTGCTGGCGCGCTGCGAGGCGGTCGCCGATCCTCTCAGGCTCGGCACCACGACCAGGCGGTTGAACTCGCCATTGTCGTAGGCCTTGAGGAAGCGCTCATAGTCCTTGATCGAGACGCAGCCGTTCGAATCGCCGCGCGGCCCGAGCATGTAGTTGTGGGTGAGAAGGCCGACGCGGCCGAGCGCGCTGGTGCCCTCAGTCGGTGTCAGGCGGAGCGCCCGGACACCATGGAACAGTTTTTCGCGCGGCTTCAGATCGTAGGTCGCCGGCGGGGTCGCGCCCACCATACGCTGGTCAACATGCTGTGGATCGTCCATCAGCGGGCCCATGCCCGAATGCGCTTCCAGCGCGACGCCGCTCGGCAGGTAAAGCGCCTTGGCCGAGATGTCGTAGACCGCCGTGCGCGAATCGTAGCCGAGGGCGGCAAGATCCGGCGCCCTGCCGAGCAGGCCGCTGTCGGGCGTCAGCGAGGCCAGCTTGATCTTGTCGGTGAATTTTTCGAAGAAGTTGCGGTTGTCGACCTTGGGGCTGGTGTCGGCAAAGGCCTGGCTGGACGCGATCTGGGCCGAGAAGTCCGCCTGCACCGGCCGCGAACGCGGCATCGGGACCGCGTCGGCGCGCTGCGAGGGCTGCCGCTCGTCAACCGGCGGCCGGTCATCCTCGGTCAGGATCGAGCGCCAGTCGTCGCCCTGGAGTCTCTGGGCCAGCATCGCCTTGGCATCGCGCAGCTTGAGCTGGACCGCATTCAGGGCGGAGCGCTCCAGCGTCCGCAGGCCGAGCTCGCGGGCGGCCTGGCTGCCAGATGCCGAAGCGAAACGGTCCTCGAACGAAGGGGCGTTGGCCGGCGGCAGCGCGGCGGAAACCAGCGGGGTCGAATCGCCCATGTCGGCAACCCAGGCGGCAGCACCGAGCGACAGCGCAACGGCGGCCAGAGACAGCAATAGCGTCTCGGCCCGCCCGATACGGCGGCGTGACAACAGCCTCTCGGCTCTTGCGGTGTCGGAAACCATCAGATCCCCAAATCGACCCCCGGGGGACCCACCCCCACCCGGAGACTCTATACCAGCTACCACATTGGGAGCCAAAAGTTAGGCATAATCACGGCCGGCGAGGCGCCCCAAAAAGGTATCCAATGACCTCTCCTTTCGATCTGGACCGGTTCGTTCAGGCCCAAAACCCGGTCTATCCCACCGTGACCGGGGAGCTGTCCCGGGGCCGGAAGCAGAGCCACTGGATGTGGTTCGTCTTCCCGCAGGTTGCCGGCCTCGGCTTCAGCGCCATGGCGCAGCGCTACGCCATCGGCTCGCGCGCGGAGGCCGAAGCCTACCTCGCCCACCCCGTCCTTGGCCCGCGCCTGATCGAGTGCACCAGGCTCGTGCTCGCCGTCCAGGGACGGACCATCAACGCGATCCTCGGCGCGTCTGATGACGCCAAATTCCGCTCCTCGATGACGCTGTTCGGCGCGGTGTCGGACGATCCCATTTTCGGCGAGGCGCTCGCCCGGTACTTCGCAGGCGAGCGCGACGGAGCGACGCTGGAGATCCTGTCGCAGCTCGATCCGCCGGCGTAGCGATCAGCGGCCCTGAAAGACGGCAGCGCGACGCTCGATGAAGGACTGAATGCCCTCTTTGGCGTCGGCGCTGCCGAGCACGCGGTCGCGGATTTTCGGGATGTAGGCGATCGCCGCCGCCTCGCCGCCTTCGACATATTTGGCCGCCGCTTCCTTGGTGACCTGGATGCCGAGCGGCGCATTGCGCGCGATGATGGCGGCGAGCGCCATCGCCCGCTCGATCTGCTCGCCCGGCGGCACGACCTCCTGGACGAGGCCGATCGCATGCGCGCGCTGCGCCGAAAACTCATCGCAAAGGAACAGGTGGTACATCGCATCGCCCCAGCCGGCGCGCGACAGGAAGCGGAAATGCGCACCGCCCAGCGGCGCGATGCCGCGCTTGGCCTCCATCTGGCAGAAGCGTGAATCGTCGGCCGCAACCACGATGTCGCCGGCGAGCATCAACTCGATGCCGATCGTGAAGACGATGCCCTGCACGGCGGTCACGATCGGCTTGCGGCAGCGCTTGTTAAGCCCGAACGGATCGACATTGCCGTCCTTGATGTTGCGCTTCTCCGCGGTGGGACCGAAGAATTTCGGCATGTCGAGACCGGCGGTGAAGTCCCTGCCCTCGGCGCAGATCACGCCGACACGATAGGCCTCGTTGTCGTGCAGCTCGGTCAGCGCATCGGACAATTGCTCCATCATCACCGGGGTGAACGCGTTCTTCTTCGCGGCGTTGTCGATGATGACCTTGAAGACGTGGCCGTACACCTCGGTGCGGATCTGACCTTCGCTCATGTGTTTCTCTCCGGATCGTTGGTGTTGGCAGGAAGTCAGGCCGGCAACTGAATCGCCGCACGGATCGCCTCGATCCGCGCCGGCGTGAACACGCCGGAGTCCAGAAGCTGGAGGATCGAGAGCACGCCACCGCGCGATCCCCAGCTTCCCTCGTCGATGATCTCGAAATTGACCCACCAGGTCGGCGACGGCGCCGGCATGCCGCAGGCCTCCGCAAGCCGCGCCAGCACGTTGCGGATCACCTCGGCCCGCACCTCGGCGGGCCAGGCAGCGTCCATCACCGCAATATTGACGGTGATAATGTCGCGCGGCGTGTCCTGATCGGACAGCAACCGGCCGTCGATCGCCATGCAATCGGGCGGCAGGTCGTGGAAGTGCACCTGAAAACCCATCCGCGCCGCCGGCGCGTGCTGACCGACTTCCGGCACAAGCACGGCGTCGGTCAGGCTTTCCGCGAGAAGCCGGCGCTGCGGCAGGCCGAGCCGTCCGGCCGGTGCGGCCACGGTGATGATGGTCAAACTGGCACCTCTCTCACAAATATGACACTCGTCATATTTCAGGACAACTTGCCTATGTCAAGCGTCATAGTCTAGATGGGGGCAGCCAATCGTGGGACCCCGATGACCGCCACCACACGCGACAAGATGATCGCCGGCGCCGCCGACCTGATGAGCCGCCGCGGCGTCAACGCCACCAGCATGCGCGACGTCGTCCGTCACACGGCGACACCGCGCGGCTCGATCAGCCACCACTTTCCCGACGGCAAGCGGCAATTGATCACCGAAGCCGTGACCTTCGCCGGCCGGCAAGTATCCATCCCCCTGGAAAGAGCCATGAGCGAACGCGGCGTGATCGGCGGTCTCAAGACTTTCGTCGCATCGTGGCGCCACCGGTTGGAAGCAACGGGCTTCGAGGCCGGCTGCCCCGTGCTCGCCGTCGCCGTCGACCGCTATGTCGGCGAGCCCAGCGACAAGGACGACGCGGCGGCGCAGCAGCACCTGCTCGACCTCGCCGATGGCGTGTTCACCGATTGGCGCCAGATCATGCGCGCAGCCTTGCTGCGCGAAGGGTTGGCTGCGGAACGGGCGGAGCGGCTTGCAACGCTCGTCGTCGCCTCGATCGAAGGCACGGTCGCGATGTGCCGTGCGAGCCGCAGCGCGGATGCGCTCGATCAGGTTCAAGGGGAGCTGGAGATGGTCCTCTCCGCCGCCCTCGCCCGCACGGCCGGATAGGATGGAGACATAGTGATGGATTTGTCCCGACAGCGCGAGCTCGCCCGCCATCTGGCCGATTTGCGCCGCGAGGGCCGGCAACGAAGCGGACTCGAAGAGCGGCTGGTGCCGCCGGATGCGGACACGGCGTATCGTGTCGCGCAGATGGTGGAAGAGGAATTGGGCTGGGACGTCGTCGGCTGGAAGATCGCCGGCATGAAGGCGGGGCTCCAGCGCCAGCTTCGCATCTCCTCGCCGATCTACGGGCGAGTGTTCGCACCCCTGATCAAGGCCTCGCCCGCAAACGTCGAGCACGCCAGGCAATGCAGCCCGATTCCGGAAGTCGAGTACCAGGCGCGGCTCGGTGCCGACCTGCCGCCGCGTGCAAAGCCCTATACTGTGGACGAGATCGGCGATGCCGTTGCCTCGCTGCATCCCGGCATCGAGCTCGCGGAGTGCCGCTTCGTTCATGACGCGGCGTTTCCGCCGATGCCCGCCATCATGGCCGACGGCTCCGGATCGGGAACGATCGTGCTTGGAGAAGTCCATCGCCGACTGGCGCAATCGCGACATCGCCAATCAGGACGTCATTCTCAATTGCAATGGTGCCGAAAGGCGCCGCGGCAGCGCTGCGGAGGCGATCGACCATCCGCTGGTGCCGCTCACCTGGCTCGCCAACGAGCTGTCACGGACCGGCATCGGTCTCAAGGCCGGCCAAACCATCAGCACGGGCACGCTGACGGGCATGCTGCGGCCGAAGGCGGGGGAGACTTACGTCGCCGATTTCGGTCCTCTGGGAACTGTCAGCGCGACCTACGCCTAGGAGCGTCGCCCAACGGACGCGGGCGCGTGAAGCATGCCGGCCGGCATCGTAAACCCGGGATTAACACCGGCTGCCTATCTTCCGTGCAAAATCATTCTCCCGCGCCAATTGCCGGACAGATCATGAAAATCGGAACGCTCCTGACCACCGCCATCGTCTCGCTCTCGACCGTGGGCGGCGGCCTCGCGGTCTACGTCGCCGTGACGAAATACCAGACGATGGAGCGGATCACCGAGGCACAGGGGCGGCTCGCGATCGTCCGCGCTGCCAGCGACATCCCGCGCTATCTCAACCCCGAGCGCGGCTTTTCGACCAACATCCTCTATGGGCCGGCGAGCATCGACCCTGCGCTGCTCGCCGAGCAGGACAAGCTGCGCAAGCAGACCGATGGCGCCCGCGACCGGATGAATGCGCTACGCAAGGAGTTGCCCGGCCCGTTCGACGACGGCGCCACCACCGGCAACAACATCGACGGCATCAATTCGAAATTCACCGCGCTGCGCGAAGCCATCGACAAGGCGCTCGCGGGACCTGCGGAGGCGCGCAAGGACGCCGCCAAGAAGATCGTCGCCGACAACGCCGTGCTCAACGGCGCCGTGACCGCGCTGCTCAACGAGCAGGTCCGCCGCATGGCGATCCTCAACGGCGACGCCTACCGGCAGGCCAGCTACGCCAATATCGCGATGACGCTGCGCGACGTCGGCGGCTTCAACTCCAGCCTGCACAAGAACCTCGTCGGGGGCAAGAAACCGGCGACGGACGCCGAGAAGGCCGAGATCAGCCGCTCGCAGGGCCGCAACGACCAGATCGTGATGGCGCTGCTCGAATTGCGCGGCAACCCGGCAACTCCGGCGAACGTCGCCGCTGCCCTGGAGAAATTCAACGCGGTCTATATCGAGGAGTTCGGCCGCGAGCTCAAGCTGGTCAAGGATGGCGCGGTCAGCGGCAAGTACGAACACGACATGGACACCTATTACGCCGCCACGCAGCGCGGCCTCAGCACCATCATCGAGGTCCGCGACGCGTTCTACGACAATGCCGAGCAGATCCTCGCCGGCGCTTCGGCAGCCGCGCGCACCAGCTTCACCATCGCGCTCCTCGGCCTTGCCGCCGTGCTGATCGCGAGCGTCGGCCTCGTCGTGACGGTCCGCCGCCGCGTCTGCGCGCCGATCGTCGACCTCACCACGCGGATGTCGCGGCTGGCCGATGGCGACGTTGCCGAGGAGATCCCGGGCGCCGAGCGCTCCGACGAGATCGGGGCGATGGCCGCGGCCGTCCAGGTGTTCAAGGACAACATGATCAGGGCCGACCGGCTCGCGGCCGAGAAGCAGGCCGAGAACGACGGCAAGATGCGCCGCGCCCACGCACTCGACGAGCTCACCCGCGCCTTCGAGGCCAAGATCACCGAGCTCGTCGGCGGCCTGTCCCGGGCCTCCTCCACCATGGAGAGCACGGCGCAGTCGATGACCTCGACGGCGGCCCAGACCAACAGCCAGGCCGCGGTCGTCGCCGCCGCCTCGCAGCAGACCTCGACCAACGTGCAGACGGTCGCCAGCGCCACCGAAGAGCTGACCTCCTCGATCTCCGAGATCGGCCGTCAGGTCGCACAAAGCACCGAGATCGCGGCCCGCGCCGTCGACAATGCCCGCCGCACCGGCGACACGGCACGGGCGCTCGCCGAGGGCGCGCAGAAGATCGGCGACGTCGTCACCCTGATCCAGAGCATCGCGGAGCAGACCAATCTCTTGGCGCTGAACGCGACCATCGAAGCCGCCCGCGCCGGCGACGCCGGCCGCGGCTTTGCCGTGGTCGCGTCTGAAGTGAAATCGCTGGCCGGCCAGACCGCCAAGGCCACGACCGAAATCTCCGAGCAGATCGCGGCGATCCAGTCCGCGAGCGACGAGACCGTGGCTGCGATCCGCAACGTCGCCGACGTCATCGGCGAGATCGACCAGATCGGCACCGCGATTGCCGCGGCGATCGAGGAACAGGGCTCGGCGACCAAGGAGATCGCCCGAAGCGTCCAGGAGGCCGCCCGCGGCACCCAGGAGGTCAACACCAACATTTCAGGCGTGCAGCGCGCCGCCGACGACGCTGGAGCGGCCGCCAGGGAGGTGCTGGGCGCGGCCGAGCAGCTCTCGACCCAGTCGCGCGATCTCGCCGGACAGTTCGACCGCTTTCTCGGCGAGGTCAGGGCCGCCTAGGCTCCGGACGGCACGCAGATTCGTAGCCCGGATGGAGCGAAGCGTCATCCGGGACGGTGCCGTTGACGTACGATATACGGCACGTCTTCGCGGTGAGGGATATCAGTAAGGCGGCGCCTTGCGCGCCCGCTGCGCCTTGGCCGCCTCGATCCACCATGCAAGGTCGTCGGCAAAGCGCGGGAACGAACGCTCCAGCGCCTTGCCGCCCTCGCCGATCGGCTCGGCGTCCGCCGACAGCGTCTGCGCGATCGGGCCGACACCGATGGTGCTCGACACCACCACCATGCCCATCTCCGACAGCGTGCCGTGCCAGGCGGTCGCCGCGCGCGCGCCGGACAGGCGGCCGGCGGAATAGCTCACGATCGCGGCCGGACGCCAGAACCATTCTTCGAGGAAATGGTCGGTGAGGTTCTTCAATCCGGGCTGAATGCCCCAATTGTATTCCCCGGTGACGAAGACAAAACCGTCGGCGCCGCGGATCTGCCCGGCCAGCTTCTCCAGCGCCTCGGGCGCGGCGCCCTTGGGATATTCCTTGTACATGCGGTCGAGCATCGGCAGGCCGATCGCCTTGGCGTCGATGAACTGGACATCCTCGCCGCGCTCGCGCAGGCGATTGATGACGAAATTCGCAAGGCGGATGCCCATGCGGTCGGAACGGTAGGAACCGTAGAGGACGAGGATGCGATTGCTCATGGCGGGCAGGCTAGCACGAAATGACGGAACGGACCCAATCCGATTGTCTCGCTACGCCCTTCGCCCACGCTCCAGCGTTTGCGACGGCGTCTCGCCGAACTGGTCGCGATAGCTCTTGGAGAAGTCGCTGAGATGCCAGAAGCCGAACGCCAGCGCCACGGCCTTGACGCTGTCGGCTCCCGCGAGCAGCCGCCTGCGCACCAGCCACAGCCGGCGCAGGCGTAAATAGCGGTGCAGGCTCATGCCGCGATAGCGGCGGACGACATCATGCAACGTGCGGACGGAAAGGCCGAGCTTGTGCGCGATCTCCTCGCTGTAGATGGGCTGTGAGAGATCGCCGGACAACAGCGCGCGGATTTCCTGAAATGTCTTGAACTGCCGCCCGTCGTTCGGTCGCACCGTCCATCGCGCAGGAACCAAATCGGCGAACGCGGCATCGACTGCCCCGAACAAGGACTCCTTCATCGCCGCGGCCTTCAGCGGCACATCGGCGGGATCGATGGGCTCGGACGCGGCGGCCACCACCTCCCTGACAACTTTCCGTAGCCAGTGCAGCGCCGGCGTGCTCGTCTCGAAAATCTTGAAGCAGGAGTGCGTCTCGGGCCAGCCGCGGTCCGTGACCTCTGGTCGGAAGATGACCGAGGCGATTTGCCGCTCCACTTCCTCAATGGTGTTGTAGGCCGCACCGCTGCCGCCGATGACGATGACCGCGCGGTCGCGTTGTGCGCCGTTGAAGCGAATGGGAACTTCAAGGTCGTCCATCGCAAAACCAACCGCCGTGCAATCCGCGATGAGCTGCGCATCCACGACGCGCGGAAACGACCGCGTCACGTTAACGTCGCAGCCGGGCAGTTGCAAAATGATCTGCTCGGCCGCAATCGTTCGCACGAACGGCGTGAACTCGAAATTCAGACCGCGGATCGCGTTGCGAAACTCATCCACGTCTGTAAAGCGGAATATCTTTGGCGCCAGCCCAGGCGCATCATCAATATTGGTCATGGCAAATGAAAAGCAGCGTCGCGAAACGACGCGCATCCGGCGACAGTACCGGTCTGATTCCCCCCTTTCGGTTGCCCGTTAGATCGAAAGAATCATCCTATCCCCTCTCGATCAGTTGGCGATGGTCCAATTCAAAGGACAAGTGACGGTTCCCGCCCTGCCAAATTTCGATAGCGTTTCCAGTGAAGACGACGGTGCGGCGATACCCGAGAGATTACGTGCGTAAGTCCAAATTAACAACTATGAGGCGCAATGAAACTCGTTGAATAGTTGAAGTCATTTGAATTTCAGGCTCCTGCCATGATGGCAAATTCGCCTGCTGATATTCTTGTCGAATTGGAAGAAGCGGTCGCAGCGAGCCCGCCGGAGCGCTGCGCGCGTATCCTCTCCGACATTGTGCAACTTCTCACTAGCAGGCACGACAGGGCCCATGAAAAGCTCGTCAACGTAGTCGACAGCATCCTCCTGCGCCTGGCTGAGAGAGTCACTTCCAGCGCGCTCGTCCAGCTCAGCAAGGCACTTGCTGAATTCAATGTTGCACCGCAGGACACATTGCGGCACCTGGCTTCGCACGACGATCCGGAGGTGGCGTGCCCGATCCTGCTCAAATCGCAGGCATTGTCCGCGCTCGACCTTGAAGCGGTGGCGAGGTCCTGCGGCGAAAGGCACCAGCTTGCGATTGCGACCCGAGACAAAGTCGAAGCGGCCGTAGCCGAGGCACTGGTCAGGCGCGGTGGCCGCGCGATCTACCTTGCGCTGATCAAGAACCCTGGAACGAGATTCTCCGGTGCGGCCTATGCCGGGCTCATTGAGAAGAGCGCGGCGGATAGCGAGATCACGAAGACGCTGGCGCTCAGGCCGGGCACACCCGACGTCGTCTTGCGCAAGTTGCTCGCTGCTCCATCCGGTGAGAATGCGCCGGCCAAGCCCAACGCTTCCTCCGTGCCGCCGGCGCAAGACGCCGCCTCGAGCCCAATACCCGCTCGAATCGTACCAAAACGGCCTTGCTCGACCGACTATGCGAACGCAAGGCCCGAGATCGTCGCACTCAGCCGCGTCGGCAAGCTCAACGACTCCACAGTGAACCGCTTCGCGATCCGCGGTGAGATGGCCAACCTCTTCACGGCATTGTCGGTGCTTTCCGCGGTCCCGATCGAGATCATCGAGCACGTGATGACCGATGCCGACTGTGAGGGCCTGGTCATGGCCTGCCGGGCGTCGCGCCTGAACTGGCAGACCACGCTCGCGATCCTCAGCAACCGCGGCGGTGCACGTCTCTCCTTTGCCGAGCGCGAACGAGCGCAGCAGATTTTCGACACGCTTCTATTGTCGACCAGCCAATGGACAGTGCGCTGGGGGGAAATTGCAGCGAGTGCCAACACAAGCGATCCGGGGCGGCACAAAAACGGGGGGTAACCGATGAGGTTCGACGGTCGCAAGGCGCTTCGCGTACGGATGGATCACAAGCAGGCTGTCAATCTGATGGGCTCGGACGGCACGTGGCGACGCAGCTGCGTCCTGCTCGACGTGTCGCAGAGTGGCGCCAAGATCGAGGTCGAAGGCACGCTCGACGTCCTCCAGGCCAAGGAATTCTTCCTGCTGCTGTCGTCGACGGGTCTCGCCTACCGCCGCTGCGAACTGGTGTGGATCGACGGCACCATGGCCGGCGTGCACTTCATCACCGCAGACGGCAAGAAGAAGCCGGCGAGCGCAAAAGCTGCTGCTGCGCCAAACTCCATTCCGAGCAAATAGGCTCCCGAATTCATCAGCTCATTCAATGTCATCATAGTCCCGGTCCGCCGTGCAGAGTGCCCGAACCATATCCAGCCCCGTCAAAGGCGACGGCGGCATCCGAAAGGCGGAAGCGGCTCGCCCCTTCGTGCATGTGCTGGCCGATTCCTCCGACAAATTGGCAAGCGTCTGCTCGATCCTCGAACAGCAGTTTACCGTCGCCGGTGAACGGCTCGATGCGGAAGCCAAGCTGTCGCAAGTGCCATTCGCATACGTCATTCGCGCGGAGCTGCGTGACGTCTGCAACATCGCGGCCATCAAGAAGCGGGCCGCCAAGCTGGCGAGGGCCACGAAACGTGTCTTCCTCGTCGAGCACTCCGCTCACGTGAGTATCTCGCAGGCCTACGCGCTGGGCGCCACGCTCGTTCTTCCCGGGACGATCAACAAGATCAATCTGCTGACGGCGCTGGCTGACCCGGCCGAACCGGCCTCTGCGGCCTTATCGAGCGACACCCCGCAGCCGGACAACGCCGTGGAAGCCGCGGCGACCGCCATCGCATCGATGTTCACGGCCGTCACGCTCGGCGAGCCCCTTGATGTCAACGGCACAAAAGAGGTCGGCCGCAAGATTGCCGATCGCATCAGCGAACACGGTCTGTCCGAATGGCTCACGACGGTGCGGCGCCATCACGAGGGAACCTACCAGCATTGCCTGCTGGTGACCGGCGTTGCGATCGACTTCGGGCTGAGCCTCGGCGTCGGGCGAGCCGACCTGGAGCGCCTGTATTCGGCGGCCATGTTCCACGACATCGGCAAGGCCCAGATTCCCCTTGCGATCCTGGACAAGCCCGGCCGCCTCGACGCCGAGGAGCGCGCCATGATCGAGACCCATCCGGTTGCCGGCTACGAATTTCTCAAGAGCCACGAGAAGATATCGCCCGAGATTCTCGATGCCGTGCGGCATCACCACGAATATCTCGACGGGAGCGGTTATCCCGACGCGCTGTGCAGCGAGAGCATCAATGACGTCGTCCGCATTCTGACGATCTCGGACATCTTCGCCGCGCTGATCGAGCACCGGCACTACAAGCCGACAATGCCGCGCACCGAGGCTTACAACATCCTTTGCGGGATGACCGGAAAGCTGGAGAAGGCCCTTGTAACCTCGTTCAAGCAGGTTGCGCTCACGCGATGACCGCGCAGGCGGGGCGATCCCGCAGCGAGGACCTCGTTACGAACCGCGCTTAGTGCGTGGCCCGGTATTTGGCGCGATACGGAATCGACCGGGAAGCCAGTCCTTCCGCAAGCAGCTTCATGTCCTCGCGTCTGCCGCTGCGGATCAGCTTGCCGAACTCATCGGATGTGAAGGGAAGATTTGGATCGTCATCGATCGGGTACCTCGGTCGCGGACCGAAGAACCGTCGAACCAGGCTAGCCAGCCGCCGCATGTCAATTCCCTCGCGCCAGCAACAAACCTTTCACTGCGCGTATTGTTCCTCCCGTGCGTTCGAGATTGCAAGAGCCACTAATGGCTCGGCATCAAAAAATATTCTCCTCCCCGCCGCCACAGTCAGCTCTCCGCGTCAGTGACTTCTCGCGCTAGTCGGCAAAGCCGACATAACGCACGAAATCGTCGTTGTGCTCGCGATCCGAGCGCACCGCGTTGGCGGCAAAGCCGCCGTCGGGATAACCCATCGCGACGCAGGTCATGATCACCTCGTCTTCGGGGATTCCGGCAACCTCGCGTACGATATCGGAGCGCATGATGCCCTGCCCGTTGATCACCGAACCGAGGCCGCGGTCCCAGGCTGCGAGCACGATGCCGTAGCAGAGCGCGCCGAGATCGAAATGGCAGACTGCGCCGGGATCGAGCACGCGGTCATAGGTCAGGACCAGCGAGACCGGCGCGTCGAACTGGCGGAAGCCGCGCAGCACCCAGTCCTGGCGCATCGGCTTGTCGTCACGCGCGATCCCCATCGCGCCGAACAGTTTCTTGGCGATGTCGACCTGCCGCGTGCGATGCACGCCCTGGTACTCGCCATGGCTGATGATGTCGCGCTTGACCCTGGCGCCGGCGATCATCTCTTCCATGTTGCGGCGGCGCACCTCTTCCAGCGGACGGCCTGTCAGCACGTGGACGTGCCAGGGCTGCGTGTTCATCGACGACGGCGCGCGCTTGGCACTCTCGATGATCGCTTCGATCACCGCACGCTTCACCGGCTTGTTCTTGAAGCCGCGCACGCTGCGGCGCGACTGGACCAACGCTTCGAATTCCAACTCGAGACCTCCCTGCCCGTTCATTCCGCGGCATTGCCGTTGCCGATGCGGCGCGCGAAATCTATGCTAAGCCGCAAGCAAGACCAAGAACCCTGGCAAGAATCCCGTGAGGACCCGCAAATGGCCGCACCGCTCGATCCCGTCATCGCTCAGATCATTCCGCTGCTGCCGCTGCGCGATCCCACCACGATGACGCCACAGAGCGCCCGCGATTCCTTGCGCGCACTGGCTGCCGCGCGCGCGGCCGTACCGCCGCCGCCGGTCGAGACCGTGCAGGATATCAAGGTCAAAGGCGGCGCCGGCCCGCTCGATGCACGCGTGTACCGGATCGGCACCGATCCCGCGCCGACCGTGGTGTTTTTTCACGGCGGCGGCTGGGTCGCGGGCGACATCGAGACCCATGACCGGCAGGCGCGCAACCTTGCGATCGAGACCGGTGCGGTCGTCGTCTCCGTCGACTATCGTCGCCCGCCGGAGATGCGCTTTCCCGGCGCCTTCGAGGATGCCTTCGCCGCGGTGAGTGACATCTTCAACCGCGTCGCGGAATTTGGCGGCGTCGCAAAACGCCTCGGCGTTGCCGGCGACAGCGCCGGCGGCAATCTCGCGGCCGCCACCGCGATCGCCTGCCGCGACGCCGGCATCAAGCTCGCCGCGCAGCTCCTGGTCTATCCCGTGACCGACGTCCTCGGCGCTTACGCCGATGCGCGCGAGAACGCGCGCTATCCCTCGCGCGCGGAGAATGCCGACGGCTATTTCCTCACGCGCGCCACGATGGAATGGTTTTGCGGCCATTATCTCGCCGAACCCGGCCATGCCAAGGACTGGCGGGTCTCACCGCTGCGCGCTGCATCCCTTGCAGGTGTCGCACCCGCGGTCGTGACCACCGCCTGGTTCGATCCGTTGCGCGACGAGGGCGCGGCCTACGCGCGGGCGCTCGAAGCCGCCGGCGTCCGGGTCAGGCATCATGAGGGTCCCGGCCTGATCCACGGCTATTTCGGCCTGGGCGACGCCTCGGACGTCGCCAGGGCCGAGGCGCAGCGCGCGCGGGCCGACTTCAAGGCGCTGCTCGTGCGGGGCGTGTGATCACGTTGCGATCAGGCCCGACCGATTTGCCAGCTCATCTCGTCCGTCTCTTCATCGGCTTCGTCGCCTCGCTGGCGCCGGTCGCGGCCGTCTCCGCCGCACCGCAGACGGTCTATTTTCGCAGCGCCGACAACCGCACCGCGCTCGTCGGCTACCTGTTCCAGCCGACGACGCCGGGCCCCTGGCCTGCCGTCGTCATGCTGCATGGCCGCGGCGGCCCCTACTCCAGCAACAACAATTCCGGCTGCACGTCCGTCGGCGCCGGTACCGCTTCGCCCTGCGACGCCACCACCCTGTCCAAGCGCTACAGGATGTGGGGCGAATATTGGTCGGCGCACGGTTACCTTGCCTTGCTCCCGGACAGTTTTGGCCCGCGCGGCAAGGCGCACGGCTTCGGCCGCTTCACCCACGACGATCCTGACCGTGCCGACGTCAACGAACTGACCGTGCGCCCGCTCGATGCCGAGGGGGCGCTCGCTTATCTGCGCGGGCGCAGCGACGTGATCGGCAGGCAGGTCTTCCTCCAGGGCTGGTCCAATGGCGGCAGCACCGCACTGAACGTGATGATCCGGCAGGGCGACAAGACAGCCGGTTATCGCGGTGCGCTCGTGTTCTATCCGGGCTGCGGACGGAAGGCACAGGTCGCGCCGACCATCTCCAGCGCCGCTCCAATCGCGATGTTTCTCGGCGCCGACGACGAAGAGGTCTCGCCGCAGACCTGCCAGCAATTCGCCGACCGCTCGCGGCAGGCCGGAAGCCCGATCGACGTCACGGCCTATCGCGGGGCAACCCACGGTTTCGACGAGCCCTCGTCCCGGCGGCAGTAGACGCCCGGGAATCCGGCGGCGATGAACGACGCGCGCATCAAGGCCATTGCCGCCCTCGACCGCTGGAAAAATGAACCGCACGAAGACGCGTCGGCGCCGATCCTGCTTGATTGCGCCACGATTCCCGGCTCCAATCCGCTCGCCATTTCTGGTTTAGGGAGACACCCATGATGAAGCGGATTTTCCTCGCAGCGATCGTCGCGACCTTTGCAGCGGGATCGGCCTTCGCGCAAGAAACCTGCGAGAGCAAGGCGGTCGGCAAGGACGGCAAGCCGCTCGCAGGCGCAGCCAAGACCTCGTTCCTGAAGAAGTGCAAGGCCGACGCCTGCACGCCCAAGGCCGTCAGCGCCGACGGCAAGCCGCTGGCCGGTGCCGCCAAGAACAGCTTCATGAAGAAGTGCGAGGTCGGCGCGTAAGACGCTGAGAATTCGCTGCTTCCTTAGCGAACAATCGCTCCACAAACTCGTCATGCCCGGGCTCGTCCCGCCTGCGCGGCCAAAGCCGCTTCGGCGCGGCGACGGCCCGGGCATCCACGTTTTCCGGTGCATGTGAATGATCGTGGATGGCCGGGACAAGCCCGGCCATGACGGCACTTGACTTGCAACCGGTTCGACCCGGTCGCGAATGCCCCCTTTCGGGCATGAGCATAGCCGGACATCGGCTCACGATTTCTGCTATATAACCATTCAATTTCCCCGAGCATGGGGGTGCATCTTGAGCAGTGAGCACGTCGAGCGGCGACTGGCGGCTATTCTGGCGGCGGATGTCGCTGGCTCTTGCCGCTTGATAGGGATCGACGAAGAAGGCACGCTGGCGCAACTGAAAGCTCTTAGAAAGAAGCTTTTCGATTCCAAAATCGTTGAGCATCACGGACGTGTCGTCAAGAATACAGGCGACGGCGCCCTCGTTGAGTTCGGGAGCGTCGTGGATGCCGTACGCTGCGCCGTCGAAATTCAGTGCGGTATGGCTGAACAGAATATCGATGTGCCGAAGGTCAAGCGGATCGAATTCCGCATCGGCATTCACGTCGGTGACGTCATTTTCGATGACAACGACATCTTCGGCGATGGCGTCAACATTGCTGTCCGCCTTGAGGGCATCGCCGAACCGGGCGGCGTCTGCATGTCCGATGATGCCTATCGGCAGATTCGGGGCAAGGTCGAGATTGCCTGCGATGATATGGGACCGCAGCCCCTCAAAAATATTGCCGAGCCTATACGGGCCTGGCGGGTTCGGCTGACTGGTCAAATCCCTTCCGTAGTAGAATCAGGTTCGGCTGTGAGCCAACCTCAGGCGCTCCCGCTTCCCGACAAGCCGTCCATCGCCGTGCTGCCGTTCCAGAACATGAGCGGCGATCCGGAGCAGGAATATTTTGCGGACGGGGTAGTGGAGGAAATCATCACAGCGCTGTCTCGTTTCAAGGCGCTGTTCGTCATCGCCCGCAACTCGAGCTTCACATACAAGGGGCGCGCAGTCGACGTGAAGGTGGTCGGGCGCGAGCTTGGGGTGCGCTACGTGCTGGAAGGGAGTGTTCGCAAGGCGGCAAATCGAGTACGCATCACGGGACAGCTCGTCGATGCCGCCACTGGGGCACATCTTTGGGCAGACCGGTTTGATGGTGGTCTCGGCGACATCTTCGATCTGCAGGACCAGGTGACCGAGAGCGTTGTCGGGGCGATTGCGCCGGCGGTAGAAAAGGCCGAAATCGAGCGTGCCAAGCGCAAGCCGACCGACAGCCTCGACGCCTATGCCCTCTATTTGCGCGGTTTGGCCAAGTTTTATCAGTTTGCTGGCCGGCAAGCGAACGACGAGGCACTGCGCCTGTTCAACAGCGCGATCGAGCTCGACCCGGATTTTGCGGCCGCCTACGGTCGTGCCGCCTCTTGCTACCTCATTGCCAAGACCAATGGCTGGTTTTCAGGCACTCCGAATGAGATTGCCGAAGTAAAGAGGCTCGCTCATCGGGCGGTTGAGTTGGGCAAGGATGACGCGATAGCGCTCGCCACCGGCGGGTATGCATTAGTGTATGTCGTTCGCGATCCCGGGGTAGGCGCCGCCTTAATCGATCGCGCGCTTGTGCTCAATTCCAATTTGGCCGAGGCATGGTTTTCGGGCGGCTGGGTAAAAGTCTTTCTCGGCGAGCCGGAAGCGGCGATCGAGCGCTTCGCGCGTGCCATGCGCTTTAGCCCACTTGATGCGCGGGTGAACGGGATGCGAGCGGGGACCGCGCATGCAGATTTCTTCCTGGGCCGCTATGATGAGGCCACATCGTGGGCGGCAATGGCATTGCAGGACAAGCCGGACTATCAACCTGGATTGCGCATCGCCGCCGCGAGCAACGCAATGGCCGGACGGCTGGACGAAGCACATAAGGCAGTGGCTCGGCTGCGGCAACTGAATCCCGCGCTACGTGTTTCCACTCTCAAAGACGTGTGTGGCCCTTATCGGCGTGCCGAAGACCTCTCGCGATACCAGGAAGGATTGCGGCAAGCCGGGCTGCCCGAATGACCATCACGGCCAGGTGCTCGCCCGGTCGCGACGAGTCGATCGAGTGAGTGCGACTTCCGTTCCTGGCCGATCGCGTCATTTCGACGTGCTGCGGAATTTGGTCGCTATCGGGGCATAGCGGACTCTAGCAGGCCGACCGACCGGCAGATTTATGGGTTCACGG
>NZ_LBJZ01000187.1:0-163918 GCF_028128935.1 Bradyrhizobium sp. CCBAU 11361
CTTGGCTTCCGTCAAACGCTTCTGCCACAAAGCCCAGCAGACTTTATGTGGCGAACTTTAGATTCACGTGACTAGGAACGGCGGTATTCGTACCGACGAAAGGTAACTACGGGTCTTCGCCAAACCCCTCCCTGGGGTTATGGGTCCCGGCCTTCGCCGGGACGACGGCAGGGTTGTGGCCGCGCCTCCATCCACATCACCATTGCTAACATGGCTACCGCCAGTGCAACAGCCGCGTCTCAAGCAGATTGATCACCTTCCCCACCGCCAACCCGAACACCGACAGGATCACCACGCCCGCGAGCAGTTGGTCCGTCTGCATCAGATTGCCGGCCTGGAGCACGAACGCGCCGATGCCGTATTGCGCGCCGATCATCTCGGCGCTGACGACGAGCAGCAGCGCGACGGAGGCGGTGATGCGGAAGCCGGCGAGGATTGCGGGCAGCGCGCCCGGCCAGATCACCTTGCGCACGATGGTGGCGAAGGGGACATTAAAACTCTGCGCCATGCGGATGAGGTTGCGCGGCACCGCGTCGACGCCGCTATAGACCGAGATCGCGGTCGAGAAGAACACCCCGAGCGCAATGGTCGCGATCTTCGGCTCCTCGCCGATGCCGAGCCAGAGGATCAACAGCGGCAGCAGCGCGATCTTCGGAATCGGGAACAGCGCCGAGATGAAGGTGATGCCGACGCTGCGCGCGAGCCGCGACAGGCCGATGGCAAAGCCGACGGCGATGCCGGCCGCCGTGCCCAGCAGCCAGCCGACGCCGATGCGCAGCAGCGAGGCCGAGAGGTGCTGCCAGAGCGCGCCTGATATCGCGAGCTCGTAGATCGCACGCACGATCGCCGACGGTGCCGGCAGGAACAGCGGATTGACGAGACCGACGCTGCCGGCCGCCTGCCAGAGCGCGATGACGAGGGCCAGCGCGATCCAGCCGCCGAACCGGCTCGACGCGGGCACGAAGCCGGCGCCGCGGAAGCGGACGCGCCGCGTCGCTTCGCTCTTTACAGGTGTCTCCGTCGACGGTGCGCGATCAAGCATGCTGGACCTCGCGCTCGGCATCGATCGCCTCGTGGCGGATCAGCGACCAGATCTGGTTCTGGAGCGCCAGCAGCTTTTCACGCGCCGCGGTTTCGCCGCGCTCAGTGCGCGTCATCGGCACGGTGACGACCTCTCGGATGCGCCCGGGCCGGCGCGACAGCACCACGATGCGGTCGGCGAGCCGCGCCGCCTCTTCGAGATTGTGCGTGACGTAGACCGCGCCCATGCCGCCATCGGCGAGCAGGCGGACGAAATCCTCCATCAGCAGTTCGCGCGTTTGCGAATCCAGCGCCGAGAGCGGCTCGTCCATCAGCAGGATGGCGGGCCTGACCGCAAGCGCGCGCGAAATGCCGACGCGCTGGCGCATGCCGCCGGAGAGCTGCTTTGGATAGGTCTGGCGAAAATCGGTCAGGCCGGTGCGGCGCAGCGCATCCTCGACCAGCGCGCGGCGTTGCGCCGCCGAGAGCTGGGCGTGCAGCAGCGGGAATTCGACGTTCTCCTCGACCGTCGCCCAGGGCAGCAGCGCAAAGTCCTGGAACACGAAGGTCAGCGGATTGAGACTGTCCGCCGGCGGCGCCCCGCGCAGCTCGGGCGCGCCTGATGTCGGCTGCAACAGCCCGCCCAGGATCGACAGCAGCGTGCTCTTGCCGCAACCGGAGGGCCCGACGATCGCAACCACCTCGCCGGCACTGACGGTGAACGAGACGTCGTCGAGCACGGCGAGGTCGCCGAAGCGGTGGGTGATGTGGTTGGCGATCAGGTCCATTCTGTCTTGTCTATCCTCTGCCCCGTCGTTCCGGGATGGTCCGAAGGACCAGACCTCAGGTGCGCAATTGCGCACCGGGGAACCTCGAGATTCCGGGGTCTCGCTTCGCGAGCCCCGGAATGACGAAAGGTCAGTCCGCCTTCACATAGTCCTTGGCGATGATCGTATTGGCATCAAAGCCCTTGTCGGCAAAGCCCTGCTCCTGGAGCCATTTGATCTGGTTGTCGACGTTCTTGACGTCGAGCTTTCCGTCGGGATCGATGTAAGCGCAATTGCCGACCACCTGCTCGACTGGCAGATTGGTGTACTTCGCGATGATCTCCAGCAGCGGCTTGGTCTGCTCGTTGATGGGCGCCACGCCCTCCTTCATCGCGGCGAGGATGACGTCGTGATACTCGCGGTCGGCCTTTGCCAAGGCGCCGAGCAGCTTGGTCACCAGCACCTTGTTGGTCAGCGTCTTGGGCGCGGCGAACACCGCGCCCAGCTGCCACGGCGTCTCGTCGCCGACCCAGCCCAAGAACTTCGCACCGCCCTCATCCATCAGCTTGCGCGCCGTGGAGATCGGCAGCAGCGCCGCATCGACGGTCTCGCCCTTGAGCGCCGCCGCCGCGTTCGACAGCGATTGCAGCGGGACGATCTTCACGTCCGCGAGCTTGAAACCGTATTTGTCGGCGAGCAGGCCGAGTGAATAATGAAAGGACGATCCGACCTGCGTCATTGCCACGCGCTTGCCCGCGAGGTCCTTCGGCGTCTTCAGGCCGGCGGCATAGGCGTTGTTGCTGGCGAAATAGCCGATCAGGGGGTAGCCGGCCTTCTCGCGGCTCATGCCGCCGATCACCTTCAGCGCGCCCTTGCCGGCGAGATTGTAGAGACCGGCGGTGAAGGCGGTGACGCCGAAATCGACATCGCCCGAGGTGGTCGCGACCGCGATCGGCTGCGCCGCGTCGAAGAACTTCAGCTCGACGTCGAGCCCCGCCTCGCGAAAATAGCCCTTGTCCTGCGCGATGAAGACCGGCGCGGAGGAGGACAGGCGGAGCACGCCGATCCTGGCCTTCAGCGCGTCCTCAGCCTGCGCCGCGCCCGTCGCCATGATCGCCAAAAGGCTCGCAAGCGCGAGCCGCGCAATCCCGATCATCCCGTTTCCTCCGTCGTTGTCTTGCAGCCCGTCAAAGCCCTTCGGGTACGGGCTGGTCCCGCCCGATGAAGGCGCCCTGTTGTTTCAACGTTTCCTGCAATTTTTCAATGGGGATGTCACGCGGGATCCGGTTTCCGGAGAGCGCCAGCGCGGCGGCGGAACCGGCAGCCTCCCCCATCACGAAACAGGCACCGGAGACGCGGGCGGCCGACTGGCCCTCATGGGTCATCGAGGCGCAGCGGCCGGCGACCAGCAGATTGTCGACGCCTTCGGGCACCAGCATCCGGTAGGGCAGCTCGTTGTAGCCGCGGGATTCCGGAATGGGCGGGAAGGTGAAGACGACGTCGCCGGGGACATGGGCCTCGATCGGCCAGCCGTTGACGCCGATGGAATCCTCGAACGAGGCACAGCCGAGCACGTCCTCGCCGCTGAGCTGGTAGCCGCCCCTGATCCGGCGGGTCTCGCGGATGCCGAGCTGCGGCGGCAAATCGACGATGTAGGACTTTTCGAAGCCCGGCACGGTGCGCAGGAATTCGAACGCGGCGAGCGCCTGCTTGCGGCCCTCGATCTCACCGCGGGTGAGATCGTCGGGCTCGATGCCGTTGATGGCGTGGCCATCCTCGCGGGCAACTTGCGTGAAATTCACCCGCCATTCGATGCCGGATTTCTGCGGCCGCACGATGGCGCTCTTGCGCGGGAATTTGTGGGTGCCGGCGGCGAGCGCCTTTTCCATCAATTGCGGAATGGTGCGCCAGGCCTCGCCCGCCCTCTCGGGATCGATGCCGTTGAGGCGGAGCATCATCGAGGGGTACAGCGGATGGCCGTGTTCGTCACCGATCTCGAACGGCGCGCCGGCCCACACGGCGAGATCGCCGTCGCCGGAGCAGTCGATGAAGATCTCTGAGCGCACCGCCTGCCGGCCCCCCTTGGTCTCGACCATCAGCGCGTCGATGCGGCTGTTATCGCCCATCACCACGCCGGCGCCGAGCGCGTGGAAGAGGATGTGCACCTTGTGGCTGGCAAGGAGTTCGTCGGCCGCGATCTTGTAGGCCGCGGTGTCGTAGGCCTGGGCAAAGACCTTGCCGAGGATCAGATGCGGCGTGTTCAGGCCGTTGAGCAGGTCGATCCGCGCCAGGAGCTCGGACGCCATGCCCTGCACCAGCCGGTGGGCCTCGCCGTAGACGTTGCCATGCAGGCCGCAGAAATTGGTGACGCCGGCTGCCGTGCCCATGCCGCCGAGGAAGCCGTAGCGCTCGATCAGCAGCGTCTTCCGCCCCGCCCGCGCAGCGGACGCCGCCGCGATGATGCCGGCCGGGCCGCCGCCAAGCACGACGACTTCATACTCGCCATAGAGCGGCACCTGGCGCGCTGGTTCTTCGATCGTCGTGGCCCGCATGGCGCGTCCTATCCCTGAAAATCCTTGCTTGGGACCGACTATGAATTAACGCGAGGCGGGCTACAATCCACCAAAATACGCGATCAGCTTTCTCGAATCGCGAAAGGTCGAGATGGACATTCTGGTGAACCTTCAGGCGTTCCTCGCCACCGCCGATGCAGCCGGCTTCTCCGCCGCCGCGCGAAAGCTTGATGTCTCGACCTCGGTCGTGGCCAAGCGCGTCACGCAACTGGAGGCGCGGATCGGCACACCGCTGTTTCACCGCTCGACCCGGCAATTGCGCCTCACCGACGCCGGCCAGCGCTATGTGCATCGCGCGCGCGGCGTCGTCACTGATGCCACCGACCTGCTCTCGCGCATGGGCGAGAAGGGCCACGATCTCGTCGATCACCTCCGCATCAAGGCCCCGACCTCGCTGACGGTGGCGCGGCTCGCCGACGCCTTCAGCGCCTTCCAGACCCAGAACCCCAGGCTGAAGCTCGAGATCGTGCTGATCGATCGCCCGGTCGATCCTGTTACCGAAGGCTTTGACATCGCCATCGGCGCCTTCCCGCACTCCTTCGGCGGCGTGGTCGACGAGCCACTGTGCGCGCTGAAGCGGCTGCTCTGCGCTTCGCCCGCCTATTTGAAGAAGCACGGCACGCCAAAGCATCCGCGCGACCTCGTCGAGCATCGCTGCCTCAGCTTTCTGCCGACCGGCCCCGAATGGATCTTTGACGGGCCGCGCGGCCGCATCAGCATCCAGGTCAGCCCGCTGCTCTCCTCCAACGAAGGACATGTGCTGGCGCGCAGCGCGATCGCCGGCAACGGCATCGCGCTGATATCGCAATATCTCGTCGCGGATGCCTTGCGCGACGGCACGCTGAAGCCGGTGCTGCGCGACTTTCCGATTCCGGAATTGTGGGTCAAGGCCGCGATCCCCGAGCGGCGGCGCAATGCGGCCGCGGTGCAGGCGCTGCTGACACTGCTAAAAACGTCGCTCGCGCCGTCGCTGTGAGCCGTGTCAATTGTGAGGTGGCGTAGCCCGCATGAGCGAAGCGACATGCGGGACTTTCGCAACATTCCCGGATATCGCTTCGCTCATCCGGGCTACGCGGTGCGCGCCGTGTCGGGCACCTGTCACAACATCGCAGTTGCTCTGGCGTGACAGACCTGAGAGAAGTGCCATCAAACTCCCCCGTCATCGTCCGCGAAGGCGGGCGATCCAGTATTCCAGAGACGCCAAACGTATACGGAGAAGCCGCGGCGTACTGGGTCGCCCGGTCAAGCCGGGCGACGACGAGCATCTTGGTTCAACGAATGGATTCGACGCTTTTGAAATTCGCCCTGCCAGCCCTGATTGCTCTTGCGATCTTAACCACCGCCGCCTCGGCCGTGGAGCAGAACTGCCGCTTCATCCAGGCCAAGGCCGATCGCGAAGCCTGCTACAAGCGGCAGGAGGAAGAGCTGGCCGCAAAGCGCAAGCCCGCCGCGCCGGCTAACGAGAGCAAGACGCTCGAATCGCTGCGCGAGTTGCGGCAGGACGACGACGCCGTCTATCGCAGCATCAACAACATCTGCCGCGGCTGCTGAGCGGAGAACGCTCAGCCTGTCCCGCCACCCCACTTCGCCGCACGCTTTTCGGCAAAGGACGCCAGCCCTTCCGCCGCCTCCGCGCTCTGGCGCCTGACCGAATGCAGGTGCACGAGCCGCGCGTAGGCCGCATCGTCCACCGCCATCCCGCCGAACGAGCTCTCCAGCGCGAGCCGCTTGGTCTCGGCCATCGCCTCCGGTCCGTTGGCGAGCAATTGCTCGACCACCTTGGCGCCGGCGGCCTCCAGCTCGGCGAGCGGCACGACTTCGTGGACAAGGCCAATGCGGCGGGCGTCCTCGGCACCAAAGCGCTCGCCGGTCAGCGCATAGCGGCGCACCTGCCGCACGCCGATGGCGTCGCAAAGCTGCGGGATGATGATCGCGGCGGTCAGGCCCCATCGCACCTCCGTGATCGAGAACAGGGCATTGTCCGCCGCAATCACGACGTCGCAGGCCGCGATCACGCCGGTGCCGCCGCCGAAGCAGCCGCCCTGTACCAGCGCGACCGTCGGGATCGGCAGCGTGTTGAGCCGCTGCACGGCCTCGAACGTCGCCCGTGACGCCGCTTCGTTGGCCTCGGTCGATTGCGGCCGCACGCCGTTGATCCATTTGAGGTCGGCGCCGGCCTGGAAATGCTTGCCGTTGCCCTTGAGAACCACGACCCGCAGATTGGGCTTCTTGCCGAGATCGTCCATGGCTGCGAGCACGCCCGCGATTAGCGCGCCGTCATAGGCGTTGTTGACCTCCGGCCGGTTCAGCGTGACGGTCGCAACCCCACGCGCATCAAGGGTCCACAGGACGGGGCTGGCAGTCATCGGCGATCCTCCGGTCGTTTGTTTGGTGCACACTATGGCCGAGGCAACGCATCCCGATCCATATGTTTCCGGCGTAGGGCGGCCGCGTCCATCGCATGGCGGCTTGTGTCATGCTGTCGCCTGACGGCACCAAGGGATCAGGGACGGGACATACATGCGCATCTGCATTTTCGGCGCGGGCGCCGTCGGCAGCCACATCGCGGTCAGGCTGGCACGCGCCGGCCATGAGGTGTCATGCGTGATGCGGGGCGCGCATCTGGAGGCGGCGCGCGCAGGCGGCCTGAAGCTGCGCGTCGGTGATTCCGAGGTCACCGCCAAGGTGAACGCATCAGGGGATCCCGCCCAGCTCGGCCCGCAGGACGTGGTGATCAGCACGCTGAAGGCCACCGCGCTTCAGGGACTGGTTTCCAGCATCAAACCGCTGCTGCAAGACGACACCGCGATCGTGTTCGCGCAAAACGGCATTCCCTGGTGGTACGGCATCGGCCTGCCGCCACGGCATCCCACCCCGCCGGACATCTCCTTCCTCGATCCGGGCGGTCGCCTGCGCGCCTGCATCCCGAAGGAGCGGATCATCGGCGGCGTGGTCTTCTCCTCCAACGAGGTGATCGCGCCCGGCGTGGTGCAGAACCTCACGCCGGACCGCAACCGCCTGCTGATTGGCGAATGCGACGACCGCAATTGCGAGCGCATCACGAAACTCCGCGGCGTCCTCAACGATGCGCGACTGGAATCGCCACCGGTGGCCGAGATCCGTGAGGCGATCTGGTCAAAGCTGCTGACCAACATGTCGCTGTCGGTGCTGTGCCTGCTCACCGGCCAGACCGCGCGCGGCGTGCGCGACGACCCTGCGTTCGCCGAAGTCATCCCGCGCATGCTGAACGAGGCCAACGACATCGCCCAGCACTTCATTCCCGAGGTGAAGCGCGTGACGCGCAGCGGCCCCGCCCCCAATCACAAGCCATCGCTGCTCCAGGATTACGAGCTCGGCCGCGCCATGGAGATCGACGTGCTGGTGAAGGCGCCCGCCGCCTTCGCGCGCACCGGCGGCCTGTCGACGCCGACCCTCGACCTGATCGCCGCGCTGGCGATCCAGAAGGCGCGCGACAAGGGGCTTTACTCGGCTTGAACTTCAGGCGAGCCCGTCGATCCAGGCCGTGAGCGCGTCGAGCACCTCCGCCAGCGCCTCCTCGTTGCTGCGGCCGGACTTTTTCAGCACCGCGAAGGAGTGATCGCCGCCTTCGACCTCGTGCAGCGTCGCCTTCGGACCGAGCGCATCGATCACGGGCTTGAGGAGGCCGAGATCGGCAAGCCCGTCGCGCGTGCCCTGCAGGAACAGCATGGGAATTGCGATGCCGGCGAGGTGCTCGGCGCGCTCCGTCGACGGCTTCTTGTCGGCGTGCAGGGGAAAGCCGAGGAAGGCGAGCCCTTTGACATCCGGCAATGGAGCCTTGGACTGCGCCTGCGACGTCATCCGCCCGCCGAAGGACTTGCCGCCGGCGACGAGCGTCACGCCGGGGCACAGCCGCGCCGCCTCCTCGACCGCTGCGCGAACGGCGGCGTGCGCGACCGCCGGCTGGTCGGGACGTCCCAGCTTCTTCTCCATGTAGGGAAAATTGAAGCGGAAGGTCACGATGCCACGGTTCGCGAGGCCCGCAGCGACCTTCTCCATGAAGGAATGCCGCATGTCGGCACCGGCGCCGTGCGCCAGCACATAACAGGCGCGCGCATCTTTCGGCTGCGTCAGGATCGCCGAGACCGTGCCGATGCGCTCGATGTCCAGCTTGAGCTCTTGAGTTTTGGTCGCCACAATCAGCCATCCCGACAGACGCTATTCCGGCCGCCTTGGTAGCGTCACCGGCGCAGCCTGAAAACACAATAATTGTCGCCGCCGGCCAGCCTACCAAGCCGGAACACCGCATCAACCGAGGTAACCATGTCCTACCGCTCCTCCTGGATGACCGAAGAGCTCGACGTCTTTCGCGACCAGTTCCGGAAGTATCTTGCCAAGGACCTGGCGCCGCATGCCGAAAAATGGCGCGAGCAGAAGATGGTCGACCGCTTCGCCTGGCGCGGGCTCGGCGAGATGGGCGCGTTGCTGGCGAGCGTGCCGGAGGAATATGGCGGCCTGGGCGCAACCTTCGCCTATGATGCCGCCGTGCTGGATGATCTCGAGAGCACCGTGCCGGAGTTGACGACCGGCGTCTCCGTGCACAGCGCCATCGTCGCGCACTACATCCTCAACTACGGCTCGGAGGAGCAGAAGAAGCGCTGGCTGCCGAAAATGGCGAGCGGCGAGATGGTCGGCGCCATCGCCATGACCGAGCCCGGCACCGGCTCGGACCTCCAGGCCGTCAAGACCACCGCGAAGAAGCAGGGCAATTCCTACGTCATCAACGGCCAGAAGACTTTCATCACCAACGGCCAGGCCGCCGATCTCGTCATCGTCGTCGCGCGCACCGGCGAGCAAGGCGCCAAGGGCATTTCGCTGATCGTGGTCGAGACTTCAGGCGCGGACGGTTACAAGCGCGGGCGCAACCTCGACAAGATCGGCCTGCATGCCTCCGATACGTCGGAGCTGTTCTTCGACAACGTCGCCGTGCCGCCGGAAAACCTGCTCGGCAAGGAGGAAGGCCAGGGTTTTGTCCAGCTGATGCAGCAATTGCCGCAGGAGCGCCTCGCGCTCGCGGTCGGCGCCGTCGCCTCGATGGAGCGCGCGGTCAAGCTCACCACCGAGTACACCAAGGAACGGAAGGCCTTTGGCAAGCCGCTGATGGACTTCCAGAACACCGCCTTCACGCTCGCCGAGCGCAAGACCGAGGCGATGATCGCGCGCGTCTTCGTCGACTGGTGCATCGAGCGCCTGGTCGCCAAGGACCTCGACACGGTGACGGCATCGATGGCGAAATATTGGTGCTCGGACAAGCAGGTCCAGACCGCCGACGAATGCCTCCAGCTGTTCGGCGGCTACGGCTACATGCAGGAATACCCGATCTCGCGCATCTTCGTCGATGCCCGCATCCAGAAGATCTACGGCGGCACCAACGAGATCATGAAGCTGCTGATCGCAAGGTCGCTGTAGCTCTGCTTCACCTCAGGCGAAGGCGTTTGAGGCAGTATGGCAACCACAAGAAACACTGTCGTCCCGGCGAAGGCCGGGACCCATAACCACAGGGAGAGGTTTGGCGAAGACTAGCGGTTCGGTACTCCTACCTTTCGCGATTGATAGATCACGCGGTATGGGTCCCGGCCTTCGCCGGGACGACGCGGGGACATCCGGGCGACAGCGTTGCACAAGCCCCCGCCTCACCGTGCCCGCCAGTCGCGCGGCCGGCAGCCGAAGCGCTGCTTGAAGCGCCGGGTGAAGTGGGAGAGGTCCGAGAAGCCCCAGTCGAACGCAATGGCGCCGATCGCGCGGCCGCAGAGTGCCGGATGCTTCAGGTCGGCCGCCGCGCCGACGAGGCGGCGATCCATCACATAGTCCGAGAACGTCGTGCCGGAGCGCTCGAACAGCTTGTGGACGTAGCGCTCGCTGATGCCGACCGCGCCGGCGACCGCCGCGACCGTCAATCCCGGCTCGCGCAGCCGCTCGTGGATGGCACGGCGCAGCGCCAGCACGGTGGCGTCCGCAAAACTTGCGGCTTCCGCCGTCTGCGCCCGCGAGCGGCGCGACAGGCTGAGCGCAACGAGATCGAGCAGCACGTCGAACAGCCGAACGCTGTCCTCTTCCGTCATCCGCAATGCGCCGGCGTTCAGGGAGCGCGCGGTCTCGACGATGAGGTGACCGACATGGGGATCGTCGGACACGCGCTCGGCCCTGAAATCGAACGACGGCGGCAGCCGGTCGCGCAAGGCACGCGACGGCACCCAGAACGAAGCGACCTCCAGCGTCGGGCCGCGATCGTGCAACAGCGTCACCTCGCGGTCGCTGTCGACGATGCCGACCTGGCCGCGCGACAGGCTGACCTCGCGGCCATCCTGGAGCATGCGGCAGCGCCCGGCGAGCTTGAAGTTGAGATAGAAGCAGCTGGCGCGCGATGCCGCGATATCGGCGCGCGAACGATTCACGGTGTGCTCGGGAAACATCACCCGGTTGATCGCGCCGGCGCCGAGCCCGATCGTCTCCACCTTGGCCGGGAAGCGCGACGTCGTCGCCGATTCCGGCGTCAGGTTCATGAAGGCCTGGCAGATCGCCTCGCGGTAATAGGAAAACTGCTCGTCCGGCCGGGTCTCCGCGGTGTTCCAGATCGCGTGCCGCGGCCGGCTCATAGAATTGACCTGCTCCATCAGTTCGCTCCGAGACCAATCCGGTTCAGCGCCAGACAAGCGCGCGGCATCCCGGCCGGTTCAATATGGCGGCAACAACGACAAAGACCGGCGTTCAGCCGGCAAGGCCATCGCCCCGCCAATCTAACCAGCCTTCCGAGGGAGCTACAATATGTCGACCTACGTTCTCGTTCACGGCGCCTGGCACACTGGTGCCGAGCTCGAACCGGTCGCAGCGCCGATCCGGGCCGCCGGCCATCAGGTCCACCTCCCGACCATCAAGGGCAACCGCCCGGGCGATGCCAAGACGACGGGGCTGAAGGAGGCGATCCAGTCGATTGCCGACTATCTCGCCGAGAACAACCTGACGGATGTGATCCTGCTCGGCCACTCCTATGGCGGCATGGTCATCACCGGCGTTGCCGACCTCGTGCCGGAGCGCATCCGCCGCCTCGTCTACTGGAACGCCTTCGTGCCCAACCATGGCGAATCGCTCAACGACATGGTGCCGCCGCACTATATCGGGCTGTTCGACATGATCGCGGCCGAGCGCGGCGACGGCTCGGTGGTGCTACCGTTCCCGATCTGGCGCGAGGCCTTCATCAACGACGCAAATCTCGAACTGGCGCAGCGCGCCTACGACATTCTCAATCCGCATCCGCTGAAGACCTTCAGCGACAAGATCGCGCTGAAGACCAATCCGGCGGAGATGCCGCTGGCAAAATCCTACATCAACTGCACCGAAGACACCGCGCTACCGCACGGCTATCCCTGGCATCCGCGTCTGTCGGAAAAGCTCGGCCTGTTCCGCCTCGTGCAGGTGCCGGGGAGCCACGAACTGTGCTTCTCCGATCCGGCACGCCTTGCCAGGACGATCATGGAAGCAGGACGCGACTGACCGGGCCGCCTTTGATCCCGCGGTTGCCGTAGCCGCTCACCTCATCCGCTTGTCGGCGGCGATGAAGTCGATGAAGGTCCTCACCTTGGCGGAGAGGTATTTGCGGCTCGGATAGACCGCGAACAGGCGCCCTTCGAAGATGATGTCGTCGGGCAGGATGTGCACGAGCCGACCGGCGGCGATGTCGTCCGCGACCAGCCATTTCGGCAGGAAGGCGAAGCCCATGCCTTCCAGCGCGGCCATGTGGAGCAGCGTCTCGTTGCCGCTGCGCAGGACCGGGTTGAGCTTGATGGTCTCGACCGTGCCGTTCCTGTTCAGGGAGAAGCTCTCTCCCGGATAAAGCGCATAGTGCAACAGCGACTGGCCTGAGAGATCGGCGAACTTCGTCGGGCGTCCGGCGCGTTTGAGGAACGCAGGGGCTGCAACCAACAAGAACGGGACCTTGGTGATGGGACGCGCGATCAACGCCTCGTCCAGCGTGCCGGTCGCGCGCAAAGCGAGATCGAATCCCTCCTCGACCAGATTGACCAGCCGCCCGCTGAGATCGACGTCGAGACACACCTCCGGATAGCGGGTCTGGTAATCCGCCAGCACGCCCGCGAAGATCGCATTCGCCATCCACACCGGCGCGGTCAGCCGCAACGTGCCGCGGGGAACGACCGTCGCCTTGCTGACGGCGGCCTCGACCTCGTCGAGCGAATCCAGCATCTGCCGCGCCTGCTCGAAATAGAGCGCGCCGCTCTCGCTCAGGCTGACCCGCCGGCTGGTGCGGTTGAGCAGCCGCGTGCCCAGCCGCTTCTCGAGCTGCATCACGTGCTTGCTCGCCATGGCGGGAGAAATGCGCAGGCGCTGTGCCGCGGTCGCAAAGCTCTTCAGCTCCGCGACCAGGCAAAACACCCTCATACTGACCAGCGAATCCATGAGATCATCAACATCCAGGAAATGAATTAATCCTGGAACGCATAATGATCAAATAATGCGAAACCATCAAATGGTGGCAACCCTCACATCCTGGAGACCCACCATGTCCGCCACCACCTTCGAGACCGCCACCCCGGGCCGCGCCCTTCGTATCGGCCTGTGGGCCGCACAGGGCCTGATCTTCTTCGTGTTCACCTCGGCCGGGCTGGTCAAGCTGCTCACGCCCATCCCTCAGCTCGCCGCTATGATGCCCTGGGCCGGCCAGTATTCCGAAACGTTCGTCCGAATCATCGGGCTGATCGACCTCGCCGGCGGGATCGGCATCCTGCTTCCGGCCCTGACGCGAATCCTGCCGCGGCTGACGGTGCTGGCCGCACTGGGCTGCACGGTCTTGCAGGTGTTCGCGCTCGCCTTCCACCTCTCGCGCGGCGAGGCCGATGTCACGCCGCTCAATGTCGTCCTGCTTGCGCTCAGCCTGTTCGTGTTGTGGGGACGCGGCCGCAAGGCGCCGATCGCGCCACGTCAGTTCTGAGCGGCAGGAACGCCGCCGCCATGATGTCAGCCAATGGATGGTCCCGGAGGGGCCTGCTCGCCGGCACCGCGGTCCTCACCGCGGGCGGCGCCGCCGCCAGGGAGGACCGTCTCGCCGACGGCGTCGTGATCCTGATCGACAGCAACGAGCCCTATGTCATGGGACATGCGATCAGCTACTCGGCCAACCTCGCAAAGCACTTCGCCGACAAGGGCGCGCGATTGCTGATCGAGGTCGTCGCCAACGGCAAGGGCATCGACGTCTTCAGGGCAGACAAGACTCCGCTGGTCGAGCCGCTCGCGACGCTGCGGCAATCGCTGCCCAATCTCACCTACAGCATGTGCGCGTCGTCAAAGGCGATCGCGGAAGCCAAGGAGCAGGTCTCGATTCCGCTGATCGCGGGCGCCAGCCTCATCCCGTTCGGGATCGGGCGCGTCGTCGATCTGCAACTGAAGGGCTGGGCCTATATCCATGCGTGAGGCGGCGCGCGGCACGACACTGTCCAGACGAGCGCTGCTGATGGTCGCGCCGGCGATCCTTGTCCCTCCGCGCGCAAGCCGCGCGCAGGGCGGCAATCCCGCCTGGCCGCCGGTGTTCGAGGCCGGCCGCAGCCAGTTTACCGTCGTGCGGCCTCGCGCGATGATGCCACAGCTCGGGCTTCAGGACCTGCATGGAAAAGACGTTGTGCTGACGGCGCGGCCGGGCCGGATCACGCTCGTCAACTTCTGGGCGACGTGGTGCGCGGCCTGCCGGCTCGATCTGCCTGTGCTCGCAAGCCTCGCGGGATCGCGGCCGGACCGGCTCGACGTCGTCGCGATCTGCACCGACACGAAGGACCTGCGCAAGATCCGCGCGTTCCTCGGCGGTCTCGCCGTGCAAAACCTCGCCTGCTACGTCGATGCGTATGGCATGACGGCGGAAGCCTCAACCTCGGTCTTCCCGTTCGTCGGCATGCCGGTGACCTATCTGGTCGGCGCGAGCAATCACGTCGAGGGTTACATCACCGGCGCACCCGACTGGCTCTCGCCGGCGGGCGCGCGGCTGCTGCAATTCTATCGCGAGCAAGCCTGATCCGCTCAATTCGGATGCCACCAGCGGCCGCCGATGACCACGCCCTCCGAAACGATCTTGCGATCCCCGATCAAGTGCTCGCCGACGACGTCCTCATAGTCGAACTGGCCCGGCTTGACCGAGATCAGCGTGGCGTCGCCGACGCAACCCGGCTTGAGGCTGCCGAGCTCGGGGCGTCGCAGCGCCATCGCCGCGTTCACCGTCGAGGCCGCGATCACATCGGACAGCTCCATGCCCATGCACAAGAACTTCGACATGGTCGTCACCTGGTCGAAGGCCGGGCCATCGATGCAGAGCTGATGGATGTCGGAGGAGATGGTGTCCGGATAGAAGCCGTTGGCGAGCATTGCGCGCGCGGTCTTGAAGGCGAACGAGCCCTTGCCGTGGCCGATGTCGAACAGCACGCCGCGCTCGCGTGCATCCAGCACCGCCTTCTTCACCGTGCCCTGCGCCGTCGCCGGCGTGTTGGGGAAGGGACGGAACGCATGGGTCAGCACGTCGCCGGGACGCAGGCGCGCCAGCACCTCTTCATAGCTCGGCGGCGGGTGGTCGATATGCGCCATCAGGGGCATGCCGACCTCGTTCGCGACCTCGAGCGCGATGTCGAGCGGCACGACCCCTGAGGTGCCCGAGGAATGCAGGCCGACGCGCACCTTGATGCCGACGATGAGGTCGCGGTTGGCATCGGCGACCCTGGCCGCCTCGATCGGATTCATCAGCCGCAACTCCTCGCTCTCGCCGACCATGATCCGGTGCGAGAAGCCGAAGATGCCGGCATGCGAGACGTGCAGATAAGCGAGAATGCGGACCTGGCTCGGCTCGATCACATGCTTGCGGAAGCCCGCGAAATTGCCGGGCCCCGCGCTGCCGGTATCCACCGCGGTGGTGACGCCGGAGAGGCGGCAGAATTCCTCCGCATCGATGCCGAGCGAGGTGCCGCCCCAATAGACGTGGGTGTGGAGATCGATCAGTCCCGGCGTCACGATGAGCTGCGAGACGTCGCGCACCTCCGTGCCCGGATCGGCCTTCAGCCCGCTGCCGATCGCCGCCACCTTGCCGCCGGAAAAGGCAACGTCGGTCACGGCGTCGAGCTTCTGGGACGGGTCGACCACACGGCCGCCGCGCAGGATCAGGTCGAAAGGCATCATGGTCTCCGGATAGGGCAGTAAGGCGCGGCCGACATGTCGGCGTGGCCAGGAGGGAAGTCTGTTGCCTGTAGCAAGTTTTGCGCCGAAGAGCCCGCCAAATAGCGGCCATTGCCCATGACAAAATGGCGATCCCGGGAAGACTCGAACTTCCGACCTACGGTTTAGGAAACCGTCGCTCTATCCGGCTGAGCTACGGGACCGCGGAACCTGCGGGTGCGGGTTCGGCCCCCTCATAGCAGAGCAGGTTACGGTTCGCCAGCCGCATGGCGGGCCGGATCATCGTCAACCTGAACAAGGCGGCTGTACAATCGCGCCCAGGTCCCTCTCGGCGGAGCAGCTCACATGATCGAAAGCATCAGCGCCATCACGCTCGGCACGCATGACATGGGGCGCGCCGTGCACTTCTACCGTTCGCTGGGGTTCGAGCTCCTGTATGGCGGCGAAGCCGCTGCATTCACCAGCTTTCGCGCCGGCACCGGCTATCTCAACCTGACGGCGCAGCCGGACGACAAGCGCTGGTCCTGGTGGGGCCGCATCATCTTCTACGTCGCCGATGTCGACGGGACCTACGAGCGCGCACGCGCCGCCGGATGGCAGCCGTCGACCACGCCGCGCGATGCAGAATGGGGTGAGCGCTACTTCCATCTCACCGACCCCGACGGCCATGAGCTCAGCTTCGCGCGGCCGTTGTCCTGACCGAATAAGTCACATCCGCTGACCTTCCCAACGCGCGAGTAGCGCTGTCTCAGCCGCCGTGGCAAGCTGGGCGCGGTTGCCTCAAGCGAGAATTGTATCTGGGTTCTAACCAGGGAGGACGACCATGGTAACCTATGTCGTGCTGGCGAACTTCACTGATCAGGGAGTCCGCAACGTCAAGGACTCGCCGAAGCGGGCCGACGCCTTCAAGGAGATGGCCAAAACGTTCGGCGTGAGCGTGAGAGAGATCGTCTGGACGCAGGGACGATATGACGTTGTAACCGTTCTCGAGGCTCCAGATGAGGCTGCCGCGATGTCGCTGAGCCTTAGTCTCAGCGCGCTCGGCAACGTCCGCACCGAAACGCTGCGCGCGTTTTCGGCGGCAGATATGACAAAGATCGTCGGCAAGATGCTCTGACGCTCAAGCCCGCGCGAGCGTACTGGACCCGGGATGGCAATCCCGGGAAGAGATTTCTTGGGCCGTGGCCGCGCGGGGAAACTGTCGCGCTGTCCGGCTGAGCTAAGGGACCGCGGAATCCGCGAGGCAGGTTCGATCCCCCCTCGCAACGGAGCGTGATGCGGACCGCCATGCGGCGAAACGAGCCGTCCGGTCCGCGGCCCGAGGAGATGGCAAACGAAATCAATAGTGATTCCAGTGGCATCCGCTGCCCCTTCTCCGCAGCTCCGGCGGGAGAAGGACGCTTGCCTCGCGCAATGGTCAAGGGCATGCTCGGGCTCCGTCGTGCCGGAGATCGAGACCCCTTGAGGTGAGCTATGTATCTTCCGCAAGAACCAGATCTTCTGATTGAGAAGGATGCGGACGGGGTTATTCGTGAGTTGCGCCATCTGCAAACGCCGGCGGTGGCCGACCCTGACGTGTCAGCGAAGCGAGCAGCGTTCGAGTATCTGAGGCTGGCGTCCCACACCGATCCGCCTTTGCTGCCGCTCAGCGACGACGATTTGGACCACCTTGACCACACGACCGACTCCGACGGACCAGGGCGATCCAGCAAATCAAGATTTCGATGGTCGCAGCCGCGCGAACTGAAGCGCAACGGCGAGATCGAGACGACGATCGTCTGGTGTCAGCAAACAATTCCGATCAAGGTCGGGGGTACTGACTTCATCCCCGATGTTCGGGGTGGCAGCATACGTCTCGTCGCACACTACGGGCGGCGGACCGGCCGGTGGCAAATCACCAGTGCCCGATCAACGTTACTCATGCATGCCAATCTGTCGATCAAACCGGGCTTCGTGGAAAGGGTGTTTCGCCGTTTCGATCCGGAGTGGGCCGACAGCCTCCCCGCGGAACTGATCTCGGACTGGCTCGGCCCTGTTCTGGGCTTTGTGTCGCCGGACGCAATCGCAGATGGACAGCTTGTTGCGTATCATCGAAGCGGGCCCAGCACCGCGTACGAGGATGGCGGGCTTGGCTTGGCGGCTGCCGCCACCGTTTTCTTGCCGATGGCGAGCGGCGACTCCATTGCGCACCAGGTCCTCTTTGATCCTCTCGAAGCCAGGCTTATCCGCAAGGCCCCGATCGCGTCGGCTTGCGCTGGATATGCCTTCCTCAGCGATCCCGACAGCAAGACAGGCGGCTTCAAGCTGCGCCCCGACGGCGGCGCCGACTTGCTCGATCCCGAGCGCGATCCGGTCGGATTGCTAGATCTCGATCACGCCGGTGGCGGGCGTCGGAAGCTGTCGGGGCCGCGCGTGACGGTGCTCACGCCGGCGGCGCTGGGTGACGACTACGATCCGCCGGTGCAGCGGCCTCCCTTCGCCTTCACGGCTCGGACCAACGAGTTCGCCGCGGTCAGCGCCTACTGTCATTGCGATTCAATGATGCAACTGGTCCAGGGATTCGGGTTTGTTCTGAAAGACTATTTTGGAAAGGTTGCACTACCGTTGACCGTCGAACATCGAGCCAAGATGTTGACGGGCTCGGGAGCCCATGACGGCCGCGGCATCAATGCCTATGTGACCCCGTTCCGCCCCGACCAAATGGCGACAGAGTGGGACGTCAGGATGTTGTTCGGGCTTGCGGATTTCGCGGACACTTGGAAGCACCCTCTTGGGCTTGTCGCCGACGTGCGCTTCGTCTGGCATGAGTTCTGCCACGTCCTGATCCTGGCTGCGACTGGCTCGACCGAATTCGACTTCGCGCACAGCGCCGGTGACGCGCTCGGCGCGATCATGTGTGATCCGGCGTCAAAGCTCCCGAAGGCGTGGCGGGGGGTGACGTTCCCCTTCATCCAGCTGCCGTTGCGGCGCCACGACCGTGAGGTCACGAAAGGGTGGGGTTGGAACGGCACTCTGTACGAGAAACCCAATCCGACCTACGGGCCGCGCGATCCCGCCGGCTACAACTCCGAGCAGATCCTGTCGACCACCCTGTTCCAGCTCTATCTCGCCGCTGGCGGCGATTCGGTTCGCCCCGACGAGGCGCCGGATGTCGACGCCCGCACGGCGACTGCATACTACATTGCTTACCTCATCGTACGCGCGATCGCGTCGCTCGGTTCCGTCGCGACGCAGCCGACCCGCGAGGCGAGCCAGTTCGCCACAGCCTTGATGGACGCCGATGTCGGCACACCTTATCTCGACTACGACGGATCGAGGCGGCTGGGCGGAATGCTTCACAAGGTTGTCCGCTGGGCTTTTGAGCAACAAGGTCTTTATCAGACGTCTTCGCCCGGCCAGAACACGCCGGGCAGCGCACCGCCGATTGACATCTACGTCGATGACGGCCGTGGCGGGCAATACAAGTACTGCAACCACTGGCACGCACTCCCTGCTGTTTTCTGGGTCCGCAACGCCGCGGACGGCCAGTCGGATGATCAGACGCCGCGCCCGGGCTATGTGAACTATGTCTACGTCAAACTTGGGAATCGCGGCGCCCAGATCGCGACCGCGGCATCGGTGGATGTTTTCACAGCCGTCGGCAACTATGCGGACACTTGGGATGCCCAATCGGGCCAGTGGTCGCCAGTGAACCCAAACAATACGACGATGGATGTATCACCCGGTGAACCATCCGCGATCTTTGGGCCGTTCGAGTGGACTCCACAGGCAGGAAAGAGAAACGCTTTGCTCGTCCGCGCGACGGTCAAAGGCGACCGCAGCAACATTGATGCGGGGTCTAACCTGCCTGTAGCCACCGGTCCGGTGGTCGTCGCGGACCTTGTCCGCGCCGACAACAATCTCGGTTATCGGGAGTGGACCCTCTCGTAGAGCTTGCGCCGATCTGGACCGGCGTTCCCTCAGGATAGACGGTCATCACCTCTCGCAATGCCACCTAAACCGGAGCGATGGCAGGGGCTATTGCTGCTGGTTGGCTCCACTCATTCTTGGCCCGTTCGAGCAGCTCTTTGATCTCGGAGTTGGCAGGCAGAGCCATGATCTTTGCCTTGCACTTCGTGGCAATGAACTCGCCTGCTTCGGTATCGCTTCGGTAGTGAACTCCCGCCCTTTCACGGTTGAGCGCGACCCGCTTTGCAAGCCAGTACAGCTCTTCTTTGTAGGCAGGCGCTACCTCCTCGAGGAAAAGCGACATGAGCCAGCTCTGTAAGGAATGACCGCTTGGAAATGAAGCATGCGCTGGTGGGCCGAAAGCCGGCAGCAGGCCTGGGCAGGCGTAGGACGGTCGCGTTCGGTGGTACTTGACCTTGTAAAAGGCCGCCACGATCTGGCCGATTCGGACCGCAAGATTCATGACCACCAGCGTATTGTGGTGCTCACGATTGTTGACGGCCATCAGGCTCACCCAGTATCCGGGTGCATTGTCATGCTGCGCAACGATTTCGCCCATGTAGCGCTCGCGATCGGTCTGCATGAGCAGCTGTAGCTGGATGATCTCGCGGGCCACAAAATCCTGATAGCCCGCCGTGCCCGGCTTCCAATCGAGCAGCCTGGGCCGCTCCGCGACGATGTCCGCGTCGATCGTGTCCCAATTGGTGGCTCTTATGAACTCCGTGAGAGGGAGCAGACAAAGAACGTCAGGATCCCACGGTCCGACCCTGTCTTTCCAGCATTCCTTGGGCAGCAATTGGTCCGGGAAACTCGGATCGGTATTCGGCCCAAGGTCGTATTGCAGGGTCAGGGGTCGGAAGCCGAGCTCGGGTGGCGTAGCGCCGAAGGCCATACCCATGCCCATGCCCATGCCCATCCCCATCCCCATACCCATGCCCATGCCCATGCCCATTCCCATGCCCATTCCCATGCCCATTCCCATGTGATCCTCCAGAGCTGTCGCTACAGAACCTTTTCGTTGCTGAGAAGCGATCGAGCGCCGTGGCGCAATTCATCACGTACGTTAACGAGGCAGCCCGGCTTCAATTAATCGTTCGCCCAAAAGCGCTAGCCGATCCGGCTGCTTGATCGGGTACCAACTGCAATATTTCTCAACCGAGAACGAGGGATCGATCCTCATGTGTGCGGCGCCAACTTCGCGCGCCCGCTCGAGCGAGCCGGCGGCGACGAGGCTCGCGGCAAGAAGCCGCAGATTAGCGGCAAACTGCGGAGCCGCCGCCATGACCTTCGTGCCCCAGTGCACGGCATCGTCGAAGGTCTCATTGGTGTAGTGCGCGTTGGTGAGCGCCGATTGATAGAAATAGGCGTACGGATCGAGCGGCGACAGCGATATGCCGTAAGACGCGCGCGCCACGGCACGTGGTCCGTCGCCGAGATAGCAGTATGTCGATGCGCTCAGGGACCACGCAATAGCGGAATTGGGCGTTCCTCCAATGGCACGGTCGAAAGCATCGATGGCACGGTCATACGCGCCGAACAGAAACGAATTGATGTGCCCGAATATCGCGAGCGCCATTGGGTCCGACGGTTCGAACTCGAGCGCGCGCGACGCAAGTCGAAATGCCTCGCGGGAATCGGCCTTGAAGTCGGTGGAATGACCCTCGCCGATGTGCAGGATGTACCATTTTGCCATCAGGGCATAGGCCGCCGCATATTGCGGATCATGGTCGAGGGCGCGTTCGAACAGGCTTCGCGCCGCAAGCATGTCGTCGTGACCGAGGCGATACAGGCGATACATGCCCTGCAGGACCAGGTCGTAAGCGTTCATGCTCTGCGGCGCCTTGCGCTCGGCGTGCTGCAGCTCGGAGATATGGATATGCGGCAGGAGCGCGTATGCGATGCTGGTTGCGATCTTCTCCTGCACGTCAAACAACTGGCTGATCGACGCCTCGTACTGGTTGGTCCACAGCATGGACCGCGTATCGACATCGATCAATTCCACCCGCATCCGCAGCACCTCGCCGTGACGCTTGAGCGTTCCCGTGACGAGATATCGCACGCCAAGGCGATGGCAAACGGCAGCAGGGTCGACGGTAGGACCGGTGAACCCAAGTGTGGACGTGCTGGATACGACGAACAATTCGCGAATACCCGCCAGCGAGGCGACGATATCGTGGACGATTCCCTGCGCGAGATAGGCATCCGCCGCCTGAAGGCCGAGCATCTGCAGCGGCAATACTGCCACGGACGGCTTGAGCGAATGGGCCACCGAGATTGTCGGAGCCCGTAGGTCGTGATGCGCTATCTTGAATGCCCGGATGCGCCGCTCGATATTCTTGAGCGTGAGGAATCCCAGATCGGCGGCTTGGTAGCGCAGATGATCCTTCACCTGATCGTGAATGGCCCCGGAAATCACGACCCCGCCCGGGCCGGCGAATTCCTGAAGCCGGGCTGCAATATTGACTCCGTCCCCGTAGATGTCGTCACGCTCGGCGATGACGTCGCCGACATTTGCCGACATCCTCAACTGCAGCGGGTTGCTACCGGCTGATGACGATTCGGCCAGATGCATCTGCATGCCGAGCGCGAACCTGATTGCGTCAACCGGATTCCTGAACTCCAGCAGTAAGCCGTCACCGGTACTCTTGATTACCTCACCGGCATTTGAAGCGACGCGCGGCTCGATAACGTCCGATCGCATCGACATCCATCGTTGATGCGTGCCTTCCTCGTCGCTTCCCATCAGCCGGGAATATCCGACGACATCGATGAAAATCGTAGCTGCGGTACGCCTTCTCGGCCGCCCTTGATCCGAGCCGTTGTCCGGGGACGTGTTGTCGACACTGATCATCATCACTGGCGCAACAACTCTGGGGCGGCCACAACCATTGTGACGCCGAAAGATTGTAGCAGACAAGGACAGTCAGGCAAATGCAAGGCCTGCCTGGCAGAGTCCCTCGGTTGAGCCAGGCCAATCGCCTGCCGCGTCACAGAGAGCGGGCCGAAAAGCCACTCCCAACACGACGAACGAGAATACCCGTTTTCCCCCACCGCCAGGGCGCGATCGAAAGGCTTTCGCAACCTTACGTCGCGCCGAAGCCGCCGTCGGCAGGATTGTCGAGGATGTGGAATTCGTCCTTCTGGCCCAACGATGCCTCTCTTTTGATCAGGACTTGCCGTAGGAGCCCTGATAGCGGCCCTCGCGGATCGCCTTCATGGTCTCCTCCTCGCGCGCAACCTGGGCGCGCACCGCCTCCAGCAGCGCAGCCGCGCCGGCGGCGGGAAACGACACCACGCCATCCTCATCGCCGACGACGATGTCGCCGGGCGAGATCACGCTGCCGCCGACCGACACAGGCACGTTGATCTCGCCGGGGCCGTTCTTGTAGGGCCCGCGGTGGATCACAGCGCGGGCATAGCATGGGAAGTCGTCCGCGGCGAAGGCCGCAACGTCGCGGATCGCGCCGTCGATCACGTAGCCTTCGGCTTTGCGCCACTGCGCGATGTTCTTCATGATCTCGCCGACCAGTGCGCGGGTCTCGTCGCCGCCGCCATCGACCACGATGACGTCGCCGGGACCGACCAGCTCGAGCGCGCGGTGGATGGCGAGATTGTCGCCGGGACGGGTGCGCACCGTGAAGGCCGTGCCCACCAGCTTGCCGCCGCGATGATAGGGTTTGAGCCCCACCACGCCCGGCAGCCTGGCGAGATTGTCCGAGATCACGGACGTGGGCGCACCTCGAAAGCCCTCGATGATATCGGCCGGCGGCTTCGGCACGCTGTTGGCTGCGATGGTGATGGTCATGTCAAAGAGTCCTTTCGTGAATTTTCTTATTCGGCGTGCGCCCGCGCCTTCGCCGGCCAGATCCGGAAGGCGCGCCCTTCCTTCATCCACGCAGCGCGCTCGCCGCGCAACAGCGTGCGACGAACTTTTCCGGAATCATCGCGCGGCGGGGCCACCAGCGCGGCACATCGGACAGCGGCAGCAGCATCAGGCGTTTCCACTTCGTCTTCCTGGCGGCGCCTCGGGGTGAGGCGCTCGCGGTGCGAAGTGTAACCGCCGGAGCCGGAGCTTCAAGGCAGCGGCGTCAGCGCTCCGCGCCGCAGCCCGGAATATCGAACAGCGCCGCGAGCCCGCATTTCGAGGTCAGCATCTTGTCGCCGTCATGACCGACGCCGGCGACATCCCAGACCCTGTGATTGGGCGTGCCGTGGTCGCGCTTGGCCATCGCGTCCACGTAAGCGTGGCCGCGGGCGTAACGATAAGGCCCCTGCGCCTCTGCCATGCAGCTCTTGTCCAGCGCGGAATGCTTCGGATTGGTGTCGAGCGTGCCGAGCAGATAGATCACCTCGCGCTCGACATAGCGCTGCTCCAGTGCCGCCGGCGTCGCGTCGGCGAGATAGGGCGGACGGTCGCCCATGCCGTATTTCCAGTTGTTGTAGCCCTGACAGGATGCAGCAATTGCCGGCACCGGCCGGTCGGCGCTGAAATAGGCATAGGACGAGGGATTGGCGACGACATAGCGGATGTCGATGTGCTGGCGCGACAGCGCCGCCTCGCCCTTGCCGGCGATGGCATAGCGCTGCGCGACCTGCCCGCCGCCGGAATGGCCGGCAACCACGACCTGCTTCAGGTTCGGGAAGATGCGCCGGTCGGAGAGTTTTGCGAGGATCGCATCGAGCGCCTCGAACGAGGAGACCGGATTGGGCGCAAGCGCGGCATCGCCGCCCTCCCATCCCTCCAGCGACCAGCGTAGCGTGTCCTCCGGCAATTTGTGCGCGTCGATATCGATCTCCGCCAGGAACTGCGGAACGATCATGAGCGCGCTCTTGCCATCGTCGCCTGCTGCTGCCTGCGCGTTGTTGGCCGATATGTAATATTCGTCGGCATTGCGCAGGCGTCCATGCAGCACGATGATGGCGCGCGAGATCGCCGGCAACGGCATCGACCAGTCGCGGGAGAGGTAGAGCGGCAGCATTCCCCGGCCGCCGACCGAGAGCCGCGCATCGCCGACCGCCTTCACCGGCTTGCGGTTGGGCGCATCCTCGTCCGCCGCGAAGGCATGGCCGCAAATCAGCACCAAGGCGAGTGCGGCAAATCGGGCCAGCGCTCTCATGACGGAGATTCTCCCCCAAATTCAGATCGATCAAACTGTAAGCGCATCCTATGCCGCGCGGCTGTGACTCCCGCGCCACGTCAAGCAAAAAATGTCAGCATTGCAGCCATGAAATTCCCGGGTTCCATGGGTGACAAGCCGGCGATAAAGGGGCAAAAATTGGCCCGACTCAGTTCGGGTTGAGTTTTGCAAGGAATGCACTCGTAGAATGTCGGTCGTGTTTGCATCGCGTCGTGCGGCGCTTCTCGTTGCCGCAGCAGGATTTTTTCTGCTGACGCACACGCATGCCCAGGCGCAATGGTGGAAGCGCGCGCCCGTCGACTTCGAGGAATGCGCTGATGCCGCCGAGAAGGCCGCAACCAAGGCCGAGAAGACATCCGCACTTGCGGACTGCAACGCCAAGTTCGCCGGCCGCCGCAAGGCAGGCGGCGGCTACACCTATTACGACTTCCTCCAGGACCGCACCTTCGACATCGCAGGTCCCAACCCGACGCCGGAAGAGCAGAAGAAGATCGACGAAGCCTACACCGGCTATCTCGCCAATCAGCGCCGCAGCAACGAAGCGGCCCAAGCCACCGCGCGTCAGCAGCGCGAGCAGCAGGAAAAACAGGCGCAGCAGTTCCAGCAGGTCGCGCTGCGGACCGACGTCGAGCGCGTGCCCGTCCCGGTCGAGCGGCCGAAGGTGCAGCAGAGTGTCGGCCAGCGACCGAAGGGCGCGCCCTGCACCAAGGGCTCGTTCTCCTGCGAATGGCCGCGGCTATCGGAAAGCTTGAACGAACTGAAGAAGCTGTTCAATCCGACGCCGAGCAAGCCGGCGGCGAAGAAGGGGTGAGCTGAGGCTCAGCCGTCATTGCGAGCGCAGCGAAGCAATCCAGAGTCTTTCCGCGGAGGGATTCTGGATTGCTTCGCTGCGCTCGCAATGACGGGCTGGATAGAGATTCGCACCCACATTCTCAGTTCGGCTGCTTCTTCTTGCTGCGCTTCGGTTTGACCACCGGCGCATCCGCTGGCGCCGTCGCCGGTGAACTGCCCAACTGCGACCTGCTCTCCTGCAACCGCCTGTCATAGCCGGGAGAGTTCATGACCGTCGGCGGCCGGGCTTCCGCAAGCGTCGACGCGCCGCAGAGCACGGCCAGTGCGAATCCGATCATCGAGAAACGCCTCATCGTGGCTCCTCCGGTCGCGCGGCATGCACTCAGGCGCTACCCGCGAATCTGCTGCGGCGTCAGCCCGGGCGGGCCGTTGCCAGCGACTTCAGCCTCCTTGACCAGCGCAACAATGCGGCGCATCAGCGGCACATCGACATTGTTCTGCTCGGCAAGCGCGATGACCGCGCCCTGGAGATAGTCGATCTCGGTCTTGCGGCCCTGCTTCAGATCCTGCCACATCGAGGAGCGCGCCTCGGGATCGATCTTCATGGTCCGCCCCAGGATCGCGTTGAAGATCATGTCGGGCAATTTCAGCAATGTCGGCGTCAAGTTCAGCGGGATCGGCGTCGCTGAGACCGGATTGAGGCCGGCGGCCTTCATCGCGGCCAGCCCCTCTGCCATCTGGTCGGCGAATAATTTTCGCCAGTCGCGGTTTGCCAGTTGCGCGGCGAGCGGCATGTCCGACAAAGCGCTGAGCGCGTTGTTCAGGTTGATGATCAGCTTGCCCCATTGCACGCCGGTGATGTCGCTGCTCGCGCGCATCGAAAGGCCAGCCACCGAAAGCGCGCCGGCCGTGTTCCCGGCGTCCTCTCCGACATGAATGTCGCCGGAGGTCGAGCGGTGGAAGCGACCCTCGCCCATCGCGATCACGTTGAACGGCACCATGCCGGCCAGCACGCGCCGGCCGCCGAGGCGCTCGCGCAACACCGCGACATTGCCGACGCCGTTTTGCAGGGACACGATGACGGCATCCTGCGGCGCGTGCTGCGCGATCTGCTCCGCGACATCGGCAGTGTCGGCGCTCTTCACGGTTACCAGCACGATGCCGGCGCTGTGGAAGATCGAAGGGTCTTCCGAGAGCGCGAGCTGGCCAGCCCCGAGCTTCTTCTCGGAGCCGTCGAAATCGGTCAGCCGCAGGCCGAACCGCTCGATCTCGGTCTTGATCCGCGGCCGCACCAGCAGCGCGACGCGGCGGCCAGCAGCCGCCAGCATGCCGCCGACGAAACAGCCGATGGCGCCCGCGCCAGCCACCACGATCGGTCGATCCGTAACCACTGACCTCGCTCCCTGAATGACCGGCCTTCGATAGCAGAGGCGAGGCCAGCTGCCCATCGCGTCGCAGCCGCCTTGTAACCGTCATGCGAGCCCCATATGTTCTCGCCCCGGGGGCAGTCACCGGCGAGCACTCGCCGGACGAGACGCCAAAGGAGAGCACCATGGGTCTACTCGACGTCCTCAACGGCATGCAGAACGGCCCGCGCGGCCCCAGCACACCCAGCTCCGAGAATTCCTCCGGCGGCATGTCGCCGATGACCATGGCGCTGCTCGGCCTGCTCGCCTGGAAGGCGTTCAAGCATCTGACGGCTGGCCAGCCGGATGCGGCGCCTGCCCCGCAGCAGCGCTCACCGCTGCCGCCTCCGACGCCTGTCAATACTGGCAACGCCACGCTTCCCGGAGGAAGCGGCGGCGGTCTCAGCGATCTGCTCAAAGGCGGCCTCGGCGGCCTGCTCGCAGGCGGCGCGGCCGGCACCGTCCTGAGCGGCGGGCTCGGCGATCTCCTCAATCAGCTCCAGCAGGGCGGCCACGGCGAGGCCGCGAATTCCTGGGTCGGCAAGGGCGAGAACAAGCCGATCGCGCCCGGCGATCTCGCGAGCGCACTCGGCGCGGACCAGATCGAGAGCCTGTCCGCCCAGAGCGGCCTGTCGCGCGAGGAGCTGCTCTCCGGCCTCAGCCAATATCTGCCGCAGGTGATCGACCACCTGACGCCGGACGGACGGCTGCCGACGGAGAACGAACTCTCGGGCAGAATTTAATCGAAGATTGATCTGCGCGTTCTCGGGAAGGGGAGCATTGTCATGAGCATGGGCGGCCTGTTGTGGATCATCGTCGTCGGCTTCATCGCCGGCCTCATCGCGCGCTGGCTCGCGCCGGGGCCGAACAATCCGAGCGGCTTCATCCTCACCACCATCCTCGGCATCGCCGGTGCGTTTCTGGCGACGTTCATCGGCCAGGCGATCGGCCATTACGGCCCGGACCAGGGCGCCGGCTTCATCATGGCCACGATCGGCGCGGTGGTGGTGCTGTTCATCTGGCACCGGCTGGTGGCGAGCGGCGTGATCAAGGGGTAGTTGCCGTCATTCCGGGGCGCGCAAAGCGCGAACCCGGAATCTCGAGATTCCGGGTTCGATGCTAACGCATCGCCCGGAATGACGTCGCGTAGCATCACGTAATCAAATGCATCCCCGCATCCATGCGCACGACCTCGCCGGTCATGTTGCTGGAGGCCGGCATCGCCAGGAAGCAGACGAGCTGCGCGATGTCCTCCGCGCTCGAGGCGACCTTGAGCGGCACCTTCGCCACCACGCTGTCGCGCACCTGCTTTGCGCCGGCCTCGCCGCGGCCCTTGGTGAACCAGGGCGTGTCGATATAGCCGGGACACACCGTGTTGACGCGGATCAGCGGCGCCAGCGCGCGCGACAGCGACAACGTCATGGTGTTGAGCGCGCCCTTGCTCGCGGCATAGGCGATCGACGAGCCGACGCCGCTGATGCCCGCGACCGACGACACGTTGACGACCGCCGACGGCCGCCCCGACGCCTTCGCGCCGGCTTCCAGCAGGCTGCGCGCCGCACGCACCATCTGGAACGGGCCGATGGTGTTGACGCCGTAGACGCGCTGGAAATCTTCCGCCGACAATCCGTCGAGATCGGCGTGCGCGACATGCTTGGTGGTGCCGGCATTGTTGACGAGCACGTCGAGCCGGCCCCAGCCGCTGGCTGCCGCAACGATCTTGCGGCAATCCACATCCTTGGAAACGTCGCCCTGGGCGACCTGGACTTCCGCAGCGCCCGCGTTGCGGCAGAGCTCTGCCGTGGCCTCGGCTTCCTTCTGGCTCGACGAATAGTTGATGACGAGCCGCGCCCCGCTCCGCGCGAGAATTTCCGCGGTCGCTGCGCCAAGTCCGGATGCGGACCCGGTCACGATTGCGCACAAGCTGTCTTTGGCCATCCGGATTTCCTTCCCCTGTATCTGATGCAAGCCTTGGGTCGCTGGCCCTGTTTAGCGAGTTTGGCGCACCCTGCAAATCGAGCAAACTCCGCTAAGCGGAATTAGTCCAGATCGGTTCTCGCGCCCATGCCGGTGCCGCAGATGGGCTTGCGATCAACGCTTGTCAGGGCCATGGCTTTTTCAGATCATCGGGCGCAAGAAGAGACCGCGCGCCGGCTTGACCTGGCGGGACGCGCCAATGGCAAAACACGGGGAACGCTGTGGCGGAGAGTGACAATATCGTCGTCGAGACCGCGGAAAAAATCTTCGCCGATCTCGCCGATCCGCAAACCATCAACAACGACAAGAAGGATTCCTGGCAGGCGCCGCTGTGGCAGGCGCTGAGCGAAGCCGGGCTGCCGCTGTCCTGGGTGCCCGATGATCTCGGCGGCTCCGGCGCGAGCCTTGCTGACGGCTTTGCGCTGCTCAACGCTGCCGGCCGCTTCGCGCTCGCGGTTCCCCTCGCCGAGACCATGCTGGCGGGCTGGCTGCTGGCGCAGGCCAGGATTTCTTCGCCGGAAGGCGAGATGACGGTCGTCCCGGCGTCGCCGAAGGATCGCATCACGCGCGATGCCGACGGCGCGCTCTCCGGCCGCGCTCGCGGCGTGCCCTTTGCCAAGGCGGCGAAGCACTTTGCGGTGCTGGCGCACGGCAAGGATGGGATCTCGATTGCTTTGGTCGATGCGGGCAAGGCCCGGATCGAATCCGGACTCAACGTCGGCTACGATCACAGCGATACCGTGACGCTCGACAAGGTCCAGCCCATCACCGTCAAGCCCGTGAAGGGCTTCGACCAGACCACGCTCATGCTGATGGGCGGCGTCGCGCGCAGCCTTCAGATCGCGGGCGCGCTGGAAGCGATGCTCGACATCTCGGTGCGCTATTCCAACGAGCGCGTCGCGTTCGAGAAGAAGATCTCGAAATTCCAGGCCGTGCAGCACAACCTCGCCCGTCTCGCCGGCGAATCCGCCGCCGCGCTTGCGGCCGCAACGTCCGCGGCCGACGCCATCGCGAACGCAAAGTCATTCGACGACGAGGTCTACCTCGAGGCCGCCTCGGCAAAGATCCGCTGCGCGGAAGCCGCGGAGAAAGGCGGCGCCATCGCGCACCAGGTGCACGGCGCCATCGGCTTCACCAGCGAGCACATCCTGCACCGGTATTCGCTGCGGGCGCTGGCCTGGCGCGACGATTTCGGTTCGGAAAGCCACTGGGCCGTCGAGCTCGGCAAGCTGGTGGCCCGGCGCGGCGCCGACGAATTGTGGCCGCTCGTAGCTTCGCGTTGATCGGGAGACGAAACACATGACCGCTGCCCTCCGTTTCGATCCGATCCGCCTGCCCGAGAAATGCGAGCAATTGCGCAAGGAAGTCCGCGCCTTCCTCGCCGAGGAAATCGCCGCCGGCACCTTCGATCCGCACAAGCCCAACCGCGAAGACACCGACGTGCCGGAATTTTCCCGCCGGGTCGGTGCCAAGGGCTGGCTGGGCATGACCTGGCCGAAGAAATACGGCGGCCAGGAGCGCTCCTTCCTCGAACGCTACGTGGTGACCGAGGAGATGCGCGTGGCCAATGCGCCGACGCGGCGCTTCTTCGTCGCCGACCGCCAGAGCGGACCGGTGCTGCTGAAATACGCCCCTGAACACATCAAGATGGAGATTCTGCCGCGCATCTGCCGCGGCGAGATCTGCTTTGCAATCGGTATGAGCGAGCCGAACTCCGGCTCGGACCTGTTCGCGGCGAAGACGCGCGCGACCAAGACCGACGGCGGCTATCTCATCAACGGCACCAAGATCTGGACCTCGTCGGCGCACATCGCCGACTACATGATCGCGATCTTCCGGACCTCGCCGCCGACCAAGGAGAACCGCCGTCACGGCCTGACGCAGTTCTTGGTCAAGATGAAGCAGCCGGGCATCAAGGTGAACCCGATCGGCCAGATCACGGGCCAGTACGAGTTCAACGAGGTCGTCTTCACCGATTTCTTCGTACCCGATGATCACGTCCTCGGCGAAGTCGACGGTGCGTGGAAGCAAGCCACATCGGAGCTCGCCTATGAGCGTTCGGGCCCCGAGCGCTTCCTGGAAACCTACTACGTTCTGACCGAGCTCGTCCGCGCGGTCGGCCCCAATCCGGACACGCGCAGCGCCGAAGGCATCGGCCGGCTGGTGGCGCAGCTCCACACCATGCGGCGCATGTCGGTCTCCGTTGCCGGCATGCTGCAAGCCGGCAAGGAGCCCGTGGTGGAAGCGTCCATCGTCAAGGACATCGGCACGGTCTGGGAGCAGCAGCTTCCGCATCGCGTGCGCGACCTCGCCGCTTTCGTCGAGGAGACCGCGACCAACCGCGAGACGCTGGAGCGGCAGCTCGATTTCGCCATCAAGACCGCACCGAAACTCACCATCCAGGGCGGCACCACCGAGGTGCTCCGCGGCATCATCGCCCGCGGGCTTGGCTTGCGCTAATTCAATCGAGGACCATCAATGAGCACCTATACAGATATCGGCGTCGAGAAGGTCGGGCACGTCGGCACCATCGAGATCCGCCGTCCGCCGCTCAACTTCTTCGACATCTCGCTGATCAACCAGATCGCGGATGCGCTCGACGAGTTCGACCGCGACATCGAGATCCGCGCCTCGGTGCTCTCGGCGCAGGGCAAGGCGTTCTGCGCCGGCGCCAATTTTGGCGACCCGGCGCGACAAGCCCAGGAAGCGCGCGAGGCTAACAAGAAGGGCGATCCGGCGGACAATCTTGGCCCGATCAGCCATCTCTACATCCAGGCCGTGCGTATCTTCCGCGCCAAGAAGCCGATCGTCGCCGCCGTGCAGGGCGCGGCCATCGGCGGCGGCCTGGGTCTCGCGGTGTCCGCGGATTTCCGCGTCACCTGCCCCGAGGCACGCTTCTCCGCGAATTTTACAAAACTCGGCTTCCATCCCGGCTTCGGTTTGACCGTGACGCTGCCGGATCTGATCGGCAAGAACAACGCCGAGCTGATGTTCTACACCAGCCGCCGCGTCACCGGCGAAGAAGCGGTCAAATGGGGGCTCGCCAACGAGCTGGTGCCGCAGGACCAGGTGAAGTCGGCCGCGATGAAGCTCGCCGGCGAAATCGCCGAGTGCTCTCCGCTCGGCCTGCTGTCGACCCGCGCGACGATGCGCGCCAGCCTCGCCGACCGGGTCATGGCCGCGACCAACCACGAGCTCGCCGAGCAGACCCGCCTGCGCGCAACGGAAGACTTCAAGGAAGGCGTCAAGGCGACGGAAGAACGGCGCGCGGCGAATTTCAGGGGGCGGTAGTCAACGTATCGCGCCGGTGCTTCGGCAACCTCTCCTGTCGTCCCCGCGAACGCGGGGACCCATAACCACAGGGAGGAGTCGTCGCGCAAGCTGGTAACTCCGAGTCCTCGTCAAACCACACCCTGTGGTTATGGATCCCGGATCTGCGCTTCGCTTGTCCGGGACGACGGCGGTGGGTGTAGCGGCTACTTCCGCCCCACCACCAGCGCATCCACGATCGTCACGCCCTGCCCTTCGGCGTGCACCAGCACCGGGTTGAGCTCGATCTCCGCAATCTGCCTCGCGTGGCGCGCGGCGAGCACGGAGATGTCGGCGATCAGTTGCGATAGCGCCGCAACGTCCGCCTCCACGGCTCCGCGAAAGCCGTTCAGGAGTGGCGCCGCCTTCAATCCCGCCAGCATCGCGCTCGCTTCTTCCGCGCCGACCGGCGCCGGGCGATAGGCGACGTCACGGAACAGCTCCGTGGTGACCCCACCGAGACCCACCATCACCATCGGGCCAAAAGTCTCGTCCGTCATCGTTCCGATGATGATCTCGACGCCCCGCTTTGCCATCGGGCCGACCAGCACGCCCTGGATCACGGCCTCAGGCCGGTGCTTGCGCGCATTGCCCAGCAGCGCCTCGAACGCCAGAAACACCTCGCCCTTGGTAGCGATGTTGACGCGCACGCCGCCGACCTCGCTCTTGTGCGCGATGTCGGGCGACTGGATCTTCATCACCAGCGGGAAGCCGACGCGGGTGACCGCTTCATCGAGCCCTGCCTTGTCCTTCACCAGCACCTCGTCCGGCAACGCGATGCCGGCGGCGCGCAGCAACGCCTTGCTGTCGGCCTCTGACAGAACCGGCGAGGTCAGATGCACGGAGAGATCGCGTGACGACGGCCGCGCCTCGTCCGCAGGCTTCGGCAGCTCGAATCGGGCGTAGTCCACGAGCTGCCGCATCGCGACGCCGGCATGGGTCAGACCCGAGAGCACGACGACGCCGGATTTGGCAAGCTCGCGCCGCGCGAAGTCGGACGGCACCGTGTAGGAATAGAACACCACCGGCTTGTGCTGCGCCGCCAGCACCGGCGCCAGCTCGACCTCGTTGAACGGCTTGCGCACCTCGCTCGAGAGCGACAGCACGACCAGGATCGCGTCGACCTCGTCGGAGACCGTGAGCAGATCGACGCTCTTCTGGAGACCACCCGACGTGACGCCCTGCGCGGTGACGTCGATCGGATTGCGCGCGGTGCCATAGGACGGCATCAGCGTCTTGATCTCCGCCTGAATCCGCTCGGACAATTCCGGCACCTGCAACCCTCGCAGCGCCACCGCATCCGCGCCCCAGATGCCGGCGCCGCCGGAGACGGTGACGACCGCGACGCGATCGCCCTTCGGCAACGGGTTGCTCGCGAGCACTGCGGCGATCGTCAGCGCTTCGTCGAGATCGTTGGAGACGATGAAGCCGTATTTCGCGAACACCGCGTCATAGGCTGCCGACCAGCCGGCCATGCTCGCGGTATGCGAAGCCGCGGCACGCCGACCTGCGCCGGAGCGGCCGACTTTCGTCACGATGACGGGCTTCTTCATTTCAGCCGCCCGCCGCGCCGCCGCGAGAAACTTGTCGACGTCGCGGATGCCCTCGATGAACAGCAGGATTACGTCGGTCGAGGCGTCCTGCACCAGGTAATCCAGGAACTCGCCGGCGCCGAGATCGGATTCGTTGCCGGCGCTGACGACGTAGCTCACGGCCACACCGAGCGCCCGCGCGCGGTGATAATAGGCAAAACCGATGCCGCCGCTCTGCGCGACGATGCCGATCCGTCTTTGCGTGGCGATGAGCGGCACCACACCGGGCTTGACGTCCACGGCTGGGCTGAACGTCGCCGCCACGCGCTGCATCTGGCTGAAAAAGCCCTCAGCGTTGGGGCCGGAGATCCGCATGCCCGTACGCTTGGCCAGCGCCGCGATCGCATCCTGCATCGCCGCACTGTCGCCGCCCTCCTCCGCGAATCCGGAAGAGATGATGACCGCGTTATTGACGCCGGCGGCGGCGCATTGCTCGAGCGCAGGCAGCACGGCACGGGCGGGAATGATGACGACGGCGAGATCGATCGGCGCACCGATCTCCGCGATCGATTTGTAGCAGGCGAGCCCGTCGATCTCGGCGTAGTTCGGGTTCACCGGGTAGATCTTTCCGGGATACTCGTTCTTGCGCAGCATCGACAAGAGCCGCCCCGGGATCTTCTCGTGATCGCGGGAGGCGCCGATCAGCGCGATGCTCGCGGGCGAAAAGAAGCTGTCGAGCGGATGCGGCATGTGGGGCGAGTCCTTTTTCTTGTTCTAGCCTATTCTCTCCGTCATGGCCGGGCTTGTCCCGGCCATCCACGCCTCATTCTGGCACCGACGATCAAGAACGTGGATGCCCGGGACATAGGCGAGCGGAAGCGACGCCGTCCTTCGGACGGCTATGCCCGGGCATGACGACTGAACAAGCCGCTCGCTCAAGCGGTGAGCCGGAACGTCACTCCGCCCAACAGGAATTCATTGCCCGCCACCGCATGGCCCTTCGCCCTCGCCGCATGCAGCACCTGCGCGACATCCGCGCCCCGAAACTCCAGCGCGCTCATGATCTCGCTGGCGCCCTTCACAAAGCGGAAACTGGCGTTGGGCAGTTTCAGCTCGGCAACGCCGTTGCTGGCGGCATTGGGCGCGACCCCGATGATCCTGCCCCAATGCTCCGCGAGTCCCTGCGGCTCCGGGCTCTGCATCTCGACGCCGGTCAGCGCCTGCGTCACATCCTTGCGGATGAATTTCTGCCAGTCCGGTCCTGCCGGCGGATAAGGGCCCAGAACGTCGTCGCTGCCTTCGGTGTGGTTGAACTCGATGAAGGCCGCGCGGCAGTCGCGCGGATGGAGTTGCACGCCGTGATAAGGCGCATGGTCGATCACGTTCGCGGTGCGCACGCCGAGCGCGTTGGCGTTGCGACCGCGCTCGTCCGGATCGTCGCAGCAGAAGATCGCCATATAGCCGCCGCGGCCGCCGGTCTTCTCGATGAAGCGGCCGGCGGTGGTGCCGGCCTTGAACGGCGCCACCACTTCCAGCAGGATCGTGTCGACCGGGAGCAGCGCGTTCTCCAGGCCGTATTTCGCGACATTGCCGTCGCGATAGCAGACGGCGAGGCCCATGATCTCCGCGAGGTCGGAGATGACAGGCGCGAGCTGCGGCGCGACCAGGCAGATCTGCCGCAAGCGCATATACGAAGCCATCGTCATTCGCCTCTGAAGGCGGGCTTGCGCTTCTCGACGAAGGCCTTTGCGGCCTCCTTGTGATCGGCGGTGTCGCCGCAGCGGGTGTGATGGATCGCCTCGCCGTCGAAGCAATCCTCAAGCGCCAGGTGCTCGGCATTGTTGATGTTGCGCTTGATGAAGCCGAGCGCGATCGAGGGGCCCTGCGCCAGCGACAGCGCGAGCTCGTGGGCAGCAGTGTCGATCTCGGCGTCGGGCACGACCTTGGTCACCATGCCGATCGCATGCGCTTCCTTTGCCGTGAGCATCGGCGACATCAGGTAGAGCTCGCGCGCCCGCGCGCTACCGAGCAGCTGGGTCAGGAAATAGGTGCCGCCGTAATCGCCGGAGAAGCCGACCTTGGCGAAGGCGGTCGTGATCTTGCAGGATTCGCTGGCGATACGCAGATCGCAGGACAGCGCCATCGACAGGCCGGCGCCGGCCGCGGCGCCGTCGAGCTGCGCCACCACCGGTTTCGGCATCTGGTGCAGGATACGCGAGACCTCCATGCCGCGGCGCAAATTCGCAAGCTTCTGCTCGAACGGCAGCGGCGCGCGGCCCTCCGCCATCGACTTGACGTCGCCGCCGACACAGAAGGAGCCACCGGCGCCCTTGAACAGCACCGCGCGCACCTCCGGATCGTCAGCCGCGCGCCGCGCCGCCTCGACCAGCCCGCGCACCATGTCGGGGTTGAGCGCGTTCTTCCGCTCGGGGCGATTCATCGTGATGGTGAGCAGCCCGCCTTCGAGCTTTTGCAGGACCATGTCGTTGCTCATGGGACGTCTCCCTCTTGTTGTTTATTTCGTCATTCCGGGGCGCGACGTAGTCGCGAACCCGGAATCCATTTCTCAACAGTTACTGCGGCCCGATGGATCCCGGGTTCGCTTCGCGCCCCGGGATGACGACCTGCTGTTGGGCCCGCCTGTCGCCACGACGGCTCACGCCGTCACTTCTTCACCAGCGGGCAGCGCGACTGCTCCAGCGACTGGAACGCTTCGCTGCCGGGCACGGTGGCGAGCAGCTTGTAGTCGTCCCAGCGGCCCTTGGACTCCGACGGCTTCTTCACCTCGAACAGGTACATGTCGTGAATCATGCGGCCGTCCTCGCGGATCTTGCCACCCTTGGCGAAGAAATCGTTGATCGGCGTCTCCTTCATCACCTTGATGACCGCAGCCGCATCCGTCGTACCCGCCGCCTTCACGGCTTTCAGATAATGCGTCACGGACGAATAGACGCCGGCCTGCGCCGAGGTCGGCGGCCGCTTCATGCGCTCGGTGAAGCGCTTCGAGAAAGCGCGCGTGTCGTCGTTGAGGTCCCAGTAGAAGGCTTCCGCCAGCAGCAGGCCTTGCGCCGTCTCCAGTCCGATCGAATCGATATCGGTCACGAAGGCCAGCAGCGGCGAGACCTTCTGGCCGCCCTTGGTGATACCGAACTCGGCCGCCTGCTTGATGGCATTGACGGTGTCGCCGCCGGCGTTGGCAAGGCCAATCACCTTGGCCTTGGAAGCCTGGGCCTGAAGCAGGAAGGACGAGAAATCCGACGTATTGAGCGGATGGCGCACGCCGCCGAGCACCTTGCCGCCGGTCTTGGTGACGACGGCACTGGTGTCCTTCTCCAGATCCTGGCCGAAGGCATAGTCGGCGGTGAGGAAGAACCAGGTATCGAGGCCCGATTTCACCGCCGCAAGGCCGGTCACATTGGCCTGGCCGTAGGTGTCGAACACGTAGTGCACGGTGTAGGGACCGCAGGCCTCGTTGGTGAGACGGATCGAGCCCGGGCCGTTGAACATGATGATCTTGTTGCGCGCCTTCGCGATCTCGCCGGCGGCAAGCGCGGTCGCGGAGGCCGCGACGTCGTAGATCATCTCGACGCCCTGGTTGTCGAGCATGTCGCGGGCGATGTTGGCGGAGAGATCCGCCTTGTTGAGATGGTCGGCCGCCAGCACCTGGATCTTGCGTCCCAGCACCTCGCCGCCGAAGTCTTCGACGGCCATCTTGGCTGCGGTCTCGCTGCCGGGACCGGTGATGTCGGCATAGAGGCTCGACATGTCGAGAATGCCACCGATCTTCAGTGGCGGCTTATCCTCGGCCTGCACGGCGCTGGCACTCAAGGCAAACGCAGCGGCAAAAATGCCCGGCAAAATTCTCTTCATCGAAAAGACCTCCCTTATCGCGCCGTGCTCTGATGGCGGCTTGGTTATTGCTTTTGGCTATCGCTATTGCCGATCGCTATTGCCGCAATCATGCCGCATGCGCGAGAGGGCAGCAAGCGCGAGGGGCGTGCAGGTCGCGCGATCGTCACGCGTTTTCCGCAAAACGGAATAGTGGGATGACGCAAGATGTTTCCGCATCGTCATTGCGAGCGCAGCGAGGCAATGACGGAGTGTGAGGAAGCCTCTTCGCGACCCGCTACGCATGGGTTAAAGCTGGAGCGTAACGCAAACTCTCCGGGCAACGTGACACGATCACTCATCCTCATCGCCGCAGCGCTACTCGTCTTCGCGTCTGGTGATGCGTTCGCGGCGCCGTGCCAATTCGAGTCCCAGGGCGAAGGCCGCGTCGCCGCGATCGTCGATGCCCGCAGCGTGCGTCTCGATGACGGCCGCGAGGTGCGCCTCGCCGGAATCGAACCGACCGCGACGACGAAGCAGGCGCTGGCCTCGCTGCTCGTCGGCCGCGACGTGACGCTGCGGAGCGCTGACGACACGCCCGATCGCTATGGGCGCCAGGGCGGGCTGGTCTTCGTCGGCGAAAGCGACACCCCGGTGCAGGCGATGCTGCTGGCCCAGGGCGAGGCCATCGTCTCCGCCGAGATCGCCGACAAGGACTGTGCGGCCGCCCTGATGTCGTCGGAGGCCGAGGCGCGGCGCCAAAAAAAGGGCAACTGGGCTGACCTGTCGGCCATAAAAAACACGGAAAGTCCGGACGATATTTTGGCCGGGATCGGGCGCTTTGTGGTGGTCGAGGGCAAAGTCCTGTCGGTCCGGCAAGCTGGGGCAATGACCTACCTCAACTTCGGACGGAACTGGACACGCGGCTTTGCCGTGACTATTTCAAGGCGCGCGTTACCGGCGTTCGAAAACGCCGGGGTTGCCATTAAGTCCTTGGAAAATCGACGTATTCGAGTCCGGGGCTGGGTTGAGGGGAATACGGGGCCGCGTATCGATGTGCGCCTCGTGGGACAGGTCGAGTTGCTGAGTGCAAACGAGCCGACAGGGGTAAGGCCTTAAACGGGCCGGGCACGGGTTAACGACGTGAATGGGGTGCTAGAACAGCACAAAACGAGTGAAGGCCGCCGCCTTCGGGCTGCGCCGGCCGCGCTATGCCTCATGCTGGGCACGGCGCTCGCCGGCTGCGGCGATATGGGCCGATTCCAGACCGCGGCGGCCCCGCCGGCGGTCGCGATGCCCAAGCCGAAGCCCGCAGTCGCGCAGACCCCCGCCACCGAAAAGGAGCACGAGCGCATCCTGGCGAGCTATGGCGGCGCCTATGACGACCCCAGGCTCGAATCGCTGGTCACCAAAACCGTCGACCGGCTCGTCGCCGCCTCGGACCGCCCTGACCAGGGCTACCGGGTCACCATTCTCAATTCCGGCGCAGTGAACGCCTTCGCGCTGCCGAACGGCCAGCTCTACGTCACGCGCGGTCTCCTTGCGCTTGCGAGCGACACGTCGGAATTGTCCTCCGTGCTCAGCCACGAGATGGCGCATGTGCTGTCCAAGCACGCCGCGATGCGCGAGGACCAGGCGCGCCAGGCCGCGATCGTCACCCGTGTCGTCACCGACATGAGCAACGACCCCGATCTCACCGCGCTCGCGCTGGCCAAGACCAAGCTCACCATGGCGAGCTTTTCGCGCAACCAGGAGTTCGAGGCGGACGGCATCGGCGTCGGCATCTCCGCCAAGGCACATTTCGACCCTTATGGTGCGGCCCGCTTCCTCTCGGCGATGGAGCGCAATGCCGAGCTGAAGGCCGGCAAGACCTCCTCGCTCGATCCGCGCGCGCAGGACTTCACCTCGTCGCATCCGGCAACCCCGGAGCGTGTGCAGAACGCGCAGACCATCGCGCGGCAGTACGTCGCTCCGGAAGGCGGCGAGCGCGACCGCGAGAGCTATCTCGCTGCGATCGACAACCTCGTCTATGGCGAAGACCCGAGCGAAGGTTTTGTCCGCGGCCGGCGTTTCCTGCATCCGAAGCTCGGCTTCACCTTCCAGGCGCCGGACAATTTCACGCTCGACAACACCGCGCAGGCGGTGATCGGCGTGCGCGACGGCGGCTCGCAGGCGATGCGCTTCGACGTGGTGAGGGTGCCGGCCGAGCAGTCGCTCGGCGACTATCTCAATTCAGGCTGGATGGAAGGCGTCGAGAAGGCGTCCACGGAAGACATCACCATCAACGGCTTCCCGGCCGCGTCCGCCACCGCCAAGGGCGACCAGTGGCAGTTCAAGGTCTATGCGCTGCGCTTCGGCAGCGACGTCTACCGCTTCATCTTCGCGGCACGGCAGAAGTCGACCGAGAGCGAGCGCAACGCGCGCGAGACCGTCAACTCGTTCCGCCGCCTGACCCTCGACGAGATCCAGGCCGCGCGCCCGCTGCGCATCAAGGTCATCACCGTGCAGCCCGGCGACACCGTGGAATCGCTCTCCCACCGCATGGCCGGCGTCGATCACCCCGCCGAGCGCTTCCGCGTGCTCAACGGCCTCGATCGCACCGCGCAGGTGAAGGTGAGGGATCGTGTGAAGATCGTCGCGGATTGATTTCCGCCGTCGTCCCGGCGAAGGCCGGGACCCATAACCACAGAATAGAGTTTGCGAACACCTTTGGCTGCAAGCTCGTACCACAACCCCTCCCTGGGGTTATGGGTCCCGGCCTTCGCCGGGACGACATCTCTTTTGTAGCTGCAGCTAACGACTAACCCCCCGCGTCCATATCGCCCGCCTCGCGCTGGCCGCTGAGCCAGAGCGCGAGCAGCGTCCAGAACGCGCCGGAGAGCAGATACGCACCCGAGGCGATGACGCCGAGATTGGTCGCCAGCAACAGAGCGACGAGCGGGGCGAAGCCGGCGCCGAACAGCCAGGCCATGTCAGAGGTCAGCGCCGAGGCCGTGTAGCGATACGCCTGCTTGAAGTTCGAGGCGATCGCGCCCGAGGACTGACCGAAGGACAGGCCGAGCAGGATGAAACCGATCACCATGTAGATGGTCTCACCGAACGCGCCGGCATCGAGCAGCTGCGGGGCGAAACCGCTGTAGATCGCGATTGCGATCGCCGATCCCATCAGCAGCGACTTGCGGCCGACGCGGTCGGCGATGATGCCCGAGAGCACGATCGCGCCGACACCGAACACGGCGGCGACGATCTCGATGATCAGGAAGCGCACCGGGCTTTCGCGGGTGAACAGGAACACCCAGGACAGCGGAAACACGGTGACCATGTGGAACAGCGCGAAGCTTGCGAGCGGCGCGAACGCGCCGAGCATGATGTTCTGGCCTTCGCGCGCGACGGTGTCGGAGATGCGCGCGGGCTGCAATTCGCGGGTCTCGAACAGCGAGGCATATTCCTCGGTCGTCACCATGCGCAGGCGGGCGAACAGCGCCACGACGTTGATGGCGAAGGCGACGAAGAACGGATAGCGCCAGCCCCAGTCGAAGAAGTCGTCGGCCGAGAGATTGCCGGCGAAATAGGCGAACAGCGCGCTCGCCACGATCAGCCCGAGCGGGGCCCCGAGCTGCGGCACCATCGCGTACCAGCCGCGCTTGGAGGGCGGCGCGTTCAGCGCCAGCAGCGAAGCCATGCCGTCCCAGGCGCCGCCCCAGGCCAGACCCTGCGCGATACGCGCCAGCGCCAGCAGCCAGATCGCCGCAACGCCGATGTCGTGATAGCCGGGCAGGAACGCGAGCGCCACGGTGGCGGTGCCGAGCAGGAACAGCGCCGAGACCAGCTTGGCCGTCTTGCCGTACTCCCGGTCGACCGTCATGAAAATGACGGTGCCGATCGGCCGGGCCATGAAGGCCAGCGCGAAGATCATGAAGGAATACAGGGTGCCGGTCAGCTCGCTGGTGAACGGGAACACCAGGCGCGGGAACACGATCACCGAGGCGATCGCGAAGACGAAGAAGTCGAAGAATTCCGAGGTGCGGCCGATGATCACGCCGATAGCGATCTCGCCGGGACTGGCCTGGTCGTGGCCGTGCTCGCCCGAGTGGAGGTCTGCCATTGCGGGGGTCTGTGCCGTCGCCATTCGTGCGCCCTTAACGTCCTGAAAACCAAAGCCGACCGCCCGGCGGGGCGCCAGGCAATCCGGGCCTGTCTGACCCAATATTCCGCACTGCAACATTGGACAAATTGTCCAATGTCCGGATTGCTGCGCCGCAGCTACCCGTTGGCCCCGCAAAGGAAACTCATTCTCAAAGGCTCGGCCCGTGTCCCGTCTCAAGATCCTGGCGCTGCTACCCCTGGCAGTTGCGCTCAGTGGCTGCAACTACGTCGTGCTGGCGCCAGCCGGCGACATCGCTGCCCAGCAGCGCGACCTCGTCATCATCTCCACCGTCCTGATGCTCCTGATCGTCGTCCCCGTGATGGCGCTGACGGTGCTGTTCGCCTGGCGCTACCGCCAGTCCAACACCGCGGCCCGCTACGAGCCGGAATGGGATCACTCGACCAAACTCGAGCTGGTGATCTGGTCGGCGCCGCTGCTGATCATCATCTGCCTGGGCGCGCTGACCTGGATGGGGACGCATCTGCTCGACCCCTATCGCACGCTCGGCCGCATCAAAGCGGAGCAGGCCGTGGACCAGTCCAAGGCCCCGCTCGAGGTCGACGTCGTCGCGCTCGACTGGAAGTGGCTCTTCATCTATCCGGACTACGGCATCGCCACCGTCAACGATCTGGCAGCTCCGGTCGATCGTCCGATCAACTTTCGCATCACCGCCTCTTCGGTGATGAACTCGTTCTACATCCCCGCGCTCGCCGGCCAGATCTACGCAATGCCGGGCATGGAGACGAAGCTCCACGCGGTGGTGAACCATCCCGGCACCTACAAGGGCTTTTCGGCGAACTACAGCGGCGCCGGCTTCTCCGGCATGCACTTCAACTTCCAGGGCCTCGACGACAAGGGCTTTGACGCCTGGATCGCCAGCGCCAAGTCCGCCGGCGGCTCGCTCGGACGTGCCGAATATCTCCAGCTCGAAAAGCCCAGCCAGAACGAGCCGGTGCGGCGCTGGGGCACGATCGATTCCGATCTCTACCGCCTGATCCTCAACATGTGCGTCGAGACCGGCAAGATGTGCCAGAGCGAGATGATGGCAATCGACGCCAAGGGCGGCGCCGGCCATCAGGGCCTGAACAACACCCTGCCGCTCTCCTACGACAAGTACGCCCGCCGCGGCACCGCGCTCGGCCCCGAGCCGACCTTCGTCGCCGGCACCTGCACGCCGGATGCGCCGCAGGGCAAGACCACCGCCTCCATCACGGCGCCCGTCGACACCGCGCCGCTGCTCGGCGCCGGCCTGAAGCGGCCGACCTTCACGCCGCTCAAGTCCTCGTCCTTCTTCCTCGGACAGCGTCCGAAGTCAGACTCCTAAAGAGAGCTCGCATGTCTCCTGATCTTCTCAAGCTCATCTTCGGCCGGCTCGGCCTCGAGTCACTGCCATTGCACGAGCCGATCGTCGTCGGCACCTTCGTGGTGGTCGCGCTCGGCGGCGCCACGCTGCTCGGCGGCCTCACCTATTTCCGTCTCTGGGGCTACCTCTGGCGCGAATGGTTCACCACGGTGGACCACAAGCGCATCGGCATCATGTACATGATCCTCGGCATCGTGATGCTGCTGCGCGGCTTCGCGGACGCGCTGATGATGCGCGGCCAGCAGATGCTCGCGTTCGGCGGCTCCGAAGGCTATCTCAACGCCCATCACTACGACCAGGTCTTCACCGCCCACGGCGTGATCATGATCTTCTTCGTGGCGATGCCGCTGGTCACCGGCCTGATGAACTACGTCGTGCCGCTCCAGATCGGCGCGCGCGACGTGTCGTTCCCGTTCCTGAACAATTTCAGCTTCTGGATGACGGTCGGCGGCGCGGTGCTGGTGATGGCCTCGCTGTTCATCGGCGAATTCGCCCGCACCGGCTGGCTCGCCTATCCGCCGCTCTCGAACATCGGCTACAGCCCTGACGTCGGCGTCGACTATTACATCTGGGCGCTGCAGGTCGCCGGCGTCGGCACGACCTTATCCGGCATCAACCTGATCTGTACCATCGTCAAGCTGCGCTGCCCCGGCATGACCATGATGAAGATGCCGGTGTTCACCTGGACCTCGCTCTGCACCAACATCCTGATCGTCGCCTCCTTCCCCGTCCTGACCGTGGTGCTCGCGCTGCTCTCGCTCGACCGCTACGTCGGCACCAACTTCTTCACGAACGATTTCGGCGGCAGCCCGATGATGTACGTGAACCTGATCTGGATCTGGGGCCATCCCGAGGTCTACATCCTGGTTCTCCCCGCCTTCGGCATCTTCTCGGAAGTCACCTCGACCTTCTCCGGCAAGCGGCTGTTCGGCTACACCTCGATGGTCTACGCCACGGTCGTCATCACCATCCTGTCGTACCTGGTCTGGCTGCACCACTTCTTCACGATGGGCTCGGGCGCCAGCGTCAACTCGTTCTTCGGCATCACCACGATGATCATCTCGATCCCCACGGGCGCGAAGATGTTCAACTGGCTGTTCACGATGTATCGCGGCCGCATCCGCTACGAGCTGCCGATGATGTGGACGATCGCCTTCATGCTGACCTTCGTGCTCGGCGGCATGACCGGCGTTCTGCTCGCAGTGCCGCCGGCCGACTTCGTCCTTCACAACAGCCTGTTCCTGATCGCGCACTTCCACAACGTGATCATCGGCGGCGTGGTGTTCGGCGCCTTTGCCGGCATCAACTACTGGTTCCCGAAGGCGTTCGGCTTCAAGCTCGATGTCTTCTGGGGCAAGCTGTCGTTCTGGTTCTGGGTCGTCGGCTTCTACCTCGCCTTCATGCCGCTCTATGTGCTCGGCCTGATGGGCGTGACCCGCCGTCTGCGCGTGTTCGACGATCCGTCCTTGCAGATCTGGTTCGTCATCGCCGCGATCGGTGCCTTCCTCGTCTTCCTCGGCATCCTCAGCATGCTGATGCAGTTCGCGGTGAGCTTCCTGAAGCGCGAGCAGCTCAAGGACGTCACCGGCGATCCCTGGGATGCGCGCACGCTGGAATGGGCCACCTCATCGCCGCCGCCGGACTACAACTTCGCCTTCACCCCCGTCGTTCACGACAATGACGCGTGGTGGGACATGAAGAAGCGCGGCTACCAGCGTCCGCTCACCGGGTTCAGGCCGATCCACATGCCCAGCAGCACCGGCACCGGCGTCATCCTCGCCGGCTTCGCCACCGCGATGGGATTCGGCCTGATCTGGTACATCTGGTGGCTGGCGGCTGCGAGCTTCATCGCGATGCTCGTCGTCGGGATCGGTCACACCTTCAACTATCACCGCGACTTCGACATTCCGGCCGACGACGTCATCCGGACCGAGGACGCGCGCACCAAACTGCTCGCCGGAGTCAAGTAAATGACTGTCGCTCTCAATCCCTCGCAAACCGGCGAGCCGGTCTTCTATCTCGCCGACGAGCATCCGCATCCGGAAGGCTACAGCACCTCGCTGGGCTTCTGGATCTACCTGATGAGCGACTGTCTCATCTTCGCGATGCTGTTCGCCGCCTTCGGCGTGCTCGGCGCCAACTACGCCGCCGGGCCCGCGCCGAAGGACCTGTTCGACCTCGACCTGGTCGCGGTGAACACCTCGATGCTGCTGCTGTCGTCGATCACCTACGGCTTCGCGATGCTGACGATGCAGCAGAACAAGATCGCCCAGACGCAGATGTGGCTGGCGATCACCGGTCTGTTCGGCGCCGCCTTCATCGGCATCGAGCTGACCGAGTTCGCCCACATGATCCATGAAGGCGCAACGCCCCAGCGCAGCGCCTTCCTGTCCGCCTTCTTCACCCTGGTCGGCACCCACGGCCTGCACGTCAGCTGCGGCCTGATCTGGCTGGTGACCCTGATGGTGCAGGTCTCGAAGTTCGGCCTGATCGAGGCCAACCGCCGCCGCCTGATGTGCCTGTCGATGTTCTGGCACTTCCTCGACGTGGTCTGGATCGGCGTCTTCACCTTCGTCTATCTCCTGGGAGTTCTGCGATGAACACCGATACCCACGCCGCCCACGCGGACGATCATCCCCACGGCGATGGTCACGCCCACGGCACGTTCTCGACCTATCTCCTCGGCTTCGTGCTCTCGGTCGTGCTCACCGCGATCCCGTTCTGGCTGGTGATGAGCGGCGCACTGCCGAGCAAGCAGATCACCGCGCTGGTCATCATGGCCTTCGCGGTCGTGCAGATTGTCGTGCACATGATCTACTTCCTGCACATGAACACGAAATCCGAGAACGGCTGGAGCATGATGGCGCTGATCTTCACCATCGTCATGGTGGTGATCGCGCTGTCCGGTTCGCTGTGGGTGATGAACCACCTCAACAGCAACATGATGCCGATCCACCAGATGAGCGGAATGAAGTGAACGAATTGGGGACCGTGACGAGCAAGACAGGATGGGCGCGCCGTAACGCTGCGCGCCCGTCCTTCTGGCTCACGGTCCTCTCGCTCACGGCCTTTGCAGTTCTGATCGCGCTCGGCGTCTGGCAGATCGAACGCCGCGCCTGGAAGCTGGCGTTGATCGACCGCGTCGAGCAGCGCGTCCATGCCCCGGCCCAGCCGATCCCCTCGCCCGCTTCGTGGCCTGCGGTCTCGGCCGCAAGCGACGAATACAGGCACGTCACCGTCAGCGGCCGCTTCCTGCATGACCGCGAGACGCTGGTTCAGGCCGTCACCGAGGAAGGCCCCGGCTATTGGGTGCTGACGCCGCTCAAACGCGACGACGGCACGCTGATCCTGATCAACCGCGGCTTCGTGCCGTCCGAGCGGCGCGAGGCATCGACACGCCGGGATGGCAATCCGGATGGCGAGGTCGTGATCACCGGCCTGCTCCGCATGACGGAGCCGAAGGGCGGCTTCCTCCGGAACAACGTTCCCCAGCACAACCGCTGGTACTCGCGGGACGTCGCCGCGATCGCGACGGCACGTGGCCTCCACGATGTCGCACCCTTTTTCGTCGATGCCGATGCCGGATCACAAACCGCCCAAGGCCCCATCGAAGGCCCCATCGGCGGATTGACCGTGATCCGCTTTCCCAATAACCACCTGATCTACGCGCTGACGTGGTTTGCCTTGGCTGTCATGCTGGCCGGTAAACTTTTCGTCACATTCGGCGGCGGGCTGTTCCGCCGCGGGCGCTTCGTCCACGAACCGGCCGGCGGCTCCGATGCTGCCGCCCGCAGGACGGGATCAGATGCTGGAACGATCGTCGAACAGGCCTGACGACGGAAGAACGCCTCCCCAGGCGTTTGGCGAGCTCGCCGTGACGCTGCAATCGCAGGCGGACGCGCGCAGCGAGCTGGTCGGCGCTACGCCGACCGACGACGAGACCAACCGCAAGAACATGGCGCTGCTGATCCAGCTGCGCTGGACCGCGGTGGTCGGCCAGATCGTCACCATCGGCGGCGTGCATTTCTGGCTCGGCATTCCCCTGCCGCTGGAGCGGATGGGCGCGGTGATCGGCGCGCTGGTGCTGCTCAACGTCTCGAGCCTGGTCTGGGTGCGCCATCGCGCCGCGATCTCCAACAACGAGCTGCTGGTCGCCCTGATGCTCGACGTCGCGGCACTGACCGCGCAGCTCTACCTCAGTGGCGGTGCCACCAATCCGTTCACCTCGCTATTCCTGCTCCAGGTGACGCTGGGCGCCGTGCTGCTCGATGCGCGCTCGACCTGGTCGCTGGTGGCGCTGACCTGCGCCAGCTTCGTCTGGCTGACGCTGGCGTACCGGCCGCTCGACCTGCCGCCGAACCCGATCAGCGAGACCTACAGCCTCACGGTAACAGGCATGCTCCTGGGCTTCGTGCTCAATGCCGTGCTGCTGGTCGTGTTCGTCACCCGCATCAACAGGAACCTGCGCGAGCGCGACGCGCATCTGGCGGCGCTGCGCCAGCATGCGGCCGAGCAGGACCACATCGTCCGCATGGGCCTGCTGGCATCGGGCGCGGCGCACGAGCTCGGCACCCCGCTGGCCTCGCTCTCGGTGATCCTCAGCGACTGGCGCCGCATGCCGGATCTCGCAGCCGATCAGGAGCTCGCGGAGGATCTCGCGGAGATGGAGACCTCGCTGCAACGCTGCAAGTCGATCGTCACGGGCATCCTGGTGTCGGCGGGCGAAGCGCGCGGCGAAGGGTCCTCGCCGACGACGGTGACGGCCTTCGTGACCGCGCTGGTCGATGAGTGGCGCAACGCCCGTTCGGCGCGCACGCTCTACTTCGTCAACACGTTCGGCGAGGACGTCGCGATCGTCTCCGACGTGGCGCTGAAGCAGGTCATCTTCAACGTGCTCGACAACGCCTATGAGGTCTCGCGCGACTGGGTCGAGCTTCTGGCCGAGCGCGAGGGCGACAATCTCGTGCTGTCGATCAGCGACCGCGGTCCCGGCTTTGCGCCGGAGATGCTGGCGCAGCTCGGCAAGCCCTATAACTCGAGCAAGGGCCGCGCCGGCGGCGGGCTCGGCCTGTTCCTGGTGGTCAACGTGGTGCGCAAGTTAGGGGGCAGCGTGACCGCCGAGAACCACAGGAAGCGCGGCGCCACCGTCCGCCTCACCCTGCCGCTCGCAACGCTCGCGATCGGGGGCAGCTTTGACGCCTGACCGTTCGCTCATCGTCGTCGAGGACGACGAAGGCTTTGCGCGCACGCTGAAACGCTCGTTCGAGCGCCGCGGCTACGAGGTCGTGCTGGCCGGCTCGATCGAGGAGGTACGGAAAGTGCTGGAGGAGCGATCCTTCGGCCACGCCGTCGTCGACCTCAAGCTCGGCGGCGCCTCGGGGCTAGCCTGCGTCGAGCTGCTGCACACCCACGATGAGGAGATGCTGATCGTGGTGCTGACCGGCTTTGCCAGCATCTCGACCGCCGTCGAGGCGATCAAGCTGGGCGCCTGCCACTATCTGGCCAAGCCGTCGAACACCGACGACATCGAGGCGGCCTTCAACAAGGCCGAAGGCAATGCCGAAGTCGCGCTCGACGCGCGGCCGACCTCGATCAAGACGCTGGAATGGGAACGCATCCACCAGACGCTGATCGAGACGGATTTCAACATCTCGGAAGCAGCGCGGAGGTTGGGTATGCATCGGCGCACGCTGGCGAGGAAGCTCGAGAAGCGGCCGGTGAAGTGAGCGGTTCGCTGCGCGGGTGAAAAACACTCACCCGAGCTGATGACCTCGCGGCCATGCATCACTAGACTGAAGATCGGTTGCGGCGGCTGACAGCCGTCGTCGTGCTGCAACGGCTCAAGCGAGGAGACCGCCCCGTGACAATGCTCGTCGAGCGCCGCGAATCGTCTGCCGAGCCTTCACGCGCGCGCAGCCAGCGCGAGACCGAAACCGTCCAGTTCGCGCAGGCCGCACTCGCATCCGCCAAGCAGGAGGGCCTGCAACTGGCCGTGCGGGCGCGCTATGTCGCGCTTGCCATCATCGCTTGCCTGCTGCCTGCCATTAACCCGGCATGGGAGCAGCTCTACTACGTGGCGCTGCTGGGCCTGTTTGCGCTGATCGGCTGGGCCCAGGTCAGGGTTGGGCGGGTCGGCGTGTCGCGGTCGGAATTGGCGCTTTTGTTCTGCGACCTGGCGCTGCTCACCTTCGTCATCGTCGTCCCGAACCCCTTCGGCACGACGCACTGGCCGGTGGCGATGCAGTACCATTTCGGCAACTTCATCTACTTCTTCGTGCTGCTCTCGGGCGCCACGCTGGCCTATTCCTGGCGAACCGTGGTTGCGGTCGGAACATGGACCGCAGCGCTCTGGGTGATCGGCATGGCCTGGGTGTGGTGGCAACCTGATCGCGATCCCGCACTGACCGCCCGCATTGCGGACGCGGTGGGCAGCGATCACAGGCTGTTCGCGCTGATCTCGCCCGCTGCGATCGGATTCGGCCTCCGCATCCAGGAAATCGTCGTCTTCATGATCGTCGCCGTGACGCTGGCGCTCGCCGTCCGCCGCAGCAACGATCTGCTGATCCGGCATGCCGCGGTGGAACGGGAACGCGGCAATCTTGCGCGCTACTTTTCACCCAACGTCGTGACGGAATTGTCGAAGCACGACGAGCCACTGAAGCAGGTGCGCACGCAGGACGTCGCGGTGCTGTTCGTGGATATCGTCGGCTTCACGGCCTTTGCCGATGCGCGCACCCCGGAGGAGGTGGTGCGGACGCTGCGCGAATTCCACGGATTGATGGAGCAGGAGGTTTTCCGTCACGACGGCACGTTGGACAAATATCTGGGTGACGGATTGATGGCGACATTCGGCACCCCCTTCGCCGGCACGCGCGACGCCAGCAACGCGCTGCGCTGTGCCCAGGCCATGATTGCGGCGGCGGACAGGTGGAGCGCGCAGCGAAGGGCATCCGGTGAGCCGCCGATGCGCGTCAGCTTTGGCCTGCATTACGGGCCGGTGGTGCTCGGCGACATCGGGCACACCTGTCTGGAATTTGCCGTGATCGGCGCGACCGTCAACGCAGCAAGCCGTCTCGAAGCGCTGACGCGCACGCTCGACTGCGCGCTGGTGGCAAGCCACGATCTCGTCAGCCGCGCCATGCTGGAGCTCGGCAGCACAGCCGAGACATTTGCATCGTTGATCGCCCTGGATCCCCAAGCGATCCGCGGGCTCGAGCGGCCGATCGCGATCTGGACCCAGCCGCGCGCGGCGCCGTAGGGCGAGGCTCGACCGCCGTTGCATCACAAACAAAAAGCCCGGCCAAACGGCCGGGCTTTTGATCTGTTGCGATCGACGCGACGAGAGGCTTACGCCGCCTCGTCGGCGACGGTGGTGTCGTCGCCATCGGTATCGTCGGCATCGCCCTCGGCATCCGCCTCGCCCTCGGCGGCTTCCGCCTTGGCGTTGCGGCGCGGGCTCTTGGCGAGCTGGGCCTCGATCTCCTTGACCGCTTCGGTCTCGGTCGAGTGCTGCACCACCGCGATCTCGCGGGAGAGACGATCGAGCGCGGCTTCATAGAGCTGGCGTTCGCTGTAGGACTGCTCGGGCTGCGACTCGGAGCGATAGAGGTCGCGCACGACTTCCGCGATCGCGACGATGTCGCCCGAATTGATCTTCGCTTCGTACTCCTGGGCGCGGCGCGACCACATGGTGCGCTTGACGCGGGCGCGGCCCTTGAGCGTCTCCAGCGCTTTCTTCACCAGCGCGGGCTCGGACAGCTTGCGCATGCCGACATTGGCGACCTTGGCGGTCGGCACGCGCAGCGTCATCTTGTCCTTGATGAAGTTGATGACGAACAGCTCGAGCTTCGCACCGGCGATCTCCTGCTCCTCGATGGCCAGGATCTGGCCGACGCCGTGAGCGGGATAGACGACGAATTCGTTGGCCTTGAAGCCCTGACGCTGGGTCACGACCTTCTTTTCCTCGACCTTCGGCGCAGCAGCCGCCGGCTTCACGGCCGGCTTGGAAGCGACAGGAGCCTTGGCAGCAGCAACAGGGGCCTTCGGCGCGACGGACTTGGCAGCGGGAGCCTTGGCAGCAGGCTTGGCAGCGGTCGCTTTCGCGGCCGGTTTGGCAGTCTTGTTAGGCATTGCGCTTCTTTTGTTCTTCGAGGACTTTGCAGCCGGCGCCTTCGTCGCGGTCCGACCCTTGGATGCGCTACGGCTGGCCGCGGCGACTTTTTTGGCCTCCTTATGGGAAGCCCTCGCTGAAGTACTCTTTTTACGCGTTTTCTGTGACACAGCCTGCGCGCGGAAACTGCCACGCCCCTGTTCGACATTTGGTTTCACGGGAACCCAGAAGGGCCAACGGGGCTGACGGGGTTCGGCTTAATGTGCCCAATATAGCACATTTCCCGCAAAAATCAATGATTTAGGGGTCTTCAGGCCTGGTTTTCGGCGGTCACGCCGCTATTAGGGTTAAGTTTGCGGCCGAATTAGTCTCCGGAGCCGGGGTTAGGAGAAAAATATTTCTCGAACTTTCCCTCCATGCCGTCGAATTCCTTGGCGTCGGCAGGTGATTCTTTCTTCTGGGTGATGTTCGGCCAGCTCTTGGCGTAGTCGGCGTTGACCGACAGCCACTTTTCCAGGCCCGGTTCCGTGTCCGGCTTGATGGCGTCGGCGGGGCATTCCGGCTCGCACACGCCGCAGTCGATGCATTCGTCGGGATGGATGACGAGCATGTTCTCGCCCTCGTAGAAACAGTCGACCGGGCAGACCTCGACGCAGTCGGTATACTTGCACTTGATGCAGGCTTCAGTGACGACGTAAGTCATCCAACGCTCCGAAAAGCTCTTTTAAAAGTCGCGGCTTGCGTAGCGCGGATGGCCCGGCGCCGCAAGGTCGGGGACGGTCGATCATGACGGCTTTGCGCGATTGATCGACCAAGAAATGAATTCAAAGCGCAATTAATTGCGCTTTCCTTCGCCGAGCTCCTCGTAGAGCACGCGCGCCGAGGCGGCATCGCCGCGGCGCTCGTTGAAGGCTATCACTTTCAACACGCGAACGGTGCGGTCGAGCGCGATGGTGAGCACGTCGCCGGCCTTGATCGCGTGGCCCGGCGAAGTCTCGCGCACGCCGTTGACGCGGACGTGGCCGGACTCGACGAGCTCAGCCGCAGATGTGCGCGCCTTCACCACCCGCGCGTGCCACAGCCATTTGTCGATGCGCTGCCGCTCGGTCGTGGGCTACTCCTTGCGCCCTGCGAGCTGCTCCTTCAGCGCAGCGAGCTTTGCGAAGGGCGAATTGGGATCGACCGGCCGATCACGCTCGCGCGGGTTCGCGCTCGAGGCGTAGGGGCGCAGCGACGGCCCGCCCTGACGGTCACGGCCCTTGTCGCGGTCGCGGCCGCGATTGTCGCGATCGCCGCCGAACTTGCCCTTGTTGCGATCGCGATCCTTGTCGCGGTCCTTGCCCTGGAAGCTGCGGTTCTTGTCGTCGCGCCCTTCGGGACGCGGCGCGCCTTCGGCACCACCCTCGCGGCCTTTGCGGAAATCTCTGCCGCCATCCCTGCGACCGCCGTGACGATGGCGCTCGCCGCGCTTCTCGCCGTCGGCTGCTTGCGCGGCCTCGCCTTCGGCGGGCGCAGCACCCGCCTCGGCGCCCGCCTGCGGGCGTGGCTGATGATGGTGACGCTGGTGGCGATGACGCTCGTGGCGCGGCTTGCGGTCCTCGTGACGGCCACCGGGACGCCAGACCTCGACCAGCTCGGGCTCGGCGGGCGCGGCCTCGACGGGCGCGGCGGCGTCGGGCGATGCAGCAGCTTCGACCGCGGCAGCTTCAGCGGGAGCTGCCTCAAGGCCGGCAACCTCCGCAGGCGCAGCGGCTTCCTCTTCGGCCGGCGGCGCGATGCCGGGAGCGTCTTCGGGCGTGACGGGAGCATCTAGCGATGCTTCGAGCACCGGCTCGTCCTGCGCGGGCGCGTCGTGCTGCTCCATGCCGGGCGCGTCTTCGACGGTGACTGCGACCGCAGCGGCTTCGATCGGCGTGTCTGCGGCGGCGGCGTCCTCGACCGGCGTTTCGGTCGCAGGCGTCTCGGCGGGCGCCTCTGCGCTGGAAGCTTCAGCAATGAGCGCCACAGGCTTCGGCGGCAGCGGCGGGCGCTTCTCCATGCGATAGCCGAGCGCACGCAGCACCGAGGCGAAATCTTCGCCCGCGGAGCCCGTGAGCGAGGTCATCGCCTGCGTCACCACGAAGCTGCGGCCGTCGAACGCGCCGGCGGGCTTTTCGCCGGGCGAGTTATCACGCCAGGCCAGCGCCGGGCGGATCAGATCGGCAAGGCGCTCCAGGATGTCGACGCGCACGGCGCGCTCGCCGGCCTGCTTGTAGCCGAGCACGCGATAGGCATCGCGCGGCAGCTGCTTGTCGACCGGGAACGAGGTGCGGCCCGAAGATGCCAGATGCTGCGCGCCCGAGAGCGAGGACAGATCGACATTGTCCTGCTTCAGCGCCCACAGCAGCGCGGCGAGCGCACGCGCAGCGGGCTTCAAGAGGCCGGGGAAATAGAGGTGATAGGCGCCGAAGCGGACGCCGTATTTGCGCAAGGTCGCGCGCGAGGGCTGGTCGAGATCCTTCAACTCGTTGGCGATCTTGGGACGCTCGAGCACGCCGAGCGCCTCGACGAGCTGATAGGCGATGCCGCGGGCAATGCCGGTGACGTCCTCGGCCTTAGAGAGCTCGAACATCGGCCCGAGCAGTTTTTCGATATGCGTCTTGAGCCAGAGCTCGAGGCGCGCCTGCACCTTCTCGCGCGGGCTGCCGGTCAGGCGCTCGTCGGAGATGATGCGGATGCGCGGATGCAGCGCATCCTCTGCGGCGGACAGTCGCGCCACGGCGTCGCCGGTCCAGCGGATGGTGCCTTCCGAGGTCAGCACGAACTGCTCGTCCGGCGCGTTGCCCAGTTTTTCGGCGCGCGCGTTGATCTCGCCGGCGAGCACCGCTTGGGCCGCAGCCTGCAAGGCTTTCGCATCGGAGCCGGCTTCCGCCGCATCCGGTGCAAAGGTGAAGCCATCGAGACGGCCGATGACATGGCCTTCGACGATGACTTCGCCGGTCTTGCCGATTTCAGTATTCAAGCTCGTGTTCTCCCGCAGGCGGCGCATCAATACACTGGTCCGGCGATCAACGAAACGCTCAGTCAAGCGTTCATGGAGCGCATCCGATAATTTATTTTCGACCTCCCGCGTAATCCCCTGCCAGTGTTCGGGGTCCGCGAGCCAGTCCGGCCGGTTGGCGACGAAGGTCCAGGTGCGGATCTGCGCGATCCGGCCCGACAGCGTGTCGATATCGCCGTCGATGCGGTCGGCCTGGTCGACCTGGGCCGCATACCAGGCATCGGGAATGCGGCCCTTCTGCATCAGGAAGCCGTACAGCGTGGTGACGAGCTCGGCATGGGCCGCCGGGGACAATTTTCGGTAATCGGGGACCTGGCAGGCCTCCCACAGCCGCTCCACCGCCAGCTTGCCATGTGCGGAATCGCGCACATCGGCGTCGCGGGCGACGTGGTCGAGCACGCGCATGTCCTCGGCGATCGGCGCCCGCGTCAGCGCCTCATGGCCGGGGGAGAGGTTCAGCGACACCTGGAGCGCGCCGAGGGAGGAGAAATCCAGCTTCGAATTGCGCCATTGCAGCATCTTCACGCTGTCGAAGGTGTGGTTCTGCAGCGCGTTGACGAGCTCGGGCTCGAACGGCGCGCAGCGGCCGGTGGTGCCGAACGTTCCATTCCGCGTGGCGCGGCCGGCGCGGCCGGCGATCTGCGCGAATTCGGACGGCGTCAGGCGGCGGAACTGGTAGCCGTCGAACTTGCGGTCGGAGGCGAAGGCGACGTGGTCGACGTCGAGATTGAGGCCCATGCCGACCGCGTCGGTGGCGACGAGATAGTCGACGTCGCCGTTCTGGAACATCGACACTTGCGCATTTCTGGTACGCGGGCTGAGCGAGCCGAGCACGACGGCCGCGCCGCCATGCTGGCGGCGGATCAGCTCGGCGATGGCGTAGACCTCGTCGGCCGAGAACGCGACGATGGCGGTGCGCCGCGGCTGGCGCGTGATCTTGCGATCGCCGGCAAATTCCAGCTGCGACAGCCGCGGCCGCGTAATCATGGACACGCCGGGCAAGAGGCGCTCGATGATCGGGCGCATGGTGGCAGCGCCCAAGAGCAGCGTCTCGTCGCGGCCGCGGCGGTTGAGGATGCGGTCGGTGAAGACGTGGCCGCGCTCGAGATCGGAGGCGATCTGGACCTCGTCCACGGCGAGGAAGGAGACGTCGAGATCCCTGGGCATCGCCTCGACGGTGGAGACCCAATAGCGCGGGTTCTTCGGCTTGATCTTCTCCTCGCCGGTGATCAGCGCGACGCTCTCCACGCCCTTGCGATCGACGATCTTGTTATAGACCTCGCGCGCAAGCAGGCGCAGCGGCAGGCCGATCATGCCGGAGGGATGCGCGAGCATCCGCTCGATGGCGAGATGGGTCTTGCCGGTGTTGGTCGGCCCGAGCACCGCAGTGACGCCCGCGCCGGGTGCGCGCTCGGAGGCGAAGGGGGAAGGGGGAAAAGCCATTCTGTACGATTAGGTAGTGCCGATTTCGGCGAATGTCAGTGCTGTTTGGGGCGGTGAGGCGGCTGGGCGGTTCCCGCACGCACTGTTGTCATCGCCCGGCTCGACCGGGCGATCCAGTACGCCGAGGCGGCTGTGGATGAGCCGAGAAGCCGCGGCGTACTGGATGCCCCGGTCAAGCCGGGGCATGACAGCGGAGAGGGCGGCAGCGTTCGGACACATAGCCGACAGATGAATGCCGCCTCGCACATCGTGCGTGTGGGAGCGCTCTCCCCGAACCTCGCGCAACTGTCTCACTTTGCGACGCTTTTCCCAGTGTCCTTAAGCATCGGAACGACTCTAGAACGAATCGCGGCCGAATCGCTGACTCCCCATTGAGCCTGTTCCGTTCACGCAACATGTCGCGGCGCCCTGTGTTTGATTGCACTAGATGGAGTTTTGGGCTGCCGCACAAGCGACACTTCGGTGGCGGGTTCCTTAAAATTGGGGACGGCGCGGAGTCGAATCAGAATCGGGGCGGAGTCAAATGGATTCACGGGGCCCCTCCGCCTGCTCCGCCGTCATGCCTCCCAAACTCATTTTCGCGAAAACAACCCCATGCACAGTAGAAACGGCGCGTGGGCGAGTGGCGGGGTGACGGCGGGTAAGGTGTTGAGGTTGCGCACCGAATCGCTCCGTTCGTCATTCCCCGGCGCGACGCAGTCGCGCGCCAAGGGGCGCGCCCCGGAATGACGGGGAGAATTACTGCGTCTTCGCAACCCGCGGCGGCTGGGCTGATGTGATGAAGCTGGTCGCTTCCAGCATCGCGGGGCCGAGCGGCGTTGGCACTTTCAGCCAGAACGGGACCAGGATGCGCGTGCCGGCGACCGGCGCGAACGCGATCTCGATGTTGCGCTGGGCGGCGAGGTATTTGATCACGGGGCGGTCGGGGATGTAGCCCGCTACGGGCACGAAATAGAGCGCGCAGACGACGACCGGGCCGTGATAGCCCTTCTCCGCCTTCACCGTCTCCATGCGCTTGAAATCAAGCTTGAGGTCGTAGCGCATGCGGCCGTCGAACACCGGCGCGCCGTTGTGGCAGGCGTCCGGCGTCACGGGGTCGCCTGTGCCGGGCACGCGCAAGAGCGAAGCCGTCATCGGGTCCCAGACGCCGCGGCGATGCGCGTCGGTGACGAGGATGCGATCGGGATCGACCGGCGGCTCCGGCACGATACCGAACTCCTTCACATTGCCCTTGTCGAGCGTGATGTGGATCTCTTCGGTCTTCTTCGAGGTGGTGGTGGAGGCCTGGTAACCGGTCGCAACCAGCGCGCCGTTGACAACCCGCCCTTGGCTAGCGCCGGTGCCGGACCCGCCCGCGAACGACTTCAGCAGCCCCGTAGTGCCGCCGGAGGCGGCGGCGGCAAACACGTCGTCCTGGATGTCGATGTTCCAGGCGCCCCTGCCGACCGGAATGCCTGCCAGCGTGGCCTCATACTGCGCCTCGAGCTTGCCTTGCGCCGCCGCCGGCTTCGCCTCCCACGCGAAGGCCAGCCCGCACAGGGCCGCCATGGCCAGCCGGGCGGCAAACCGCGGACTGGCGATGCGCGGCCTGGGCGCAAGTCGGGGGAAAATGAGCACGAAACAATCCAATCGGGGCGCGACGGTTGTTATTTAAGCCAAAAACCGCGGCAAACAATGTGTCCGGGCGTATCAGGCGCGGAACTCCACCGGAGTCTTCGGGGGCGAATACGCCCTTTATGTGATGGTAAGGCACTTCAAACATTGCCGTTTTGGTGATCGGGGGTGGTAATCCTGTGCCAGCACTCCGCCGTCATGCCCCGGCTTGACCGGGGCATCCAGTACGCCGCAGCCCCTCGACTCCGGCCGCGCCGTCACGGAATACTGGATCGCCCGGCCAAGCCGGGCGATGACACCTATTGTGGGGCATGGCGCGGGCCCAAAACCCCGCCCCAAAAACTTGACGTCCCGCCGCTTCCCCCCTATACGTCCGCCGCTCCCTGCAAGGACAGAGAATTTGCCCCCGTGGCGCCCCGAATGGCGGCCGCAAATCGTTGGGGGCTTAGATTGAGGATTTGTGACATGTCTCGCCGCTGCGAACTGACGGCCAAGGGCCCCCTCGTCGGCCACAAGGTCAGCCACTCCAACATCAAGACCAAGCGCCGCTTCCTGCCGAACCTCGTCAACGTGACGTTCATCAGCGAAGCCCTGGAGCGGAACGTGCGCCTGCGCGTCTCGACCAACGCGGTCAAGAGCGTGGACCACAATGGCGGCCTAGACGCCTTCCTGCTCAAGGCCAGCGCCGACGCCCTGTCGCCGCGCGCCCTCGAGCTGAAGCGCGCCATCCAGAAGAAGGTCGGCGTCACCGCGCCGGTCAAGAAGGCCAGCTAAGCGAATTTTTGAGTTGGGCGGGGGCTAAGTAGCGTGGCGTAGGCTTAGCCAAGTAGAGTTTTGTGTAACGGCCGGATCGGAAGATCCGGCCGTTTTTGTTGAGGTAAAGAACTAAGCTGCGGCGATGGCGCCGCGGCGCAACGAAGCTTTGCCGCAAGTCGGGCAATCCCCCCGTTTGGCAACGGGCGAGATGAAGGGCGCCTCAGGCCTGAATGGTGTAAGATATATTTGCTGGTCTGTCGCGGGCACAACCTCTCCTGCGGCTCGCCCGGCACGGCGACGCCACCCGTAAACCAGCACCGCGCGCGCGTTAACCATGCATTAACCAATGCACCCTAGCCTGCTGTAATCGTCCAGCCATCATTAGCTCGAAATGCCTTCCCGGTTCGCTCCAGGAGAAGCGCCGATGTGCGTTGCGTTGTTGACGTATGCCGATCTCAGTGCCCGCCTCAAGATCTCGCGCGAGGCCGCTCGTTCGCTGGCGAGACGTCGCCGGTTGCCGCGCTCGCGGTCGGATGATGGCAAGGCCCTGATCAGCGTTGATTTCTCCGAGCTCCGCTACACGTCCCGCCCGCGACGTGCCCGCCAGGCAGGCCACATCGATGCCGCCATGACAAAGATCGAGGCGGTAGAGCCATTTCCGTTCCGACGGAGTCGGAACGGGGCTCTAGATTCCTGTTCTGACGCGTTTTCTTCACGCGAACCGGCACCCACTTCACTCGAAAACGCTCTGGAGATCAACGCACTCAAGGCAGAGGTCGCGCGGCTCGAAGAAGTCGCAGCCGCCTACAGGGCCGTGTTCGAGCGAGAGCGTGAGCGCGCCGATCGTCTGGCCGTCGAGCTGATGCAGGCGGCGGCCGAGACGGCGGCAGCCAATGCGTGGGCGGCACGACTGGAAGACGAAGTGGCGGACTTACGGACCGGTCGCCGCCCTGGCGGCGGGATCGCGGGACAGGCCGCGCTTCGATTGGGACATCTGGCCGCTGCGATCGTGCAAGCAGATCGCGCGGCTCGCAGGTAGCACTCGAACCTTTCCCCATTCCCGGCCGCCGGAGCAACCGCGAGGACAGAATGACTGGCATCACCGACATTCGCGAGATGAAGGCCCGCATCGTCGTATTCGGCGTCGGCGGCGCCGGCGGCAACGCCGTCAACAACATGATCACGGCCGGGCTGCAAGGGGTCGAGTTCGTCGTCGCCAATACCGACGCGCAGGCGCTTGCAATGTCGAAGGCGACGCGCCTCATCCAGCTCGGCACAACGGTCACCGCAGGCCTCGGCGCCGGCTCGCAGCCGGAATTGGGACGCGCCGCAGCCGAGGAGGTCATCGATACGATCCGCGAGCACCTGACCGGCGCGCACATGGTGTTCGTGACGGCCGGCATGGGCGGCGGCACCGGCACCGGGGCTGCACCGATCATCGCCAGGACCGCGCGCGAGCTCGGCATCCTCACCATCGGCGTGGTAACCAAGCCGTTCTACTTCGAGGGCCAGCGCCGCATGCGCTTTGCCGAAGCCGGCGTCGAGGAGCTGCTGAAGACGGTCGACACCCTCTTGATCATCCCGAACCAGAACCTGTTCCGGGTGGCCAGCGAGAAGACCACGTTCGCCGATGCCTTCGCCCTTGCCGACCAGGTGCTCTATTCGGGCGTGGCCTGCATCAGCGACCTCATCGTCAAGGAAGGTCTGATCAATCTCGATTTTGCCGACGTCCTCTCCGTCATGAAGGAGAAGGGCAAGGCGATGATGGGACGGGGCGAGGCTTCCGGCGAGAAGCGCGTGCTCGCCGCCGCCGTGGCCGCGATCTCCAATCCGCTGATCGAGAATCCCTCGATCAAGCGTGCCAGTGGCCTCATCATCTCCATCACCGGCGGCAGGGATCTCATGCTGTACGAGGTCGACGAAGCCGCGACCCGCATTCGCGACGAGGCCGATCCGGACGCCAACATCATCGTCGGTGCGTCGTTTGACGAAAGCCTCGAAGGCATCGTCCGCGTCTCGGTGGTTGCGACCGGAATCGATAATCTCGATCCGGCGCAGCAGGCGCTACCGGTGGAAACCGCCCTCACGCAGCTCGCCGGCAGGCTGCGCAACGACGGCCGTCGCATCGCCGATCGCATCGAGCGCAGTGCTACCCTGCCGCAAGTGGAAAGCCCGCCGCTCCGCCCGCAGCCGCACCACCCCGTGGGGCCACCGGCAAGGCCGGGTCTGGACTATGCGCGGCAGGCGGCGCTTCAGCCGCTCGATCCTTACGGCCGCGCCCCTGCGCGCAATGCGCCCGACGAGGCCGTTCTCGATATCCCGGCCTTCCTGCGCCGCGCCGCCAACTGAGCGGTGGCGAAGGAGGTGCGCTCCCTCTCCCGCAAGCGGGAGAGGTTCGAACGAGCCCGCGGCCAGTCGATTCGACTTAAAGCCATTCCGCTTTAGGTCCAGGGTGTGATGAGATCAGGTTCGGCCGCCCGGTTCACCCTCTCCCCAGCAGGGAGAGGTGGCCTAGTTCTCAACTCGCTCCGAACGTCAGATTATGCAGACAAGGTCTTGAGCTGCGCAGCGTGCCGGGGCTTCAAGCCGCCGTGCTGCGCGGGCTCTCGGCGGTGTCCTTCTTGTCCGTCTCCCTGTCGCGGGACAGCCACGCCGGAAAACGAAGCAGGCGCTCGTTGGTGTCCTTTGGCAGCTCGATGGGCGGCGCTTCAATGGCCGAACTCGGCAGGTCCAGCGCTGCCTGTCCGGTTCGCACCGCATCCGCGCGCTGATCCAGTTCGCGGAGCAGGGGATCGAGCACGCTGTCGATCTCGGTCGCCACCGACACCAGGAAACTATTGAGCTCGCGCGCCTCGGGCACAACCGCCGCAGCCTGCTCGATCGCCCTCGAGAGACCATCGACGACAGGCGCAAACGCGCCGGCGGCTTGCTTGATTCGCGTCTTGATCGCTTCGACCTCGCTCAAGACGCGCTCACGCTCACGCCTTTTCTTTTCCTCCGAAAGACGGGCTTCAATTTCGGCGATCTGGGCCGTCAGGGTCGTGGCTTCGGATGCAAGCGCATCTCGTCTTCCGCGCGCGCGATCGAGATCGCGGCTGAGATTGTCCACTAAGTCGTCCTTTCCGAACATGGCTTTGCTCCGTGGGACAGGCGCTTTGCCCTGTAGGACGGCCTTGGCGCGAACCGCCAACCTCGCCACCGACCGGATGGCCGGATCGGCCGAAACAGGCATGAACCTCGGTCGCGTCACATGGGCCGACATGGTGATCCCCCATCGTCAACATTAGGCAACCGCATGGTTAACAGACGGTTAATGTCAACAGACGATGCGGCCATGGGGCGTGACGGCACCGGCAACGAGATCCCGAAGAACATCTCCAACGTCCTGAAGCTCCATCGCTGCCTGCGCAAGACGGACAAGTCGCAGCCGCGGTAGCCCGCCTCCCCCTACCCCCGAAAATCAATGCTCCGCAGCACGATCCCCGGCGGCGTGCCCTCGAACTCGGTCGCGCGGTACTTGCTCGCGGCGCGGGCCTCGATGCGGTCGCGCAGGCGGGTGAACTGGGCTTCGCGCTGCTCGGGCCGAGCCTGCGGGCCGCGCTCGAGATAGTCCATCGCGGAGGTCGAGATCGCGCATGCGATCTCCTTCGATCCGTCCTGCATCAGGAACTGGACGATGCCCCGGTCCTGTTCGTAGCCGACGAAGCGGCTGCTCGTGAGTGTCATGGCTTACTCCCTTACGCGATTGCGCCCTGGCGCGGTTGGCGCCGGGTTTCGGCGCCGCCGCGGCACGTGAATTCCTCTCGTTGCCCGGCCTGGTGCGCAATTGCGCGACGGGGCCGGGGCCCATGAGTCCGGTCAGCGTTGTGGAGGCACGCTGTGGCCATGCTCGTTCACGATAACTCAATTCGGTGGTTATGGGTCCCGGCCTTCGCCGGGACGACGGCTGTGTTCCACGTGCGCACCGCCGCTGCCGCGCGTCGGCCGGCCTTGCGCAATCGCCACTGAGCCTCAACTGTCGCCACTGAGCCTGGCGAAATCGTCGAACAGGGCCGTCACCAGCGCGCGGTGGCGGGTGTCCTCGGTGGAGAGGCTGGCGGCATAGAGGTTGAGCAGGTAGCGCGCCTTCACCGCGGCCTCGGGCCACGAGGTGGCGGGCACGGTCATCAGGCGGTTCTCGAGATCGGCCTCGCGCTCGCGCAGCTCCCGGACATTGTTCTCGACCTCGGCCAGCGCGCGGCGCAAATCGGTCGCCTTCTGGGCGGCCATGCCGCGATGCCTGTCGAGATCCACCGGGACGTCAGTCATGGGCAATGCTCTGGGCGACGCTCGCCTGCGCATCCGCGGCTTGCGCGTCCGCAAGGTCGACCGAGCCGATCGACAACATTTCCGTGATGCCGCCGCGCCCGCCTTCGGCCGGCACCGTGATCATGGTGGCGACGCGGCGCCAGCACGGGAATGACAGGCCCTCGATCATCTCCTCGTCGGTGACGACGTCATAGCTGCCCGCAGGCAGCAACCGGTCGATGCCGTGGATGCGGAACGGATGCCTGAAGGTGACGGTTTCTCGCCGCGAACGGATGGTCATGCACGCCTGCCTTCCTGCGAAGCGGAGCCCCAACCGACGCCGGGTTGCCGTGAGCATGCGCTCCCTGGGCGGCAATAGCCAGCAATATCATCACCGCGCCGCGCGCGGTTAAGGCCGCAGGCGACGCGCGGCGTTTTAGTCCTCGCTATTGGCGGGGGGCAGGCGTAGGCTCGGCCCTATCACCGCACTTCCTGCAACGGCATCGACCGGTGACTGAGGGTCACGTGCGCTCCCGCCGATAGAGCAGCGTTCAGAGCATGGCGTTGTCATGCTCTGCAGGAGCGTGCGATGCCGCGGTTTCGCGTCTCGGAATGGATCGTTCCACAGGTCGACGTCGCGCTGTTCCTTCTGCTTCTGGTCTGCGCGGCGGCCATCCTCAATGGCTAGGACAATGCGCGTGCCCTATCTGGTCAGCGGTACCAACGAATATGGCTGCTCCAATCTCGGCCGCGGCAGCGCCACCGTCGCGCTGCGGCTGGCGCGGAAGCTGCTACGCGAGGGCTACATGGACGTGCGCGTCTGCACGCCGCGCGGACGCGTGCTGCAATCCGACGAACTGGACGAACTCAACCCCCCACAGGAGACCGACGCCATGGCCAAGGGACAGCAACGCGGCAACCGCGAAACCAAGAAGCCGAAGAAGGACAAGACCAAGATCATCGCCGCAGCACCGAGCCGCAAGGACGTGGCTTGGCAGCCGGACTTCGGACCGGGAAAGAAGAAGTAGGCGCTTCTTCGCCTCTCCCCGCTCTTGTCCGCCGAAGCTTTGGCGAAGGCCAATGCGGACGGAAGCAAGTCCTCTCCTGTCGTCGTCCTGGCCTAGTGCGCAATTGCGCACGGGAGCCAGGACCCATAACCCAGGGAGGAGTTTGGCGAAGGGCGGTCGTTCGGGATTAGCACCTGTTGTCACGGATGAATCACGCGGTATGGGTCCTGGCTCCCCGTGCGCAATTGCGCACTAGGCCAGGACGACAGCGGAGGCTGTGGTTCGGCTCAGCGAACACATGACCCCACCGCAACCCCCACCGTCTCCTCGCCGTCGCGCTTTTTTGCTATACTCGCCCCGGTAGCATTACCGGGAGGGGCCGACCTGTGGAGCACGAGCGCAAGATCGAAGCGAAGACCGAACCCAAGAGCGAACCGAAGAGCGAACCGAAGAACCTCGTCATCTGCTGCGACGGCACCGGCAACGAGATCAGCGAGAACATCTCCAACGTCCTCAAGCTCTATCGCTGCCTGCGCAAGACCGACAAGACGTCGCCGCGGCAGATGGTGTTCTACGATCCCGGCGTCGGCACGGTGACGGAGCCGACGACGTGGCACCGCCTCAAGGCCAACGTCAATCTGGTGCTGGGGCTCGCCACCGGCTACGGGCTCGATGACAACGTGCTGTCAGCCTATAGCTTCCTGGTCGAGCACTACGCGCCCGGCGACAAGATCTATCTGTTCGGCTTCTCGCGCGGCGCCTACACCGTGCGGGTGCTGGCGGGGCTGATCCACAAGGTCGGCCTGATCTCGCCGGAGCAGGCCAACCTCGCAGGCTCGGGCCTCGTCGCCTACAAGCAATATTCCGGCTCGGGGCGCGGCAACGACATCGCGGACCTCAGGGACGCCGGCTCCGACGACGACGGGCCGCTGCCGCAGGACAAGTTCGACCTCGCCGCGCAGTTCGCGCGCATCACCTCCTCGCGCTGGCCGACCATCCATTTCATCGGGGTGTGGGACACCGTGGCGAGCGTGATCGTGCCGCGCGCCGACCGGCTGTACTGGCCGAGCATCGAGGAGCTCGCCTTCACGCTGCGCAATCCGAGCGTGAAGATTTTCCGGCAGGCGATCGCGATCGACGAGCGGCGCTGCATGTTCCGCCTCAAGCAATGGCGGGAGCCGCAGGAATATTGGAGCAACCGCTTCGTGCCCGACGACAAGAAGGAGCCGCAGGACATCATGCAGGTGTGGTTCGCCGGCGTGCACAGCGACGTCGGCGGCGGCTATCCGGAGACCGAGAGCGGGGATTCGAAGTATCCGCTTGTGTGGATGATCGAGGAGGCGGCGAAGGCCGGCCTCAACTTCAACCCGCGCACCGTCAACCAGCTCGCCTGGGGCGTCCAGCGCAAGAACTCACCGTTCCAGTATGTCCCGCCCGCCTATACCGGCAAGACGGGCGAATTGCACAATTCGATGACGGCGGCCTGGCGGCTGCTGGAATATGTGCCGAAGAGCGCGAAGTACCGGGAGTGGCCGGAGCGAAAGGTGTTTCTCGGCTTCTACATCCCCGATTGCGAGCCGCGCCTGATCCCCGAAGGCGCGCATGTGCACGAGAGCGTGGTGAAGCGGATGGCGGTGGAGCCGGACTACCGGCCGGTGAACCTGCCGAAGGCGTATGAAACGGTGCCGATGCCGGTGCCGCCGCATGTGGGGGTCGCGGCGGAGGCGGATGAGATGGTGACGGGGTGAGGTGATGCCGGCGCCATACGCGCGTCATTGCGAGGAGCCCTTGCGACGAAGCAATCCAGAATCCCTCCGCGGCAAGATTCTGGATTGCTTCGCTTCCGCTCGCAATGACGGTGAAGGAGGCAGGGGCGCGTGACACCTTCTGCCGTCGTCCCGGCGAAGGCCGGGACCCATAACCCCAGGGAGTGGTTTGGCGAAGACTCGTCGTTCGGGACTGCCACCGTCCACAATCGAGAAATCACGCGGTATGGGTCCCGGCCTTCGCCGGGACGACGGCGGAGCTTGAGGCAACGCCGCCTCACCCCGCTACCGCCGCTTTCTCCATTCGCCGCTACTTTTCATTAAAATTCTCGCGCCGACCTTAGTCGGATCGCATCATCTCCCGTCGATCATCGGAGCCTACCACCGCGCTATCCGCGGAATTGGAGGAGATGTGCCAATGCATCCGCGAAGGTTCGCCCGTGTGAAGCCCGCAGGACTGGTGTCGCGCCAGGCCAAGATCATCACCGACCCGCGCGCGCCGGTGATCCCCTGCACGCTGATCGACTATTCGCCCGGCGGGGCCTGCGTCGATCTCGGCGGCCAGGTGAGCATCCCCGACCGGTTCGAGCTGCTGCACGTCAACACCAAGAAGCGCTGCCGCATCGCCTGGAAGCGCGGCACGCGGGTCGGCGTGGTGTTTTGAGAGGGATCGCATTCAGCCGTCTAGACTGAACGCCCGCCGCGCCCCCATCGTCGTCCTGGCGAAAGCCAGGACCCATACCGCGGAATCTATCGGTCGTGGATGGTAGGCGTACCGGACAACGAGTCTCCGCCAAACTTCTCCCTAGGGTAATGGGTCCTGGCTTTCGCCAGGACGACACCGGAATTGCGGCGACGGCTTTGCCTACTTCCGCATCCGCGCCTTCGCGCCCGCGACGATCTGCATGGCGACGCCGGCGATCCAGCCGAACAGGACGAGCCAGGTCCAGACCATGTGCGGATCGAGCCGCAGCACGATGACGGCGACCGAGGCGAGCGCGGTGAGTGTGGCGCAGAGCGTGCCGGCGGAGCTCAAGAATTCCGCGGCGTCGATGGCGCTGTGCGCCTCGTCGAAGGGCAGCTGCGGCGTGTCGATGCCGAGATAGAAACCGACCGCACCGAGCCCCATCATCAGCGCCAGGAACCCCTGCGTGGTGAGCGGAGCGATCGCCGATCCGACATAGGCGCCGACGAACAGCCCGCACGCGGCCCCCGCCATCGCGAGGCCCATGCGCTCCAGCACGTGAGCGGCGTTGCGAACACGAAAACGCATGGCGGGCCTCCGTGAGGCATTGAACGTGGAAAGGTTAGGCCAGTTTTGCGGGGGGTGGAAGCTGAGGGAGGTTACGGATGCGTGAGGGGCGGCCGCGATCTCGCAACTAACCTATCGAGTTACTCCCTATGGTTATGCCGCAGTCCTCGCGCCTCACCTCGCCCCGAACGTCGTCTTGCCGAACAGCGCCTTCTGCGTCGATGGCTGCGAGCGCCAGTATTGCGGCGGGGCTTCGACCTCGCCGCCGAGCTCGGCGGCGGCGTGCCAGCCCCAGCGCGGGTCGTAGAGCATGCCGCGGCCGAGCGCGATCATGTCGGCCTTGCCGGAGGCGACGATCTCCTCGGCGTGCTTGGCATCGGAAATCATGCCGACGGCGATGGTGGGCAGTCCCGTCTCGCGGCGGATGGCGTCTGCGAACTGCACCTGATAGCCGGGGCCGAGCGGAATCTTCTGCAGCGGCGAGACGCCGCCGGAGGAGGCATCGATCCAGTCGATGCCTCGCGCCTTCAACGCGCTCGCGAATTCGATGGTCTGCGCCAGATCCCAGCCGCCCTCGACCCAATCGGTCGACGACACCCGCATGCCGATCGGCTTGTCGTGCGGGAAGGCGGCGCGGACCGCGTCGTAGATCTCGAGCGGGAAGCTCATGCGGTTTGCGAGCGAACCGCCATACTCGTCGGTACGCCGGTTCGAGATCGGCGACAGGAACTGATGCATCAGATAGCCGTGCGCGCCGTGCAGCTCGATGGCGTCGATGCCGATACGCTCGGCGCGTTTCGCGGCCTCGACGAAGGCCTCGCGGATGCGCATCAGGCCCGCGGCATCGAGCGCCAGCGGCGCGGCCTCGCCCTCCTTGTGCGGCAGCGCGCTTGGGGCCACCGTCTGCCAGCCGCCTTCACTGACCGGGATCAGCTGGCCGCCGTCCCAGGGCCGCGCGCTGGAGGCCTTGCGGCCAGCATGGGCGAGCTGCATCGCGACCGCGGTGGAGGAATGCTTGCGCACGGAGGCGAGGATCTGCTTCAGCGCGGCTTCGGCGGCATCGCTGTAGAGCCCGAGGCAGCCCGGCGTGATGCGGCCGATCGCCTCGACATGGGTCGCCTCGATGCAGAACATCGCCGCGCCCGACAGCGAAAGATTGTTGATGTGGGTGAAGTGCCAGTCGGTCGGAACGCCGTCCTCGGCCGAATACTGGCACATCGGCGACACCACGACGCGGTTCTTCAACGTCAGGCCGCGCAGCTTGATCGGGGAAAACAGGGCGCTCATGCGGGGGAGTTCCGGGGGATGAGAGGGGAGATTAAGGGGAGTGTAGTGAGGGATGCGCGAATTTCCAGCGGCGTGGCAAGCATGCCCGCCAGCGAGGCCATGCATTGCGCGCGTCATATGATCACGGGATCGTGCCGCGATCTCCGCCGTCGTCCCTGCGAACGCAGGGACCCATAACCCCAGGGAGAGGTTTGACGAAGACTGGTGGTTCGGGACTTCTACCATCCGCAATCGATAAATCACGCGGTATGGGTCCCTGCGTTCGCAGGGACGACAAAGGCCCCTACTCAAGTTCCTCGAACTGGCCCGCCCTGGGCTTGCCCATGCGGATGCGGCCGTCGGGCAGCAGCTCGCTGTCGGCCTCGGCGGAAAACTGGATGGTGGTGCGGCCGTCCTTCATCGCTGTCGCCTTGCCGAGCGGCCCGAGCTTGTCTGCGAGCGCGGCGTCGTCGAGCACGAACACGCGGTAGTCGGTGAGATGGAAGCGCCGCGGCGCCTGCCAGGTCAGCGCGGGGACCGATGTGCGCATATCGCCGTCGGTCTTGCGATCGATGCTGCGGCCGGTCGCGTCGCGAAACAGGTCCGGCGCATCGACGAGGCGCGCGCGACGGCCGTCGATGGCGTAGAGGTTCAGCGTGACGATATGGCGCTCGCTGCGGAAGGAGACGGCGACGGTGCGCGAATCGGCCGACCAGGCGGCGTGGAACGCATCCGGCGCGGTGTCGAGGATGTTGTCGTCGTTGACGTTGTCGAGCGTCATCAGCCGGCGATGGCCAGGCTCCGCCATCAGATAGATGCGAAAACCCTCGCCGCCGGTCTCGCCGCCGCCATGGGCGGCGACGGAGAGTTTCCCGTTCGGCGCGCGGCCGCCCAGGATGATGGCGTATTCGTTCTTTCCATACCGGTGCTCGGCCGTCGCAAAGGCCGGCGACAGCGCGGCGAGCGTGAGGGCAAGGGCGAGGATGGCGCGGCGGAAGGGCATGAGGGTGTGTCGCGATACGGGCGGCGAACGTTCACTCCACAAGCGTGAACTGGAGCAGCAGCGTACGCTGGAGCAATGAAAAATTGTCGTCCGAGACCAGCGTCAGCACGGTCTCGCCCGCGGGCGTGACGTGGGCGTCGATGCCTTCCATGTTGTCGACCTCGTGGCCGAGATCGGCGGCGAACAGCGCAGGCCCGTCGACCAGCGCGTTGGGCGCGATGGATTTCAGGGGGATCGACCGGATGCGGATGTTAATGCCGGTGAACCAGGAGAATTTGCGTTCGAGGATGAGAAGCTCGCCGGACGGCAGCAGCACCGCATCGCTGATGTCGAATTTTTCGGTGCGGCGGACGCTGAACTGGCCGGGCGACGGACCGCCGATCAGGAACGCGACCAGATTGCCGTCGGCGTCGAGCCCGCGCTCGGAGAAGGCGATCAGGCTGCCCGCGAGCGGCTGGCCTTTCGGCACGACGACCATCGCTTCGAGCCCCTTGTTGGTGGGCAGCTTCCGCACGGCCGCCGGCGTCGGCACCACCTCGCCGCGGGCGCGCGTGCCGCCCTTGGCGAAATCGAAACGCAGGATCTGGTTGACGCGCTCAAGCCCGACATAGACGACATTGCCGTCGCGCGCGAGCGACTCGGTGTCGTACCAGAACCGCTTCTCCGTGATCGGCCGGCCCTCGGAATTGAGCATCGGGGATGCCTCGACATCGTCGAGCCCGATCATCTTGCCGCCGGAATAGCGGATGCTGCCGGTGAACCAGCCGCCCTGGTCGGAGATCGCGAGGAAGCGCTCGCCCTTGGCGTCGAGCCGGATGCCGGACAGGCCGCCGAAGCCGCGATAGGGCGAGGTCAGCACCAGGCCGCTGCGATACTCCAGCGAACCGAAGCGCGTGCGCGAACGGTCGCGCGGCTCGAAACTGGCGATCGGCCGCGCGTTGACCTCGATGCTGACCGGCTCGGCGACGGCGCGCTCGACCTGGAGCGGGCGCGGCGGCGGCTCGGTCGTGGCTTGCGCCTGCGCCAATCGGGACAGTGCGAAAGTGGAAAATCCCGCCGCCGCGTGGCCAAGGAAGCTGCGGCGGGATCGATGGGTGCTCACGAATGCAGTTTGCGTCGCGGCCGGCCGGCCGGCTGGCTCGGCGCGGTGTTGGTCTCGCTGAACAGTTCGGCAAGCTTCTCGGTGATGGCGCCGCCGAGCTCCTCGGCGTCCACGATCGTCACCGCGCGGCGATAGTAGCGCGTGACGTCATGGCCGATGCCGATCGCGATCAGTTCGACCGGCGAGCGGGTCTCGATCTCCTCGATGATGTAGCGCAGGTGCCGCTCGAGATAGTTGCCGGCGTTGACCGACAGCGTGGAATCGTCGACCGGCGCGCCGTCCGAGATCATCATCAGGATCTTGCGCTGCTCGGGCCGGCCGAGCAGGCGCTTGTGCGCCCAGTCCAGCGCCTCGCCGTCGATGTTCTCCTTCAGCAGTCCCTCGCGCATCATCAGGCCAAGATTTTTCCGCGCACGGCGCCAGGGCGCGTCGGCGGACTTGTAGATGATGTGGCGGAGGTCGTTGAGACGGCCGGGATTGGCCGGCTTGCCGGCGGCAAGCCACGCCTCACGCGACTGCCCGCCCTTCCAGGCGCGCGTGGTGAAGCCCAGAATCTCGACCTTGACGCCGCAACGCTCCAGCGTGCGCGCGAGAATGTCGGCGCAGGTCGCCGCGACCGTGATCGGGCGACCGCGCATCGAACCGGAATTGTCGAGCAGCAGCGTCACCACGGTGTCGCGGAACGTCGCCTCCTTCTCGTGCATGAAGGACAGCGGATGATAGGGATCGGTGACGACGCGCGACAGCCGCGCGGGGTCGAGGATACCCTCTTCGAGATCGAACTCCCAGGCGCGGTTCTGCTGCGCCATCAGCTTGCGCTGCAGCCGGTTGGCGAGCCGGGCGACGATGCCCTGCAGATGCGCGAGCTGCTTGTCGAGATAGGCGCGCAGGCGCTCCAGCTCGTCATGGTCGCAGAGATCTTCGGCCGCGATGACTTCGTCGAACTTCGGCGCGAAGGCGTGATATTCCGGCCCGCGCGGCTCGTTCTTCCCGTGCGAATTCGGCCGCGTCGCCTCGCCCGGCGTCTCGTCGTCGCCGAGTTCGCCGTCGTCGAACGTGTCTGAGGTCGAGGCCTGCGCGCTTTCCATCGCGCTCTCGCTCATCTCCTCGCTCGACGCCTGCGCCTGGTCGGCGCCCATGTCCTGGGCGGCATCGGAATCGGGCGAGCCCTCGGCGCCGGACTGGTCGTTGTCGCCGTCGCGGTTTTCGTCGTTGTCGTCATTCTCTTCGCTGTCGGCATTGCGCTCGTCGCCGAGCTCGAGCGCGGACAGGAGGTCATGCACGGCGTCGCCGAACCTGGCCTGGTCCTCGACCACGCCATCGAGCCGGTCGAGCCGCTTGCCGATCTTGTCTTCGAGAATCGGCCGCCAGAGATCGACCATCTTCTTCGCAGCCGTCGGCGGCGCCATGCCGGTCAGGCGCTCGCGCACCAGCATCGCCAGCGCGTCGGCCAGCGGCGCGTCGGCGCGGTCGGTGATCTCGTCGAACTTGCCGCGATGGAAATGATCGTCGAGCATCGCGGTGAGGTTTTTCGCAACGCCCGCCATGCGGCGCGCGCCGATGGCCTCGACGCGAGCCTGCTCGACCGCCTCGAACACGCCGCGCGCCTGCGGATTGCCCGGCATCAGCTTGCGATGCAGCTTCGGATCGTGACAGGCAAGCTTCAGCGCGATGGAGTCGGCGTGGCCGCGCACGACCGCGGCGTCACGCTTGGTCATCTTGCGCGCCGGCTCGGGCAGCCGCGCCTTGCCCGGCGCAAGGCCCGGCCGCTCGGCGGCAAAGGAGACCTCGAGCTCGGGCGATTTCGCGATCGCCTTGAGGCAGGAGGCCACCGAGCGCTTGAACGGCTCGGTCGGCGCTTCCTTGCTGTTACGGAATTTGGAATTGGATGATGATGTGCTCATAGCGACTTCGTAAACGAATGGCGCGTCACGCCGCCGGGATAGCCCTTGAGAGTGCCGAATTCCTCGTACCCGCAGGAACGATAGAAGCCCGGCGCCTGGAAACTCATCGTGTCGACATGGGCCTGGATCGCGCCCTGCCGTCTTGCCTCGTCCTCGATCGCCGCGATCAGCTTCGTGCCAAGCCCCTTGCCGCGCTGCTTCTGGTCGATCCAGAAATACTGGATGAACAGAACCGTGGCCCAGAGATGCCCGACGATGCCGCCGACGATCTTGCGGCCGTCCTTCAACGAGACCGCGATGCTCTTGGCCCTCTGCTTCCCGAACTGCTCGTCGTTATAGGCGCCGAGCCCGGCGAGCACAGCCTTCTTGGTGGTCCCAATGGTGCGCTCGACGGTGATGGTTGGCATGGCCTAGCTGAGCGCCACGTTGACCGCCGATTCCGGCAGCTCCGCGTTGAAGCAGCGCTGGTAGAACTCGGCCACCAGGGGACGCTCGAGCTCGTCGCACTTGTTGAGGAAGGTGACGCGGAAGGCGAAACCGATATCGCCGAAGATGTCGGCGTTCTCCGCCCAGGTGATCACCGTGCGCGGGCTCATCACCGTCGACAAATCGCCATTGGCGAAGGCGTTGCGGGTGAGATCGGCAAGGCGCACCATCTTGTTGACGATGTCGCGGCCTTCCTGGGTGCGATAATGCTTGGCCTTCGCGAGCACGATCTCCACTTCCTCGTCATGGCTGAGATAGTTCAGCGTGGTGACGATCGACCAGCGGTCCATCTGGCCCTGGTTGATCTGCTGGGTGCCGTGATAGAGGCCCGAGGTGTCGCCGAGGCCGACCGTGTTGGCGGTCGCGAACAGGCGGAAGGACGGATGCGGCTTGATCACCTTGTTCTGGTCCAGCAGCGTCAGGCGGCCGGAGACCTCCAGCACGCGCTGGATCACGAACATCACGTCCGGGCGACCGGCGTCGTATTCGTCGAACACCAGCGCGACGTTGTGCTGAAGCGCCCAGGGCAGGATGCCGTCGCGGAATTCGGTGACCTGCTTGCCGTCGCGGACCACGATCGAGTCCTTGCCGACGAGGTCGATACGGCTGATATGGCTGTCGAGGTTGACGCGCACGCACGGCCAGTTCAGGCGGGCGGCGACCTGCTCGATATGGGTGGATTTGCCGGTACCGTGATAGCCGGTCACCATCACGCGGCGATTGCGGGCGAAGCCGGCGAGAATGGCGAGCGTGGTGGCGCGGTCGAAGCGGTAGTCGGAATCGACTTCGGGCACGTGAGGATCGACTTCGGAATAGGCCGGCACTTCGAGATCGCTGTCGATCCCGAACACCTGGCGCACCGACACCTTCATGTCGGGCAAACCGGAAACTTCCTCAACTTTGGACAGAGCGGCGGTCGTCATCAATCCTCCGAGGTCCCGGGCGATCCCGAGACCAGTTATTGCACGGTGGCTGCGGCTGGGTGCGTTTGCGAACCTATCAGAGACAACGTGCGGGCAGAAGCCCGCCCCGCAATCAAAGTTCCATTGTCTTTTCATTTAGATAGGCAAGGAGCGCGATTTTTGGAAGGCTGCCCTGCGAATCCCGCTCGAATTTCAGGCGGGTCAGCTGGCCTGCCCACGCGAATGGCACTTTTTGCCGCCTCACCTTACTTATGTAGGGTCTGAACCCGCCTGGCCCCGCCCAACACGAAAGCCGACGTGACGTCATTCCTCGATCCCTTCATCTTGTTCGTTTCGGCCCATGCGTGGCTGGCTTATCTGACCCTGTTCCTGGCGGCGCTTCTGGAAGCCGTTCCGGTGGTGGGATCGGTGGTCCCGGGCTCGACCATCATCCTGGCGCTCAGCGCCCTGGTCCCGGGCGGCGAGCTGAAGCTCGGCTGGGTGCTGCTGGCGGCAGCGACCGGGGCCGTGCTGGGTGACGGCTCGGCCTACTGGATCGGGCACCGGCAGCAGCGCGAGATCCTCAACACCTGGCCGCTGACCAATTATCCGCGCGTGGTCGAGGAGAGCGAGAGCTTCTTCCACCGCTTCGGCACCTGGGCCGTGTTCTTCGCCCGTTTCGTGCCGCCGATCCGCGCGTTTGTCCCGGTTACGGCCGGCGCGCTCGGGATGCCCCCTGCCCGCTTCTACGCGATCAACATCCCGGCAATCCTGGTCTGGGCCCCCGCGCATGTGCTGCCGGGCGTGCTGGCCGTGTCGGCCCTGCACGAATATGCCGGGCTGCATCATCACGGGCATGTCGGCAAGCACATCTGGATTTTGACCGTGGCGGCCGTGGCGATCGTGCTGGGCGTGGCGGTCTGGATCTATCGCCGGCGGAACGGGGCCGGTGTCGCCGAGGCGAAGCCGCGGGGTTGATGGCGCCACACCGCAGGTGTCGTCCCTGCGGACGCAGGGACCCATAACCACAGGGAGTGGTTTGGCGAAGACTGGCCGTTCGGTACGCCTGCCGGTCGCAATCGATAGATCACGCGGTATGGGTCCCTGCGTTCGCAGGGACGACTGCGCAGAGATGTTCTAACCACCCCCCGCCCTCCGCCCCGGCGCCGGCCCCACATACCTTGCCCTTGGCCTGATCAGCTTGCCGAACTGCAATTGCTCGCTGGCATGGGCGATCCAGCCGACGTTGCGGGCCATCGCGAACAGGGCGAGCTCGCTGCCGGCAGGCAGCCGCAGGGCATGCACGAGGACGGCGAGCGCATAGTCGATGTTGACGAATTCGCCGGTCGCCTCCGCAATCCGCTCCGGCACTTCGCGCGTGAATTTGCGCGGCGCGCCGGCGCGCGAGAGCGCATTCAGCAGCGATTGCGCGCGGGGATCGCCGCGCTTGTAGACGCCGTGGCCGAAGCCGGCGAAGCGCTCGCCGAGCGCGACGCGTTCGCGCACCACGGGAGCGACGTCGCGGTCGACCAGCGTTTTCACCAGCTGCGAAGCCAGCACGCCGGCGCCGCCATGTTTCGGCCCCTTCAGCGCGGCGAGGCCGGCAATGACAGCGTCGTAGAGATTGAGGCCGGTCGAGGCCGCGCAGCGCGCGGTGAAGGTCGAGGCGTTCAGCTCATGATCGGCGAGCAGAACCAGCGCGCGGCGGATCAGATCGGGCGCATGCTTGTTGTCCGCCGCCCAGACGCGCGCGACCTGCTGATGCAACGGCTCGGCCGAGGCTTCCGCATTGAGCATGGTTGCAACCAGCAGGCGGACGATGCGCGCGCCGACCATGGCGCGGCCATCGGGTGCACGGGTGAAGGCGCGGGGATCGGCGCTCGCGGCCAGCGCCAGCACGGCGATGGCCCGGTCGATCGGCGCCGCCCGCCGCGCTGCCCCTGCGATCGTACGCATCTCCTCGGATATCTCGGGCTGATTATCGGGCGCAAACGGATCGACGCCGGAGACGTCCCAGAGCAGCGTTGCCGTGTGTTCCAGCGTGTCGTTCTCGGCGAGATCGACGCAATTGACGCCGCGATAGATCGCGCCCTCCTCGGTGATGGTCGAGATCTCCGTGTCCATGACCGGCAGGTCGGCATCGAAGCTGCGCAGCCCGCGCGGCTCCGGCGACGGCACCCGGCGCTCCTTCAGGGCGCGGACATCCTCGGCGCGGTAGCGGTTCTTGCGCGAATCCGGCGTCGGCTCGGAGCGGATCAGGCCGCGGCTGACATAGGCGTAGAGCGTGGCCGGCGAGATCGCGAGCTCGGCGGCGGCCTCCCGGGCGGAGAGATAGAGCTCATCGGAATTATTCATATTGATTTATGTAATCAAGATTGATCAATCTGTCGAGAGGCCCGACTTTTGTCCTGCGTAGAACAGGAGATTTGGGCCATGAACATCCACCTCACCAAAAGCCAGATCGGGCTGGACGGCGTCCCCGCGGCCGAGACCGTGCTGAGCCATGTCGACGGCGAGCGCGGCGAGCTGATCATCGCCGGCGAGCATGTCGGCCGGCTGGCCGTCAAGTCGAGCTTTGAGGGCGTCACCGCCCGGCTCTGGAACGGCGCCAGCAAGACCTCGCTGAGCGAGGCCAATGTGCGGGCGAGCCTGGGCGCCGCACGCGAGCGTGCCTTCGCGCGGCTCGCCGACCTGCTGCCGGCGACGCACGGCATGGGGATCGTCGACGGGTTTCGCGTGGCCGTTGCGGGCCTTCGCGCCGAGCACGGGCTGGAACATGAGGCGACCATCGTCGGCGCGTTTCCGGTAATCGCCGGCGCGCTGGTGCGGCGCGCCAAGGGGCTCGAGCCGGTCGCGCCCGATCCGAGCGCGAGCCACGCCGCCGACACGCTTCGCATGCTGCATGGGCGTGCGCCGGCCTCTCGCGAGGTCACGGCGCTCGATGCCTATCTCGTCACCGTCTGCGACCACGGCATGAACGCCTCGACCTTCACCACGCGCGTGGTGGCCTCGACCCAGGCCGATCTGTTCGCGGCCGTCACCGCCGGCTATTGCGCGCTGACCGGCCCCTTGCATGGCGGCGCGCCGGAGCCGGTGCTGGAAATGCTCGACGCCATCGGTTCGCGCGAGCGGATCCAGCCCTGGGTCGACGCGGCGCTGGCGCGCGGCGAGCGCATGATGGGCTTTGGTCATCGCGTCTATCGCGTGCGCGATCCGCGCGCCGACGTGCTGAAGACCGCGATCGAGGCCCTCGCCTCCAACGGCGCCGACCTGCCCTTCGCCGGCGAGGTCGAGGCCTATATCCGCGCGGCGCTGCGCAAGAAGAACCCGGAGCGGCCGCTGGAGACGAATGTGGAGTTCTTCACCGCGATCCTGCTCGATGCGCTGGCGATTCCAAGGCAGGCGTTCACGCCGATCTTCGCGGTGGCGCGCGCCGCCGGCTGGACCGCGCATGCCCGCGAACAGCAGCGGACGGGACGGCTGATCCGGCCGAGTTCGTCTTACGTCGGGGCGATGCCAAAAGAATGATGCAGTGGCCCGGATGGAGCGAAGCGTAATCCGGGGAAGCCGATTGCTGTGCGAGAAAGTCCCGGATGACGCCGACGCTCCATCCGGGCCACGGCTGGTTGGCTGAACGCGCCAGCGCAACACGTCGCAAGAGGCCGTGATTGCGAGGACGGACTGGCGGCCATGCAGGAACGCCCGAGCGCCTGGCGACTTACCTATCTGCCCCCGGTAGATCAGGAACGCTATGCTGGACTTGTTAGGACATTCGGACGAGGCCAGAATCGGCGAGATCGCCGCCAGCTATGCGACGAGCCGGAGCGAGGCCGACGCCGATTCCGAAAGGCGCTTTCGCGACTTGCTCCAGGCGTTGCCCGCCGCGGTCTACACGACCGACGCAGACGGCCACATCACGTTCTTCAATCGCGCCTGCGTCGATTTTGCCGGACGCACGCCAAAGATCGGCGAGATGTGGTGCGTGACATGGAAGCTCTACCTGCCTGACGGCACGCCGCTCCCCCACGATGAATGCCCGATGGCCATCGCGCTCAGGCAGAACCGGCCCGTGCGCGATGTCGAAGCCGTGGCCGAACGGCCGGACGGTTCCCGGATCTGCTTCATGCCGTACCCGACGCCGCTGCGCGACAAACGCGGCCGATTGGTTGGGGCGGTGAACATGCTGGTCGACATCACGGCCCGCAAGCAGGCCGAGCAGCGGATGATGCTCCTCACCTCCGAGGTCGACCATCGTTCGAACAATTTGCTCGCAGTGGCTCAGGCGATGCTGCGGCTGACGAAGGCAGACACCGCAGAAGAGTTCCAGACCGCGTTTCAGGGCCGACTCAGCGCCCTTGCCAACGTGCAGAGGCTGTTCTCGGCCTCGCGCTGGACCGGCGCGAATCTGAAGACCATCGTCGAAGAGGAACTGCGGCCCTACGCAAGCCGGGACGGCGAGCGGATCAGGATCGCGGGAGACGACGTCCATCTGCCGCCTACCCTCGCCCAGTCGGTCGCGGTCGCGCTGCATGAGCTGGCGACCAACGCTGCCAAATACGGGTCGCTGTCGACGCCTTCGGGCACGTTGGAGATCCGCTGGGCGGCCAATGATGCAGAGCCCCTCGTGCTGCATTGGTCGGAGAGCGGCGGTCCCCGGGTCAACGAGCCGCCGACGCGCAGGGGCTTCGGGGTCGGCGCGATCGATGGCATCATCCGGACCTTGCGAGGAAAGGTTACTCGGCAGTGGAGGCCGGAAGGACTGGTTTGCGAACTGTCCTTCCCCGAGGTCGCCGCCTAGGCCTCCCGCACGACCGTCTTCAGATAATTATACGCCTTGATGATCTCGATCAGGCGGTCTTCGGTGGAGCGGTCGCCGCCATTGGCGTCGGGGTGGTGCTGCTTCACCAGCGCCTTGTACTTGGTCTTGACGTCGGCGAGCGTGGCACTGGGACCGAGGCCCATGACCTGGAGCGCCTTGCGCTCGGCGTTCATCACCTTGCGCGTCTCGGCCTTGGGCTGGGCGTCCGGCCCCTTCCGCCAGTTGGCGCGGCCGTTGATCTCGCTGAACATACTGAACGGATCGGACGCCATATCGATCTCGGCTTCCGCACCCTTCTTGCCGCCATTGGCACCCATCTTCCAGGTCGGACGGTGGCCGGTCAGCGCATCCTTCTGGTAGCGCGCGACGGCGTCGGCATTCATGCCGGAGAAGAAATTGTAGTTCTGGTTGTACTCGCGCACGTGGTTCAGACAGAAATGCCAGTACTCGCGCTGGTTCTCACGCCCCTTCGGCGCGCGGTGTGCGCCCTTGTTCTGGCACCCGGCCCATTCGCACGCGACCGCGGTGTCGCGCGGCTTCACCTCGGGCTGCTTGCCCCGCGGCTTGACGCGAATGGAGTCGAAGAACTTTGATGAATCGATCGGCATGGCTGACTTTGACTACGCAATGCAAAAACCTTCAAGTCTTGACATTGCAATTAGCTGCGAACCCGGCAAATAACGGAGTGCGATCTCTGCACCTGAATGGCACACACATGGCTATGAGCGATACTATCAGCAACAAGTTGCAGGAAGCTTTCACGCCGGAAAGCCTGCAGGTCGTCGACGAGTCACACCTGCATGAGGGCCATGCCGGCCATCGGCCGAGCGGCGAGACGCACTTTCGCGTTTATATTGTGTCTCAAGCCTTCAAAGGGAAGAGCCGGGTCGATCGCCATCGCATGATAAATGCGGCGCTGGCCGCGGAACTCTCCGGCAGCGTGCACGCGCTCGCGATCCACGCGCAGGCGCCGGGGGAAGGCGGGAGCTAGCTCGCCAATTCGGCTGTCATGCCCCGCCACCGGGTCTCGCCTTCGGCGAGCCCGATGACAGGCTCCGGCGGGGCATCCAGTAAACACTGCTGGCGAGATTCAATTGATAAGCCGCGGCGTGCTGGATCGTCCGCCTGCGCGGACGATGACACCGTGCGTCAAAACGACGTCCCGGCCCGCCTCGGCTTTGCCTCCTCCAGCTCCGCCTCGCGCGGCACCGGTGAAATACGGAGCGCGGTGATGCGGTTGCGTTCGCGGCGCAGGACGCGGAAACGGAAGCCGTGGAACGTGAAGCTCTGGCCGCGATCGGGGATCGAGCGCGCCTCGTGAATGACGAGGCCCGCGACCGTGGTTGCCTCTTCATCGGGCAGATGCCAGTCCATGGCGCGATTGAGATCGCGGATCGGCACCGAGCCGTCGACCACGACCGAGCCGTCAGGCTGGGCGCGCACGCCGGCGACCACGACGTCGTGCTCGTCGGAAATGTCACCGACGATCTCCTCCAGAATGTCTTCCAGCGTCACGAGACCTTCGACTTCGCCGTACTCGTCGACGACCAGCGCGAAATGGGTCTTGCGCCGGCGGAACGCCTTGAGCTGCTCGGAGACCGGGCGCATCTCCGGCACGAACCAGGGCGGCAGCGCGATGGTGGAGACGTCGATGCGCGAGGTGTCGCCTTCGGCGGCGCGGATCGCGCGCAGCAGATCCTTGGCGTGGAGCACGCCGATGATGTTTTCCGGCTTCTCGCGCCAGAGCGGAATGCGGGTGTATTCGGTCGCCAGCACCTCGCGCACCAGCTCCTCCGGCGGCAGGTCGGCGTTGATCATCATCATCTCGGTGCGATGGATCATGACGTCGGAGACCTGGAGCTCGCGCAGGTCCAACAGGCCGCCGAGCATGTCGCGGTCCTGCTTCTCGAACTTGCCCTCGTGATGCAACAGGTCGACCGCGCCGCGCAGGCGCTCGGTCGGCGACAGGATGGCCTGGTGCTCGCCGGCGAGGCCGAACAGGCGCATCAGGAGGCGCACGATGACTTCGACGATCTTGAGCAGCGGCCCCAGCACATACATGGTCAGCCGCATCGGGCGCGCGACCGCAAGCGCCATGCGGTCGGGCGCGTTGATGGCGATGGTCTTGGGCAGCACTTCCGCGAAGATCACCACCAGCGCGGTCATCACGCCGGTGGCGTAGAGCACGCCGACATCGCCGAACCAGGACGTGAAGATGGCGGTGGCGAGCGCGGAGGCGCCGATATTGGCGATGTTGTTGCCGAGCAGCAGCGCGCCGATCAGGCGCTCGCGCATGTCGAGCAGCTGCGAGACCACGTCGGCGTCGTGATTACCCTGCTTGGAGAGTCGCAGCATGCTGGCGCGCGAGGCGCCGGTCAGCGCGGTCTCGCTCGCGGCGAAGAACGCCGAGACCAGCAGGCAGAGGACGACGATGGTGAATCCGAGCCAGTCCATGAACCACTCAAGTTTCTTGTCTTGACGCGTTTTCCTTGCGCGAACCGGTCCCCACTTCGCTCGAAAACGCTTTCACGAAGTTCGGCCGCGCGTCACGCCTTGTGAGCGAGCTTCTCTTTCAGGAAGTCGCGCACCGGGGCCGGCTCGACATCCTTTGCGATCACGGCGCGCCCCACAGCCTCGAGCAGGATGAAGGTGAGCTTGCCGCGCTTGACCTTCTTGTCCTGCGCCATCAGGGCCATCAGCGCGTCGGCATCGGCAAGCCCTTCCTGCGAAAAGCCCGCGATGTCCTGCAAGCGGGTCGGCAGTCCGGCCTCAATGAGATGCCGCTCGACGCGCGCCGCGTCGGCCTCGCGGATCATGCCGAGCTTCGCCGAGAATTGCGCCGCCAGCGTCGTGCCGATCGCGACCCCCTCGCCGTGGAACAGGCGGTCGGAGAAGCCGGTCGCAGCTTCGAGCGCGTGGCCGAAAGTGTGGCCGAGATTGAGCAGCGCGCGCTCGCCGGTCTCGCGCTCGTCGCGCGAGACCACGCCGGCCTTGGCGCGGCAGGAGGTCGCGATCGCGTGCTCGCGCGCCGAGCCGCCCTTGAAGATGTCGGCGTGATTCTTTTCCAGCCAGGTGAAGAAGGCCTCGTCGCCGAGCACGCCGTATTTGGCGACCTCGGCATAGCCGGCGCGGAATTGCCGCGGCGACAGCGTGTCGAGCACGGCGGTGTCGGCAATCACCAGCACCGGCTGGTGGAAGGCGCCGAGCAAATTCTTGCCCTGCGGCGAGTTGATGCCGGTCTTGCCGCCGACGCTGGAATCGACCTGTGCCAAGAGCGAGGTCGGCACCTGCACGAAATCGACGCCGCGGCGCAGGATCGCGGCGGCAAAGCCGGCGAGATCGCCGACCACGCCGCCGCCGAGCGCGATGACGAGATCGTTGCGCTCGATCCTGGCCGCGATCAGGGCTTCGCTGACCTTTTCGAGGCCGGCATAGGTTTTCGAGATCTCGCCTTCCTCGACCACGATGCGCGAGGTCGGAATGCCGGCGGCCGCGAGCGATGCTTCCGTCGGCTCGAGCCAGTGTTTTGCGACGGTGCGATCCGTCACGATCGCGGTGCGCACGCCGGGCCGTAAGCGCGCGACCCGTTCGCCGAGCGAGGCCAGCACGCCACGGCCGATGACGATGTCATAGGCGCGGTCGCCGAGCGCGACATCGACGTTGACGGGGTCGGAATGTTTCAGGGGCGCGGTCATCGTACGGCACTCGCAACGTCGGCAGGTGGCTGGGACGCCTGCTCACCGCAAAGATGCGCGCGCAGCGTCTCGATGCATTCCTCGACGATCTTGTCGTGCGGCACGTCGCGGGAGGCGATGGTGAGGTCGGCATGGCTGTAGACAGGTTCGCGCTCGGTGAGCAGGCGCGTCACCGTCCCTTCCGGATCGGCGGTCTGGAGCAGCGGACGATCGGCGCGGCGGCGAACGCGGCGCATGATGACGTCGTGGTCGGCCTTGAGCCAGATCGAGACCGCCTTCGCCGCGATCCGGGTCCGCGTCTCCTCGCGCATGAAGGCGCCGCCGCCGGTCGCCAGCACCACCGGGCCGCCGTCGAGCAGGCGCGCGATCACCCGCGCCTCGCCGTCGCGGAAATGGGCCTCGCCATGGCGCTCGAAGATCTCTGGTATGGTCATGCCGGCCGCTGCCTCGATCTCGGTGTCGGCGTCGACGAAGGGCAGCTTGAGCCGGGCCGCCATGCGGCGGCCGATGGTGGATTTGCCCACCCCCATCATGCCGACGAGCACGATCGAGCGCGCCCCGAGCGCCGACAGGATGTCGGCCTCAGGCGAAGCTTGTATCGGCGACGCGGCGTCGGACATGGGTCTCGCTCTGGATCTCGCTCTGGATCTCGCTCGATCTGCCGCCAAAAGCGGCCTGCTTTGGCCACCTATACGACCCCGAAGGGGGCCTCGCCAGAGGACTCTTGCCACGAAACGGCGAACATGTTGGATGATTTCATTGGTTAATTTGCCGGCCTGGACCTTTACCGAGACCTTGCACGATGCCCAGCCTGTTCCGCTTCCTGACGGTCGTCGCCGTGATCGCCGGCATCGTCTATGGCGTGGTCTTTGCGCTGGCGAACTTCGTCAATCCGAAGCCGCGGGAAATGACGGTGACGATCCCGCCGGATAAGTTTCTCAAGAAATAGGAGCTAGCCTCCAGGGCATGCGTGCAAAGCCCTCAGACAGCAAGCTCACCGGCCTGTTCCTCGACATGCTCGCGGCGGAACAGGGCGCCGGCCCCAATACGCTCGATGCCTACCGCCGCGATCTCACGGACTTCTCCGAGTTCCTGGGCCGCGTCGGCCACAATTTTGCGGATGCCGAAACCCAAACGCTGCGCGACTATCTCGCCGATCTCGACACGCGTGGCTTCAAATCCACCAGCGTCGCGCGCCGCCTGTCGGCGATGCGGCATCTCTACCGCTTCCTCCTGAACGAGCGCATTCGCACCGACGATCCCGCCGCGATCCTGTCCGGCCCCAAGCGCGGCCGCGGCCTGCCAAAGGTGCTGTCGATCGCGGATGTCGACCGCATGCTCCGTCGCGCCAAGGAATTGAGCGAGGCGGAGGAGGCATCGCCCTCGAAGCGGCTGCGCGCCTTGCGGCTCTATTGCCTGCTCGAGGTGCTCTACGCCACCGGCCTGCGCGTCTCCGAGTTGGTGGCGCTGCCGCGTACGGCGGCCAAGCGCGACGCCCGCATGATCGTGGTGCGCGGCAAGGGCAACAAGGAGCGCCTGGTGCCGCTCAACGAGGCCTCGCGGCAGGCGATGGCGGATTATCTCGCCGCGACCGAAGCCGCGAAGACGGAGAAGAAGAAAGACGGCCTCGCCGCCTCGAAATGGCTGTTCCCCTCGTTCGGCGAGAGCGGGCACCTGACCCGGCAGCATTTCGCCCGCGACCTCAAGGAGCTCGCGATCGCCTCGGGCCTGCAGGCGCGGCTGGTCTCCCCGCACGTGCTGCGCCACGCCTTTGCCAGCCACCTGCTGCACAACGGCGCGGACTTACGCATCGTGCAGACCCTGCTCGGCCACACCGACATCTCGACCACACAGATCTACACCCATGTGGTCGAGGAGCGGCTGAAGAGCCTGGTGCGCGACCTGCACCCGCTGGCGGAGAAATAACTTGTCGTCGTCCCGGCGGACGCCGGGACCCATACCGCGTGATCTATCGGTGAGGGCCGGTGTCAGTCCCGCAGAAAGACCGCATCATTCCGAGTCTTCGCCAAATTCTCCCTGTGGTTATGGGTCCCGGCGTTCGCCGGGACGACAGCGGTGGCCGAAACCGCCTTGACTTCGGCCACATCTCCGCGGAAAGAGCCGTGGCCTCACGATTGATTTGGCGGGCGGCCCAGAAGCCCACAAGCCAACTCATTGAAGAAGCTACACTTCTTTCCGCAGGTCTGAAACCGCTTCGCCGCCTCGCCCCGTCCTCCCTATATTGAGTTGATGCAAGACCAGATGCGCAGCTATCTCGACTTCGAAAAGCCCGTCGCCGAGCTCGACTCCAAGGTCGACGAGCTGCGGACGCTCGCGGCCTCCGGGACCGACATCAGTGACGAGATCGGGCGGATCGAGGACAAGGCGGGGCAGGCGCTGGCCGACCTCTATACGAACCTGACGCCGTGGCAGAAGACGCTGGTCGCGCGGCATCCGCAGCGGCCGCATTTCAACGATTTCATCACGGGCCTGATCACCGAGTTCACCCCGCTCGCCGGCGACCGCAAGTTCGGCGAGGACGAGGCCCTGGTCGCCGGCTTCGGCCGTTTCCGCGGCGAGCCGATCTGCGTGATGGGCCAGGAAAAGGGCGATTCCACCGAGAGCCGCATCCGGCACAATTTCGGCATGGCGCGGCCCGAGGGCTATCGCAAATGCGTGCGGCTGATGGAGATGGCCGAGCGGTTCGGCCTGCCGGTGCTGTCGCTGGCCGATTCCGCCGGCGCCTATCCCGGCATCGGCGCCGAAGAGCGCGGCCAGGCCGAGGCGATCGCGCGCTCGACCGACGCGTGCCTGTCGCTGGGCGTGCCGAACGTCGCCATCATCACCGGCGAAGGCATGTCGGGCGGCGCCATCGCGATCACCACTGCCAACCGGGTGCTGATGCTGGAGCACGCGATCTACAGCGTGATCTCGCCGGAGGCCGCCTCCTCCATCCTCTGGCGCGACGGCACCAAGGCGCAGGAAGCCGCCAACAACATGAAGATCACCGCCCAGGACATGCTCCGCTTCGGGGTGATCGACAGCATCCTGAAGGAGCCGGTCGGCGGCGCCCACCGCGACCCCGCCGCCATGATCGCCACCACCGGGGATGCCATCGCCAAGGCGTTTGAGGAGCTCCACGGCCTCGACGCCGACGCCATCCGCAAGCAGCGGCGGCAGAAATTCCTCGATATCGGCCGGAAACTGGGCTGATTCGGGCGGGTTTGGTCCCGTCGGACCCATCGCCCTCCGCCGTCGTCCTGGCGAAAGCCAGGACCCATACCGCGGAATCTCTCGATTTGGGGCGCTGGGAGTACCGAACGACGAATCTTCGCCAAACCACTGCCTGGGGTTATGGGTCCTGGCTTTCGCCAGGACGACACTGAATTTGACGCCCGGGCAAACCACCCCAGACTAATCCCGGTAACCCCGCATTAACCCTTTTTCTGCCCAAATCGGCGATCTCTGTCTGGATCGGGCCGGAAGGCCCAAGTAAGGCCCAAAGTCGCGTCCATTTAGTCTCTGTTGACCATGCCATTGGGCCAACGGGCTCGTGATCCCCGCTCGGGTTGCGACCACATGACCCAGAGGTTAGAATTTTAATTAATGGCTTCAGGGCATAAGCGCTGGAGCGTGGTTTGAAAAAGCCCGTCACGACGGGTCCGGATCTCCGGTCGGATCATGCTCCAAAGAATTGGGGTTCGCGCTCTCTGCCCGGCACGGTGTGGGGTCCATCTTGATTTCTCGTTCGCTTGCTCGCGCGCTCTTGGCTTCGGTTGCGCTGCTGACGGCCAGTGTTCTGCTGGCCGGCTGCGACACCGATCAGGTGTCGCTCGCGACCAACGCCAAGGCCAACCAGCCGGTGCCGCCAAAACTTCTCGCCGCGATGGTCGAGAAGGACATGGACCTGCAATCGCCGATCCTGGTCCGCCTGTTCAAGCAGGAAGCCGAGCTCGAGGTCTGGAAGCAGACCCGCAACGGCCAGTTCGCGCTGCTCAAGACTTATCCGATCTGTCGCTGGTCGGGCGATCTGGGTCCGAAGGTGCGCGAAGGCGACCGCCAGGCGCCGGAGGGATTCTACTCGATCAATCCGGGCCAGATGAATCCGCAGTCGGCCTATTACCTCTCGTTCAACACGGGCTATCCGAACGCGTTCGACAAGGCTCTGGGCCGTTCCGGCTCGCAGCTGATGGTGCATGGCGACTGCTCTTCGCGCGGCTGTTACGCGATGACCGACGAGCAGATCGCGGAGATCTATTCGCTCGGCCGCGAGTCCTTCTTCGGCGGCCAGAAGGCGTTCCAGCTCCAGGCCTATCCGTTCAAGATGACGCCGGTGAACATGGCCAAGCACCGGAACAATCCGAACATGCCGTTCTGGAAGATGATCAAAGAGGGCTATGATCATTTCGAGGTGACGCGGCAGGAGCCGAAGGTCGATTTCTGCGAGAAGAAGTACGTGTTCGACGCGGCGAAGACGCCCGATGCCAAGCGCGATCCGGTGTTCGACGCGTCCGCAAAGTGCCCGGCCTATGTGATCCCCGAGGAGATCGCGAGCGCCGTGCGCGAGAAGGACGCGCGCGACCAGGCCGAGTATGCCAAGCTCGTCGCCAAAGGCACGCCGGTGGCACGCATGAACACCGGCATCGACGGCGGCATGAACAAGATCTTCGCCGCCAAGATTCCGGAAGGCTCGACCGGCCTGTCGGAGGGCGCCGAAGGCACCACGCTGCAGATGCTGGCGATGGCGAAGGCGCCGGGCACGATCCCCGGCCACGTCAATCCGCCCAAGCCGAATCTCGACGCGGCCGCGCCCTCGCCGCAGGAAGAGCCGGTCGTCGCCGTCAGCGCACCCGCGACCAGCACCCGCGTTGCGGCCGCTCAACCGGTCGAGAAATCACAGGAAAAATCCCAAGAGAAATCCCAGGGTGGCGGCTTCTTCTCGAACCTTGGCCGCAAGATGGGCCTCGGCACCGCCGACACCACGGCGACGACGCCTCCGCCGCCGCAAGCCACCGCGTCCGTAGCCCCGGCTACCACGTCCACGACGCCGCCAACCGCAGCGTCGCGTCTGAAAGCCGCGGTGACCCGGTTCGTGCCCGGCCGCGACACGACCAAGGACGCAGCGAAGGACGCGCCGAAGCCGGCTGTTGCCGCCGCAAAGCCCGCCGAGCCGCCAAAGCCCGACACCCGCCTCGCCGCAACGCGCCCGGCGCTGAAGTCGACGGTGTCGGATGGCGCCGGTGAAGCGACGCAGATCATGGGAGCGGCGCCGGTGGTGCAATCGAACTCGTTCGACAGCCGCTTTGGGGCGGTGAAGTAGACAACGGCTCTCGCTTCGGTCTGCTCAATCGACAATTTCCCACCGTCACCCTGAGGTGGCCGCTTCTCAGCGGCCCTCGAAGGGCGACGGCCCCGCTGGCAGCTCGGCCATTCATCCTTCGAGGCTCACGTTGCGATGCGGTCGCATCGCAAGCCTCGCACCTCAGGATGACGGGATTGGCAGAGTGCGTTGCTGGGGAGACGAAAGCGACATCAGGTCTACGGCGCCAGATACCGCAGCAGCTCCGGATTGCCCCTCACATCGGTCGCCTCCCCCTGCAGTGCGACCCTTCCGCGGTCCAGCACGTAGGCATAATCGGCGACGCGGAGTGCGAGGTCGAGGTGCTGCTCGACGATGATGACGGCGATGTTCTTCGCGAGCTCGATCAGGCGCTCGGTGATCTCCTCGATGACGCCGATCCAGACGCCTTCGGTCGGCTCGTCGAGCAGCAGCAGTTTTGGATCGCCCAGCATGGCGCGGCCGATGGCGAGCATCTTGCGCTCGCCGCCCGAGAGCGTGCCGGCCGGCTGGTCGAGGCGCTGGCCGAGTTTCGGGAAGATGGTCAGCACGTGGTCGACGGCGTCGGCCTTGCTGCTCGCGAGCGAGCCGACGGCGAGATTGTCGCGTACCGACAGGCGCGCGAACACCGAATGCTCCTGCGGGACGTAGCCGATGCCGGCGCGCACGCGCTCCTGGGTCGCGCGGCGGCTGATGTCGCGGCCGTCGAAGGCGACCTCGCCCTTCCACGCCGGCAGCTCGCCGACGATGGTCTTCATCAACGTGGTCTTGCCGGCGCCGTTGCGCCCGAGCACGGCGACGCCACCACGCCAGGGAATGCCGAGGTTGACGTCGAACAGGACCTGGCTGCGGCCATAGCCGGCGTCGAGATGCTTGATGTCCAAAAATTCAGGCACGGCGCAGATAAATCTCCTGGACGGATTTGTTGGCCTGGATCTCGGACACGGTACCTGACGCCAGCACCTTGCCCTGGTCGAGCACGGTCAGGCGATCGCAGATGTCGCGGATGAAATCGAGGTCGTGCTCGACGATGACGAGCGAGCAATGTTTTTTGATCGGCTGGAGCAATTCGCCGGTGACGCGGCGCTCTTCCAGGCTCATGCCGCCGGTCGGCTCGTCCAGCAGCAGCAGCTTTGGCTTGCCCGCAAGCGCCATCGCGATCTCCAGCCATTGCTGCTGGCCGTGCGACAGCGCCGCCGCCGCATCGAAGGCGCGATCGGCGAGGCGGAACTGCGTCAGCATGGTCATGACCTGGTCGTGCAGGAGCCTGCGCGTGCGCGAGAACAGGAGGTCGAACAGCGAGGACTGCGCCTGGAGCGCGAGCAGGATGTTGTCGTAGAGCGTCAGCGTCGGCAGCACGCTGGTGATCTGGAATTTCAGGCTCATGCCGGCGCGGGCGCGCTCGGTCGGCGTGAACGCGGTGATGTCGGTGTTGACGAAACTCACCTTGCCCAGCGTCGGCACCTCGGCCCCGGCAATGCACTTCATCAGCGTGCTCTTGCCCGAGCCGTTCGGGCCGATCAGGCCGTGAAACTCGTTCTCGCCGACGGTGAGGGCCGCGCCGTCGAGCGCGGTGAGCTTGCCGAAGATCTTTTTGATGCCCGCGGCCTCAAGGAGCGGCATTGCGCTTCTCCTTTCCGGTCTGCTTCTTGTTCTCCTTGGGCTTCGCACCGAAGCTGCCGACACGTTCGCGCTCGCCCAGCACGAAGCTGATCAGGCCGAGCGGCCGGAACAGGATCACGAGCAACAGCAGCACGCCCAGGATGATCGGCCAGATATCGCGATAATTGTCGGACAGCCAGAAGCTGACGCCTTCGACGATGACGGCGCCGATGACCGCACCGATCAGCGTGCCGGAGCCGCCGAACAGCACATAGAGCACCACCTGCGTCGAGACGACGACGCCGACCATGTTGGGCCATACGAAACCCTCATGGAAGGCATAGAGGCTGCCGGCGAGCCCTGCGATGGCGCCGCCGATGGTGAAGATGATCGCCTTCAGATGCTGCGCCTTGTAGCCGAAGAAGGCGATGCGCTGCTCGTTCTCGCGAAGACCCGCGAGCGCGAGGCCAAACTGTGAGCGCACCAGGAAGCGGCAGAGCAGATAGACCACGACGAGGATGCCGAGCACGAGATAGTAGAACGCCGGCCCTTCCGAGAACTCGTAGCCTCCAAGCGTCATCGGCGCGATCGAGGGAATGCCGTTCTGGCCGCCGAGATAGTACCAGCCGCGCGCCAGGCGATCGGCGGCGTAGGAACCGGTGAGCGTGCCGAGCGACACGAAGATCACGCTGGAGGGATGCCGGCCCAGCAGCAGGAAGCCGCCGAGCAGCAGCGCGAAGGTGAGGCCGATGATGGTGCCCGCGGGCAGCACCAGGAAGATGTTGGTGATGTCCAAGTCGCGCGCGAGCAGCGCGACGCCATAGCCGGCCGAGCCGAAGAACAGGGCCTGGCCAAAGCTCATGATGCCGGCATAGCCCCAGACCAGATCGAACGACAGCGCGAACAGCGCGAGGATGATCACCCGCGTCGCGAACACCGTGAGATAGTCCTGCAGCACCAGCGGCGCGAGCAGCGCCGCGACCAGCACGACGCCCTCCACGATCGGCAGGACGTTTCGTCCTGCCGCGACCTGTACCGCTGCCGCGCGTTCAGCCATCGCATCGTCCGCTTCGTCGCCGGCGATGGCCTCTCTTACCACACTCATCGACTTCGGCATTCCGCCTCAGCATTCCTTGGGATCGACCAGACCGTCGCTGCGTCCGACGATCTCGTAGTTCCCGCCCTTGGCGACCGCGGTGTACATCTTCATCTTGCAGTGCCGCTTGCCCGGCACCATCTCGGCCGGTCCCCCGGGGCCCTCCGCGATCTTGGCATGGTCGAGCGCGGCGGCGACCGATTCGCGGTCGATCTTGCCCGCTTCCTTGACGGCCGCCTCCCACAGCTTGAGGCCGCGATAGGTGCCGGTGGCGGCGCTGCCGGCAGCGAACAGGAAATTGCCCGGAAAGTCCTTCTCGTAGGCCGCCTGGATTTTTGCGTCGAACGGATTCTCCTTGGTCAGCACCTTGAAATAGTCGAGGCAGCTTGCGAGGCCCTCGATCTCGGCGGCCTGGTTGATGTTGAGCGTGTTCTCGTCGTAATAGACGCAGGCGAGACGGCCGCCGTTCTTGAGGAAGCCCGCTTCATAGAGCTGCTTGAAGAACGGGCCGACGCCGGGCGGAATGACGGTGTTGAAGACGACGTCGACCTTGTTGGAGATGATGCGGTTGACGGTCGAGGAGAAGTCGACCTGGTCGAGCGGATAGTATTCCTCGAACAGGACCTCGCCGCCGTTCGATTCGATCACCTTGCGCGCGTAGACGTTGAGTGTGTGCGGCCAGACGTAGTTGGCGCTGGGCAGCGCGAACTTCTTGCCACCGTTCTTGATCAGCCAGGGGATGAACTCGTCGCACTGCTGCGCCGGCGTCGGGCCGGTGCAAAACAGATAGGGCGTGCATTCCTTGCCTTCGTAGAGCTGCGGATAGATGTAGAGCGTCTTGCCGCGCGCCACGATCGGATCCTTGATCGCGTTGCGCATCGAGGAGGTGATGCCGCCCAGCACCATGTCGACCTTGTCGCGCTGGATCAGCTTGCGGACGTTGCCGACGGCGACGGATTCGTTCGAGGCGGTGTCCTCGATATAGAGCTCGAGCGGACGGCCGAGCATGCCGCCGGCGGCGTTGATCTCCTTGATCACCATCTTGGCGACGTTGGCGTCGGCATTGCCCGCGTAGGCGATCGGGCCGGTGAGATCGGTGGCAATGCCGACCTTGATCGGGGCTTCGGCCGCATTGGCCCAGGGGGCCGGGATCACCCAGCTGCCGACGCCGGTTGCGACCGCGCCGGACGCAAAGGCGAAATTGGAGAGAAAGCGGCGGCGTGAGAGCTGCGTACGATCGAACATGTGACTAAACCCCTTTTCCAGCGATGAGGCCCTGCGGCCGGAATTTGATGAAGACAATAGCAAGCACGAAGACGAGGACGTCGGCGACGACGGGCGCCATCACCCATGGCAGCGCGGCACTGAGCGTGCCGATGACGCCGGCGCCTGCGACCGGCCCGATGAAGGAGCCGACGCCGCCGACCATGACCGCGACGAAGCCCTGGATCAGGAAGCGCAGGCCGAGATCGGCGAACAGGCTGAACACGGGCACGATCAGCGCCCCGGCGAGGCCGGCGAGCGCCGCGCCGAAGGCAAAGGTGGCGCCATAGATCAGCGGCGTGGAGATGCCGGAGGCACGCGCCAGCGAAGGGTTTTCCAGCGTGGCGCGGACGCGGAGGCCAAAGCTCGTGCGCGAGAGCAGGAGATAACAGCCGCCCATCACCAGCAGCGTGATGACGATGATAGTGAAGCGCCAGGCCGAGATGTGCATCGCGCCGATGTCGATCGAACCGCCGATCGGCTCCGGCACGGTGAGATAGAAGCCGCCGATCAGCCCGCGCACGGATTCGCGGATGATCAGGCCCAGCGCATAGGTGCCGAGCATCGCCACGATCGGCGCGGCGTAGAAACGCCGGATGATCAGCGCCTCCAGCACGAAGCCGAGCGCGCCGACCACGAAGGGCGCCGCGACCATGCCGGCCCAGATCGGCAGGCCCCTGGCGTAGGCGAGATAGGTGATGTAGGCCCCGAGCAGGACGAACTCGCCCTGCGCGAAGTTGAAGATGCCCATCATGCTGGCGATGATCCCGAGCCCCAGCACGATCAGGACGATGATCGCGCCAAAGCTCAGGATCTCGAACGCCGCGACGAACGCGTTAGCCATTTGGTGGATTCTTGTTTTGACGCGTTTTCTTGACGCGAACCGGCATCCACTTCGCTCGAAAACGCTTCTGTGTTCCGTCCGTCTGCATCAATGCCTCGCTCACATCTTCTTCCAGTCGCCGATCTGCTCGAAAGCGTGCGCGGCGCGATAGATCGTGGATTCCTCGAACATGCGGCCGACCAGCATCAGGCCGACGGGCAGGCCGTCGACCATGCCGCAGGGCAGCGACATCGCGGGATGATGGGTGATGTCGAACGGCGCGGTGTTGCCGATCATCTCCAGCGCACGGGCGACGTAGTCCTCGCGGCTGGCGGTGGGCTCCGGCAGCTTCGTCGCCTTCATCGGCGTGGTCGGCAGCAGCAGGAGATCGTAATCCCTGAAAGCCTTGTCGTAGGCCGCGGTGAGGCGACGGGAGATGTTCAGCGCCTTGCCGTAATAGCGCGGACCGAAATTGTTGTTGATGTAGGTCCCGAGCAGCAGGAACAGCTTAGTCGTCTCCGACAGCGAGTCCGCCTGCCGGCGCCAGCCGCGATGGAAATCCATCAGCGAGGTCGAGTAGAGGTCGGAGCGGGACAGGCCATAGCCGTCGCCATACATCATGGTCTGGGTCATGCCCTCGGTGCCGATCGGCGTCCAGATCGCGGGGCCGACGAGGTGCATCGGGATCGAGACGGTCTCGACGGTGGCGCCGAGATCCTTGAAACGCTTGGCCGCCTCGCGCACGCTCTCGTTCACGGCAGCTTCCGCGGTCGGCTGCTCAAAGCCTTCCTTGAGGATGCCGATCTTCATGCCCTTCACGCCCTGGCCGAGCGCCTTGGTGTAGTCGTCGACCTTGGGCGCCTTGATGCGCGGGTCATAGCCGTCGTCGCCGGCGAGCACCTCGAGCAGCAGCGCGTTGTCGGCAACGGTCGCCGTCATCGGGCCGGTGTGATCGACGAAGATCTCGATCGGCATGATGCCGGTGTAGGGCACGAGGCCCCAGGTCGGCTTCATGCCGTAGGTGCCGCAGAACGAGGACGGCATGCGGATCGAGCCGCCCTGGTCGCCGCCGATCGCCATGTCGACCTCGCCGAGCGCGACGACGACGCCGCTCCCCGAGGACGAGCCGCCGGCCGAATAGCCCATCTTGTGCGGATTGTGCACCGCGCCGACCGCGCCGGTGTGACTGCCGCCGGACATGCAGAAGGATTCGCAATGCACCTTGCCGGCGATCTCGGCGCCGGCATCGAGCATGCGCGTAACGATGGTGGCGTCGAAATCGGGAACGTAGCCTTCCAGTGTGGCCGAGCCGTTCATCATGGGAACGCCGGCGAGCATGATGTTGTCTTTCAGCGCGACGGTCTTGCCCTTGAGCTTGCCGCTGGCGGCGCCCTTCACCGTGGACTTGCGATACCAGGCGTTGCGCGGGTTCTCCTCGGGCGAAGGCCGATAGCCCGGCGTGCGCGGATATTTCACCTCCGGCACTTCGTCCGGCATCGCGCCAACGAGATTGTAGGCTTCGATCGAGCCCTGCATCAGGCCGCGGAACGAGGCGACGTCGTCGTCGGTCAGCGCGAGGCCGCACTGCTCGGCGACGCTGCGAAGTTGGGCGGGCGTTGGAAGGACAACTGTCACGGCGCTCTCCTTGAGGCTTCTTGATCCCTGGCTTTGAATGGAGGCCGCTCGCTCGCGCCTGCACAGCGCGGGCCAATCGGCTTCGCCTCGATATTACAGACGGAAATATTTTCCTTTTCAAGTATTATTTCGAAAATCCGCCGCGCCAGACCGAGCGACCGGATGTCAGAGCGTCTTGATGAGCTTGAAGTCGAGACCGTCCGCCTCGGCGAGGTACATCGGCATCTCGGCGCGGCCATCGCGGATGGTGACGGGTCCGCGGCCCGCCGAATAGACGGTGTTGCGCGCCGCCTTCAGCAGCGGATGCAGGGCCAGTGAGCCGGCACGGTTGGCCACGGACTCCAGGAACCGCAGCCCTTCGTAATTCGACTGGCCGACGGAACCGACAGGCGGCGCGTGCGGGCCGAACATGGCCTGATAGCCGCCGAGGAACTCGTCATTGGCGCGCGAGGCCATGCAGTTGAAATAGCCGGAGGCGCAGAACAAATTCTCGGTGTTGTCGGCACCGATGCCGAGCAGCACGGTCTCGTCCATCGCACCGGCCAGCCGCAGCGTCGCGGTGGCGAGGCCAGCCTCGGCGAAGGCGCGATTGAAGGTGATGCTGTCGGTGCCGATCAGCGAGATCAGCACCACGTCAGGCTTGGCGGCGCGGATGCGCGCCAGATGCGGCTCGTGATTGTCCTCGCCGACGGGGACGAACTCCTCGCCGACGACCTGGCCGCCGGCTTCCCTGATGTAGCGCTTGACCGCGCGATGCGACTGCCAGGGCCAGACGTAATCACTGCCGATCAGGTACCAGCGCGCCGCCTTCTTGACGTCGGCCAGCCAGTGGATCGACGGCCGGCTCTGCCAGCGCGGCGTCTCGCCGATCGCCATCACGCCCGGCGTACGCTCGCCGCCTTCGTAAACCGGCGTGTAGATGTAGGGGATGCGGTTGCCAGTGACCTTGCGCAGCGCGACACGGACGGCGCTGATATGCGAGCCCATGATCAGGTCGACCTCGTCGAAGGCGATCGCCTGCTCGGCGCGCTGCACCACCTCGTCGATCGGGCCGCCGGAATCGTAGATCGACAGCTCCAGCTCGCGGCCCAAAATGCCGCCGCGCTTGTTGATCTCGGCGACAGCCAGCATCGCGCTGTTGGTGGAGGTCGGGCCCCAGATCCCGGGCGAGCCGGTGAAGGTGAGGAAATTGCCGATGCGCAGCTTGTTGCGCGCGCCGCGGCGCTTCATGAAATGCGCGTCAACCGGAGACAGGTCGAAGTCGGCCGCCGATGACGACAGATTCCTGAACAGCAAAGACGGCGGCAACGCCGGGCCGCCGTGAGCCGGGAAGTTTACCGTCGCGCGCACGCCAACTCCTGTCTGGCACCAGACCTGAAAGCACATTGAGCAGGCGGCCGCGGCTTCCGCCCTTTTGTTGGGCAATGATCCTATTTTGAAAATATTGAATATTCAAGAATTGAAGTGCATATAGATGCAGCATTGATTGCAAGACATTCACTCATTTGGGTCAAGACGAAGTCTTAGCCGTGGCAAAACCGTCGAAAGCAAACTCCCCGATCACCGAACACCTCGCCTACCTGCTCGCGCAGGCCAACCGGGAGATCAACCGGCAGCTGGAACTGCGCTTGAGCAAGGAAGGTGTTCCCGTCGAGCAATGGCGCATCCTGAAGGTCCTGTCGGACGGCAACGGCCATTCGATGGGCGAGCTTGCGGACGCCGTCCTGCTCAACCATCCGACGCTGACCAAGATGATCGACCGCATGGTCTCCGACACGCTGGTCTATCGCGTGCAGGATCCGAACGACCGCCGCAAGGTCCTGATGTTCATCTCCGACCGCGGCAAGGTGCTGTGCAAGAAGCTCAACTCGCTCGCGGTCGACCAGGAGGAGCACATCCTGGAGAGCTACGGCGACAAGTCGACGAGCGAATTGAAGCGGCTGCTGGAGAGCTTGATCGACAGCTCGAATTGAGTGTTGGTCTAGCGCACCCTCTCAACGTCGTCCCGGCCTAGTGCGCAATTGCGCACTAGGCCGGGACGACGATGTGGAGAGATGCGCGCCACGCACTCGGCCGTCATCGCCCGATTTAATCGGGCGATCCAGTATTCCAGAGAAGGCTTTGATCGAACCGAGAAGCTGCGGCGTACTGGGTCGCCCGGTCAAGCCGGGCGACGACAGTGGAGATTGAGGCGGGAATGTCGCGCCTCACGCGCGCATGACAGCGAGCTAGCGGTTACGCATACCGCCCGTGGCAGTGCTTGTACTTCTTGCCCGAGCCGCACGGGCAGTCCTCGTTGCGGCCTATCTTGCCCCAGGAGGCCGGGTTCTTCGGATCGCGCTGGGCGGCGTCGGAGGCCGGTGCGCCGAGCGTGACGCTGGCGAGCGCCATCTCGTCCTCGCCGGTGTTGGGGTCGAACTTGTGCGCTTCCATCGGCGGCAGCACCGGGGCTTCCTGCTCCGGCGGGACGATCTCGACGCGCATCAGCTGCGCGGTGACGGCCTCGCGCAGGTGCGCGCTCATCTCCTGGAAGAGATTGAAGGCCTCGGTCTTGTACTCCTGGAGCGGATCGCGCTGGCCGTAGCCACGCAAGCCGATGACCTGGCGCAGATGGTCCAGCATGATCAGGTGCTCGCGCCAGAGATGGTCGAGCGTCTGGAGCAAGATGGTCTTCTCGACGTAACGCATCACGTCGGGGCCCCATTGCGCGACCTTGGCGGCCATGTGCTCGTCGGCGCGGTTCTCGATGCGGTTGAGCAGCTCCTCGTCCGCAATGCCCTCTTCCTTGGCCCATTCGTCGACCGGCAGGTCGAGATCGAGCACGCGCTTGAGCTCTTCCTTCAGGCCGGCAACGTCCCACTGCTCGGCATAGGCATGCTCGGGCACGTGCTTGGCGACGAGGTCGTCGATGAAGGCATGGCGCATGTCGGTGACGGTCTCGGCGACGCTGTCGTCCTTCATCAGGTCGACGCGCTGGTCGAAGATCACCTTGCGCTGGTCGTTCTGGACGTTGTCGAACTTGAGCAGGTTCTTGCGGATGTCGAAGTTGCGGGCCTCGACCTTCTGCTGCGCCTTCTCCAGGGCCTTGTTGATCCAGGGATGGATGATGGCCTCGCCCTCTTGCAGGCCGAGACGCTGGAGCATGCTGTCGAGGCGATCCGAGCCGAAGATGCGCATCAGATCGTCTTCCAGCGACAGGAAGAACTTTGAGCGGCCGGGGTCGCCCTGACGGCCGGAACGGCCGCGCAGCTGGTTGTCGATGCGGCGGGATTCGTGACGCTCGGAGCCCATGATGTAGAGGCCACCCGGCTTCGTCACGGTCTTGGCCGGCTTTGAGCCCTTCGCCGGCTCGATCTCGACGACCTCTTCCGCCTTCAGCACGATCTCGCGGAAGCGCTCGACGTCGGCCTTGATCTGCTCGATCTTCCTCGCCTTCTCGGCCTCGTCCTCGATGCCCGCGGTCTCCTTCGGGATGCGCATATCGAGCGAGCCGCCGAGCTTGATGTCGGTGCCGCGGCCGGCCATGTTGGTCGCGATCGTGATCGCGCCGGGAACGCCGGCTTCGGCGACGATATAGGCTTCCTGCTCGTGGAAGCGCGCGTTCAGCACCGCAAACAGCTTTGCCGGCTTGCCCGCGCGGGCCGCTGCGTAAAGCTTGTCGAGCGCGTTCTCCTTGCCGAAATCGATCTGCTTGTAGCCGTTCTTCTTGAGGAACTCGGCAAGCACTTCCGACTTCTCGATCGACGCCGTGCCGACCAGCACCGGCTGCAGCCGCGAATTGGCGCGCTCGATCTCGGCGAGGATGGCCGAATATTTTTCCTGGTGGGTGCGATAGACCTCGTCGTCCTCATCCAGGCGGCCGACCGGCACGTTGGTCGGGATCTCGACGACTTCGAGCTTGTAGATGTCGAAGAGTTCGTCGGCTTCGGTCAACGCCGTACCGGTCATGCCCGCAAGCTTCTCGTACATGCGGAAGTAATTCTGGAACGTGATCGAGGCCAGCGTCTGGTTCTCGGGCTGAACCTGGACGTGCTCCTTGGCTTCCAGCGCCTGATGCAGGCCTTCCGAATAGCGCCGGCCGGCCATCATGCGGCCGGTGAACTCGTCGATGATGATGACCTCGTCGTCGCGGACGATGTAGTCCTTGTCGCGAGTGAACAGCGTGTGGGCGCGCAGCGCCTGGTTGATGTGATGCACGACGGAGACGTTCTCGACGTCGTAGAGCGACTCGCCCTTGAGCTGGCCGGCGTCGCGCAGCAGCGTCTCGATCTTCTCCATGCCGGCTTCGGTCAGCGTCACCGTGCGCTGCTTCTCGTCGACGTCGTAGTCGGTCTTGTCGAGCTTGGGCAGGAAGCCGTCGATGGTGTTGTAGAAGTCGGAGCGGTCGTCGAGCGGACCGGAGATGATCAGCGGCGTGCGCGCCTCGTCGATCAGGATGGAGTCGACTTCGTCGACGATCGCGTAGAAGTGCGGTCGCTGGACCATGTCCTCGAGCCGGTACTTCATGTTGTCGCGCAGATAGTCGAAGCCGTATTCGTTGTTGGTGCCGTAGGTGATGTCGCAGGCATAGGCCGCCTTGCGCTCGGCATCGTCGAGGCCATGGACGATCACGCCGGTGGTCATGCCGAGGAAGCTGTAGATCTGGCCCATCCAGCCGGAGTCGCGGCGGGCGAGATAGTCGTTGACGGTGACGACGTGGATGCCCTTGCCGGCGAGCGCGTTGAGATAGACCGCCAGCGTCGCCACCAGCGTCTTGCCTTCGCCGGTCTTCATCTCGGCGATGTCGCCCTCGTGCAGCACCATGCCGCCGATCAGCTGGACGTCGAAATGGCGCTGGCCGAGCGTGCGCTTGGCGGCCTCGCGCACGGTGGCGAAGGCGGGCACCAGCAGGTCGTCCAAGGTCTTGCCCTCGGCGAGCTGCTTCTTGAAGTCCGCGGTGCGGGCCTTGAGCTCCTCGTCGGAGAGCTTGATGAGCTCGGGCTCCAGCGCGTTGATCGCGTTGACGCGGGACTGATATCCCTTCACCCGCCGGTCGTTGGCGGAGCCGAAAAACTTGCGGGCGAGCGCGCCGATCATGCCTAGTTCCTGTGTTCGCGAATTAACCGCGTTGCAGCCAAGAAGTTGTCACCTGTCTGCCTATCAACTCACCGTGACGCCCGATGGCGCCAGAGCCCGGACTGCGGGGGATCATCCGCCATATGGGTGGGAATTGGGCAAGTCTGGGTTCAACGGCCAAAAACGCAGCAAAATAAACGCCATCGCCATGGTCGCGACCGGGCAGAGATATGGCCCGGTCAGGGCCTTGTCAACGGCGGGCGCATTGCGGCTAATTCATCATTTTGACAGACTTTTCGCGTTGCCAAGCCCCCCTGAATTGGGCGAGTGTCCGCCCCGCTCGAGCAGCCCCCTGCTTCAACATAAGGATTTTCCATGACCACCTCGTTCCCGGTAACCAAAACCGGCCTGCGCTTCGGGCTCGCCACTGCCCTCGTGGGCTGCCTTGCGCTGGCGCTGATCGCGGGTCCCGGCCGGGCTGCCGACGATCCGGTCCTGGCGAAGGTCAATGGCGCGGAAATCAAGAAGAGCGACGTGGCCATGGCCGAGGAGGAACTCGGGCCGAGCCTCGCCCAGATGGACCCGGCGACCAAGGACGAGAACGTCCTGTCCTTCCTGATCGACATGAAAATCGTCAGCAAGGCTGCCGAAGACAAGAAGGTCGCCGACAGCGAGGAGTTCAAGAAGCGCCTGGCGTTCGCCCGCAACCGCCTCCTGATGGACAGCCTGCTCGCCAACGAGGGCAAGGCCGCCACCACCCCCGACGCCATGAAGAAGGTCTACGAGGAGGCCTCCAAGCAGATCACCGGCGAGCAGGAGGTGCGCGCCCGCCACATCCTGGTCGAGACCGAGGACGAGGCCAAGGCGGTGAAGGCCGAGCTCGACAAGGGCGCCGATTTCGCCGAGCTCGCCAAGAAGAAGTCGAAGGATCCGGGCTCCGCCGACGGTGGCGACCTCGGCTTCTTCACCAAGGAGCAGATGGTGCCGGAATTCTCGACGGTGGCCTTCGCGCTGGAGCCGGGCAAGATCTCCGACCCCGTGAAGTCGCAGTTCGGCTGGCACATCATCAAGGTCGAGGAAAAGCGCAGCCGCAAGGCGCCGGACTTCGAGCAGGTCAAGGCCCAGATCGAGCAGTACGTCACCCGCAAGGCCCAGGCCGACTACGTCGCCAAGCTGCGCACGGAAGCCAAGGTCGAGCGGCTGGACCAGCCGGCGGCGGATGCCAAGCCGGCCGACGCGGCCAAGCCCTCCGACAGCAAGATGGCGCCCCCTGCGAAGAAGTAAGAATTCGCTGTCACTTCACGGACGCCAATAGTATCTAACGTCGCAATGGCCGGGCAAATGCCCGGCCATCTGCATATCCAGACCTCACCAAGGCGCCCCGCGATGTCCTCCCCCGTCTCTCCCCTCGCCCCGAAACACGTTCCCGACATGCCCGTGATCGCGGGCGTCCGCCTTGCGACGGCCGAGGCCGGCATCCGCTACAAGAACCGCACCGATGTGCTGCTGGCGGTGATGGACAAGGGCACCGCGGTCGCCGGCGTCTTCACCAGGTCGAAATGCCCGTCCGCGCCGGTGGAATGGTGCCGCGCCAAGCTGAAGGGCGGCAAGGCGCGCGCCCTGGTCGTCAATTCCGGCAATGCCAACGCCTTCACCGGCAAGACCGGCCGCAGCTCCACCGCGCTGACCGCCAAGATCGCGGCCAAGGCCGTCGGGTGCAGCGAGAGCGAGATCTTCCTGGCGTCGACCGGCGTGATCGGCGAGCCGCTGGACGCGACCAAGTTCGACGGCGTGCTGGGCCGGCTGGCCGAGACCGCCGAGCCCGGCGACTATCTCGCCGCGGCCAAGGCGATCATGACCACCGACACCTTCCCCAAGGTCGCGACTGCGACCGTCAAGTTCGGCAAGGCCAAGGTCACCATCAACGGCATGGCCAAGGGCGCCGGCATGATCGCGCCCGATATGGCGACGATGCTGTCGTTCATCTTCACCGACGCGCCGATCGCGCCGGCCGCCCTGCAGGCGCTGCTCAAGAGCGGCGTCGAGGACACCTTCAACGCGGTGACGATCGACGGCGACACCTCGACCTCGGACACGCTGCTGGCCTTCGCGACGGGCGCTGCCGCCGAGCACGGTGCGCCCAAAATCAGCCGCGCCAGCGATCCCAGGCTGAAGGCCTTCGTCAAGGCCTTCAACCAGGTGCTTGCCAACCTCGCCGAGCAGGTTGCCCGCGACGGCGAAGGCGCGCGCAAGCTGGTCGAGATCACGGTCGAAGGCGCCAAGACCAAGGCGTCGGCGCGCAAGATCGCGATGTCGATTGCGAACTCGCCGCTGGTGAAGACCGCGATCGCCGGCGAGGACGCCAACTGGGGCCGCGTGGTGATGGCCGTCGGCAAGGCCGGCGAGCCGGCCGATCGCGACAAGCTCTCGATCTCCTTCAACGGCATCCGCGTCGCCAAGAGCGGCGCGCGCGATCCTGACTACGACGAAGCGCAGGTGTCGGAGGCGATGAAGGCGCCGGAGATCGCGATCAAGGTCTCGCTGGGCCTCGGCAAGGGCCGCGACCGCGTCATGACCTGCGACCTCACCAAGGAGTATGTCGCGATCAACGGGGATTACAGGTCATAGTCTCCATGACCACTCTCAAGCTCACACTGGTGGTGGCCTGCGCGCTTGTCGACGCCGACAAGCGCGTCCTGATCGCGCAGCGCCCCGAAGGCAAGTCGCTGGCCGGCCTCTGGGAATTTCCCGGCGGCAAACTTGAGCCCGGCGAGCGGCCGGAGCAGAGCCTGATCCGCGAGCTGCATGAAGAGCTCGGCATTACCGTCGCCGAGCCGTGCCTGGCGCCGCTGACCTTCGCGAGCTACGGCTACGAGACCTTCCACCTGTTGATGCCGCTCTATATCTGCCGGCGCTGGGAGGGGATGGTCACGCCGCGCGAGGGCCAGACTCTCGCCTGGGTCCGTGCCAACAAGCTCCGCGACTACCCGATGCCGCCCGCGGACATTCCGCTGATCCCGCATTTGATTGATTTGCTGATGTGAGTTGGCGGTCACCACGCTCTCGGCGTCATGCCCGGGCTTGTCCCGGGCATCCACGTTCTTGGTGCCTCACAACGTGGATGGCCGGGTCAAGCCCGGCCATGACGGAGGAGAGAGTCTACGTCTCCCCCGCCTTCTTCACCGCCTCCGCAAGACTCGCCTTCGCCGACCCCGGCTTGAGCGGCTGCTGCTGGCTTGCATGCGGGGCCCAGCCGGAGAGCCAGATGATGTCGAACGTCGCGCGGATGCGGCCGTCGGCATCGGCGAAGCGCTCGGCATAGATCTCGGCCATCCGCAGCAGCGTCGCGCGCCGGCTCGGCGTGCGGCGGCGTTCGATCAGCACATTGGCCGCGCCCATGCGCCTGATATCCTGCATCAGTGCAAAGGCATTGGCATAGCGCACCACGACACGATCGACGTCAGTGACCGGCAGTGCAAAGCCCGCACGCTGCAACAGCGCGCCGATGTCGCGCAAGTCCGCGAACGGCACCACGCGCGGCGACACCCCGCCCTCGCATTCGGCTTCGGCAGCCGCAAAAGCCTGGCGCAGCTCGGTCAGGCTGTCGCCGCCGATCATCGCGGCCAGCAGCAAGCCATCCGGCTTCAGCGCACGACGGACCTGCGCCAGCACGCCCGGCAGGTCGTTGACGAATTGCAGCGCCAGCGCCGAGACGACGAGATCAAGGCTCTCGGGCGTGAAAGGCAGTTTTTCCTCGCCGGTTTCGCCAAGTGCAATCCGCTGAAGTGACGGCAGCCGCGCGCGCAAGGCCTCGAGGCCCTCACCGGGCGTCCAGAGATCGGCCGAGGCGTGAAACTCCCGCATCACCGCGGCGAGCCGGTCGGACATGTCCTCGGCGACGCGATCGAGCAGGAAGCTCACGGCGCCTTGTGCCTGCGCACGGCGCTGCCGCGCGTGCAGCAAGGCACGATCGAACAAAGCGGGCGGGGTTTGCGGGGTCTGAGCCATGCCGCTGGTTACGCCGATCAAGCTCCTTCTGGCAATCGCTCTCGTGCCCCGGACGCGCAGCAGCGCACCGCCGCTGGACGATGCTTCGCATCGCCAGGGTGGCGTTGCGCTGCGTCCGGGGCACGAGAGCGTGGCTTGAGCCCACGCCGACGTAACGCTAGCCTTCCCCCATGGAAGCCGACGCCGCCCCTTCCCGTTCGATCACTGCCCCTCTGCGTGCCGCATGGACGGCCGGCCGTCACGCGTTGGCGCGCGCGGCACGGCTGACGCTCGACATCGCGCTGCCGACCTTGTGTGTGTCCTGCCGCGAGCCAGTCGATGGCGAGGGCGTTTGCGCGGCCTGCTGGGCGCGACTGTCGTTCATTGAACGGCCCTATTGCCCGCGCCTTGGCATCCCCTTCGTCTACGACCCCGGCCCGGACATGCTGTCGATGGAGGCGATCGCGAGCCCGCCGGCCTACCAGCGCGCGCGAGCAGCCGTGCGTTATGACGACGTCGCGCGCACGCTGGTGCATGCGCTGAAATACCAGGACCGCACCGATCTGGCGCCCGCCATGGGCCGCTGGATGGCGCGCGCGGGCGGCGAGCTGCTCACCGGGGCCGACATGCTGATTCCCGTGCCCCTGCATTGGCGACGGGCCTGGCGGCGACGCTACAACCAGTCCGGAGCGCTGGCGCGAAGCATCGAGCGGCAGAGCGGCGTCAAGGTACGCGGCGAGATGCTGCGCCGGGTGCGCGCCACCGAGCAGCAGATCGGCCTGTCGCGGGCCCAGCGCGCCACCAATGTGCAGGGCGCATTCCAGGTATCTCCCGACCGTCAGGCCGAGGTGCAGGGCCGCCGTATCGTCCTGATCGACGACGTCCTGACGTCGGGTGCGACGCTGGATGCCTGCGCCCGTGCCTTGCTGCGCGCCAAAGCGGCCCAGGTGGACGTGCTGGTCTTTGCCCGGGTTGTGGAGACCCGGTAAAGTCCCATATAATTCAATGAATTCATGACATGAGAGCGCCAGACAAGATGACCGACGCTGTCGAGATCTACACCAGGCCGGGCTGCGGCTATTGTTCCGCGGCCAAATCGCTGCTGACCCGCAAGAAGGCGACCTTCACGGAGTTCGACATCGCCAGGAACCCGTCCTGGCGCGAAGAGATGTACGACCGCGCCGGCAAGGGCTCGACCTTCCCGCAGATCTGGATCGGCGGCAGTCATGTCGGCGGTTGCGACGACCTCTACGCGCTCGATCGCGAGGGCAAGCTCGACGGCTTGCTCGAAAGTGTGAAGGCTGAATCATGAGCGACAACAGGACCTTCACCGCCGCGATGGTGCAGATGCGCACCGGCCTGATGCCCGAGCCCAGCCTCGCGCAGGCCACCAGGCTGATCCGGCAGGCTGCGGCCAACGGCGCCGACTACGTGCAGACGCCCGAAGTCAGCAACATGATGCAGCTGAACCGCAAGGCGCTGTTCGAGCACCTCCAGAGCGAAGAGAACGACACCTCGCTGAGGGCTTATCGCGCGCTCGCGGCGGAGCTGAAGATCCACATCCATGTCGGCTCGCTGGCACTGCGTTTCTCGGATGAAAAAGCGGTCAACCGCTCGTTCCTGATCGGGCCCGAGGGCGATGTGCTCGCGAGCTACGACAAGATCCACATGTTCGACATCGAGCTGCCGGATGGCGAGAGCTATCGCGAATCCGCCAACTACCAGCCGGGTGAGACCGCCGTGATCTCCGACCTGCCCTGGGGCCGGGTCGGGCTGACGATCTGCTACGACGTGCGCTTCCCCGCGCTCTACCGCGCGCTGGCCGAGAGCGGCGCGTACTTCATCACCGTGCCCTCGGCCTTCACGCGCAAGACTGGCGAGGCGCATTGGCACGTGCTGCTGCGTTCGCGCGCGATCGAGACCGGCTGCTTCATCTTCGCTGCCGCGCAGGCCGGCCTGCACGAGAACAAGCGCGAGACCTATGGCCACTCGCTGATCATCGACCCCTGGGGCGAGATCCTCGCCGAAGGCGATGTCGAGCCCGGCATCATCATGGCCAAGATCGATCCGGCCAAGGTCGAGACCGCCCGCCGCGCGATCCCGTCGCTCCAGCACGGCCGTCGCTTCGGCGTCGCCGACCCCAAGGCCGGGCCGGATCATCTGCATCTGGTACGGGGATCGGCATGATCCGCTACGCGCTTCACTGCGACCGCAACCACGCATTCGAAAGCTGGTTCCAGAGCTCGTCGGCCTACGATTCGCAGGTGAAGCGCAAGCTCGTGACCTGCCCGATCTGCGGCTCGGCCAAGGTCGAGAAGGCGATCATGGCCCCGCGCATCGTCGGCAAGAAAGGCCGCGGGCCCGCCACGCCTCCGCCGGAGCCCGCCGCCGCAACCGCCCCGCCCGAGGCTGCGCCATCGGGACCGACCTCGCTGATGATGGCGCAGGAGCGCGAGCTGCGCGCCAAGCTCAAGGAGCTGCGCGACCACATCGTCAAGAACGCCGACAATGTCGGCGAGCGCTTCCCCAACGAAGCCCGCGCGATGCATTACGGCGACAAGGAGCACCGCCCGATCTACGGTGAGGCCTCGCCCGAAGAGGCGAAGTCGCTGATCGACGAAGGTATCGAGGTGTCGCCGCTGCCGACGCTGCCGGAAGACAGGAATTGACGCGCGAAGCGCGTCATCCCGGGATGGTCCGCAGGACCAGACCTCAGATGCGCAATTGCGCATCGGGGGATCTCGAGATTCCGGGTTCGCCCTTCGGGCGCCCCGGAATGACTGCCTGCGGCTACACTCCCACCAGCACCGCCACGCCGACCACGATCAGCGCGATGCCAAAGATCTCGCGTGGCGCGATCGGCTGCTTGAACGAGTAGTACGCCACGCCTTGTGCGAACAGCACCTCGATGAGGGCGAGCGTGCGGACATTCGCGGCCGCGGTCAGCGCGAACGCCAGGAACCAGAACTGTGAGGAGAAGGCGCCCATGAAGCCGGCGAACAGCGACGGCTTCCACAGGCCAAGGATCGCCTGCAGGATCTTGGGCGCGCGCCAGAGCAGGTAGATCGTCAGAATCAGAGTCTGCACGAACAGGCCCAGCACCAGCGTGAAGGACGCCGCCGTCACGAAGGACACGTTCGGCACCGTGATGATGGCGCCGCGGAAGCCGACCGCGGACAGCGCGAACGCCGCGGCCGCCACAAGCCCCAAAATGGTCGGCTTCAGCTCGGCAAAGCTTTTCTCACCGCCGGGCCGCAGCGCCGTGATGACGACGCCGACGGTCGCAACCACGATCGCCAGTACCTTCAGCAAGGTGAGATGATCGCCGAGGAAGACGAAACCGAAGATCGCGGTCTGGATCGCCTCGGTCTTGAGGTATGCCGTCGTCACCACGAAGGAGCGGTCGTTCATCGCCAGCAGCATCAACCCGGTGGCGACGATCTGGCTGAGCGCCCCGAGCAGCAGCCAGGGCCAGAACACCGACGGCGGCATGCCGAGATGATCGCCGGTCGCGACCAGCACCACGCCGAGAAACAGCAGCGAGAACGGGAAGCCGAACAGGAAGCGGATATTGGTCGCGCCCCACGTCCCCAGCGGCTTCGTCAGCGACCGCTGCATCGCATTGCGCGCGACCTGGCCGGACGCGGCAATGACGGTGAAGGGAATCCAGAGGCTGGTGATGGCGAGCATGGGGGGGGGCGGCGGTGGGAGGAGCTAAAGATTGCGGCCAACCTGCCGCCAGCAATCCGGCAGGTCAATCACGCGGATGTCATGGGTGCGATGCTTGCGCCACAAACTCAATGTCGTCCGGCCTTCGCCGGGACGACACCTTTGGTGTTGTTGCAGCCCGCCTCTTCCAAACGACTCAGCCGCTACAGGCAGCTCACACCATCCCTTCCGCCACCACCATGTAATTCACGTCCATGTCGGAGGAGAGGGTCCATTTGTCGGCGAAGGGGCTGTAGACGACGCCGGTCTGCTCGGTGATGACGAGGCGGTTGTCGAGCAGGTATTTCGTCAGCTCGTCCGGGGTGACGAACTTGTTCCATTCGTGGGTGCCGCGCGGCAGCCAGCGCAGGACGTATTCGGCGCCGACGATGGCGAGCGCAAAGCTCTTCCAGTTCCGGTTCAGCGTCGAGACCACCATCAGCCCGTTCGGCTTCAGCATCGCGGCGCAGCGCTTCAGGAAAACGCCGACATCGACGACGTGCTCGACCACCTCCATCGCCAGCACGATGTCGAAGCGCTCGCGCGGGTCGATCTCCTCCACCGTGGTGCAGCGGTAGTCGATCGCAAGATGGCTCTTGTCGGCATGCAGTTTTGCAGCCGCAATATTGCTCTGCGAGGGATCGACGCCGATGACCTGGGCCCCTAGCCGTGACAGCGGCTCACAGAGCAGGCCGGCGCCGCAGCCGATGTCGAGCACGCGCAGGCCGCCGAGACAGTTGAGGCTGCGCACATTGCGCTCGAACTTGCGGCAGGCGGCGTCGCGGATGTAGCCGAGCCGCAGCGGGTTGATCCGGTGCAGCGGCGCCATCTTGCCCTTGGGGTCCCACCACTCCGCCGACAGTTTTGAGAATTTCGCGATCTCGGCGGCGTCGACGGTCGAGCCCGGCTGGGCGGTGGCGGATGCGGAAGTATTTTGCTGCATGCTCATTGTTACGCGCGGTCCTACCGCGTGGTGATCGAACTACGGAAGGCGAGCGGCGAGGCGATGGTCCTCATCGTCTCGATCCCCTCGCCGACACCGCGAATGGTCACGTCGCCGTAGTTGAGAATTCGTCCAAGAATCGTCTGATCGACGTCGACGCTCTCGACCTTGTCCAGCGCCATCTCGAAGGTGCGGCGCTTGATGAACCCGGTCTTGTGCACAACCCTGAGGTTGGTGACGTCGGTCTCGGTGGTGAAGCGATGGAACCAGCCCTTCACGGTCCAGTACAGGGCGGCCAGCGCCACCAGGCCGGAGCCGAACAGGGACAGGATCATCACGCCGTAAATGTTGCTCTGCCGGGACAGGGCGAACAGGGCCAGGGCCACGATCCAGGCCATGATGGCCGGAAAATAGAAGATCCAGTGCGCATTGGTCGAATACAGCACCCGCTCGCCCGGTTGCAGGATCTCGTCGATGTAGCGCGCCATGATCTCGGTTAACCCATTACCCCCAAACCGGACCTCGAGCCTGCCCCCGCAGGAACCCGCTTGCCCCCGGCCCCGCCGCTATGTATACGCGCGGTCGGTGTCCGCGAGGCCCGTCCAGTGCGGGTCACCATACTGATCCTTATGAGGGAATGCACGCGTCGTCATGAGCCGCCTCGTGATGAAATTCGGCGGCACATCCGTCGCCAACATCGAACGGATCCGCAACGTCGCACGCCATGTGAAGCGTGAGGTCGACGCCGGCCACGAAGTGGCCGTGGTCGTCTCGGCGATGTCGGGCAAAACCAACGAGCTGGTGGCCTGGTGCACCGAGGCCTCGCCGATGCACGATGCGCGCGAATACGACGCCGTCGTCGCCTCCGGCGAACAGGTGACGTCCGGCCTCCTCGCCATCGTGCTCCAGAGCATGGGTATCCAGGCCCGCTCCTGGCAGGGCTGGCAGATCCCGATCAAGACCAGCGACGCCCATGCCTCGGCCCGGATCGAGGACATCGACGGCGGCGAGATCATCAAGCGCTTCAAGGATCGCAAGGAAGTCGCGGTCATCGCCGGCTTCCAGGGCATCAACCCCGAGACGAACCGGATCACCACGCTCGGCCGTGGCGGCTCCGACACCTCGGCCGTGGCAATCGCCGCCGCCGTCAAGGCCGACCGCTGCGACATCTACACCGACGTCGACGGCGTCTACACCACCGACCCGCGAATCGTGCCGAAGGCCAAGAGGCTCGACAAGATCGCGTTCGAAGACATGCTGGAACTGGCCTCGCAGGGCGCGAAAGTGCTCCAGGTCCGCTCGGTGGAACTCGGCATGGTCCACAACATGCCGATCTTCGTCCGCTCGAGCTTCGACAAGCCCGAGGATATCGACCCGCATGCCAACCAGCCGCCCGGCACGCTGATCTGCAGCGAGGAGGAGATCATGGAAAGCCACGTCGTCACCGGCATCGCCTTTTCGAAGGACGAGGCCCAGATTTCGGTGCGCCAGATCGAGGACAAGCCGGGCGTCGCCGCGTCGATCTTCGGCCCGCTGGCGGATGCCAACATCAACGTCGACATGATCGTGCAGGGCGTCTCCGAGGACGGCAAGACCACCGACCTCACCTTCACGGTGCCGGCCGCCGACTACACCCGCGCCAAGGACACGATTACCGCCGCCAAGGGCAAGATCGGCTATGCCCGGCTCGATACCGCCACCGACGTCGCCAAGATATCGGTAATCGGCAGCGGCATGCGCAGCCATGCCGGCGTCGCCGCCCAGGCGTTCTCGGCCCTCGCCGGACGGAATATCAACATCCGGGCCATCACAACCTCCGAGATCAAATTCTCGGTTCTGATCGACACCGCCTATACCGAGCTTGCGGTGCGGACCCTGCACACGCTCTACGGCCTCGATCAGGCTTAGGCTAATTTTCTCTTAGCGGTCGCAGCAAACGCGAAGGTGTACACACCTTCGCGTCTGGCAGGCGTTTTGCTTGGCAAAACAAGCCCCAATTCGCTATACGGCGAACAGGGTGGGCTGCCACATACTGTGCCCCAGTTGAGGCGGTGCTGATTCGGTTCAGGCGCCAAATCTGAAGAAGATTTGGACCCGGGCCGGCGCCGGATGAGCAAATTCGTTGTTTTTCTGGATTTTCGGGCGAGCCGCCGGGGCCCCTTTCGGGTCCGGCTGACGGAGGAGACTGAGGGTACATGCGGAGCGCGTCGGGAGGTCCCCGCGTCTTGTTGAGACGGCTCCGCGAAACCATGGCGGAGCAGGTCTCGGCCCAGGAGCGGCTGGACAAGATCGTGGTGCTGATCGCCGCCAACATGGTGGCCGAGGTGTGCTCGGTCTATGTGCTGCGCGTCGACAACACGCTCGAGCTCTACGCCACCGAAGGTCTCAACCGTGAGGCTGTGCACCACACCGTGCTCAGCGCCCACGAGGGCCTCGTCGGTCTCGTCGCCAGCGAGGCGACGCCGCTAAACCTCAGCGATGCTCAGAGCCATCCGGCCTTCTCGTTCCGCCCCGAGACAGGCGAAGAAATCTACCACTCCTTCCTCGGCGTGCCGATCCTGCGCGCCGGCAACACGCTCGGCGTGCTGGTGGTGCAGAACCGCGCCAAGCGCAATTATGTCGAGGAAGAGCTCGAGGCGCTGCAGACCACCGCGATGGTGCTGGCCGAGCTGATCGCTTCCGGCGAGCTGTCGGCGCTGGCCCAGCCGGGCCTAGAACCTGCCGCCCGCCATTCGGCGCAGAAGGTCGGCGCGATCCTGTCGGAAGGCATCGCGCTCGGCCATGTCGTGCTGCACGAGCCGCGCGTGGTCATCAAGGACTACATCGCCGAGGACCTGCCGAAGGAAATCAAGCGGCTCGACACCGCGCTCGCCAAGCTGCGCGCCGATCTCGACCGCATGCTGGAGCGCGGCGACGTCGCCGAGGGCGGCGAGCACCGCGACGTACTGGAAGCCTACCGCATGTTCGCCAACGACCAGGGCTGGTCGCACAAGCTGCACGAGGCGGTCGCGACCGGCCTCACGGCGGAAGCCGCCGTCGAGCGCGTGCAGTCCGACACCCGCGCGCGCATGCTGCGCTCGACCGATCCCTATTTGCGCGACCGGCTGCATGACCTCGAGGACCTCGGCTACCGCCTGATGCGGCAGCTGGTCGGCCAGGACCACGCGCCGTCACGCGAACAATTGCCCGACAACGCCATCGTCATCGCCCGCGCGATGGGCCCGGCGGCGCTGCTCGACTACGACCGTAAGCGCCTGCGCGGCATCGTGCTGGAGGAAGGCACCGCCAACTCCCACGTCTCGATCGTGGCGCGCGCGCTCGGAATACCTGCGGTCGGCGAGGTGCCGAACGCGCCCGGAATCGCCGATCCCGGCGATGCCATCATCGTCGACGGCACGTCGGGCTCGATCTATGTGCGCCCCTCGCAGGAGATCGAGGCGGCCTTCGCCGAGCGCGTGCGCTTCCGCGCCCGCCGCCAGGCGCAGTACCTCGCGCTGCGCGACCGGCCCTGCGTCACCAAGGACGGCCAGAAGGTCGAGCTGATGATCAACGCAGGTCTCGCCATCGACCTGCCGCATATCGAGGACACCGGCAGCGCCGGCATCGGCCTGTTCCGCACCGAGCTGCAATTCATGGTCGGCCAGAGCCTGCCGCGCACCAGCGACCAGCTCGCGCTCTATCGCACCGTGCTGGATGCGGCGGGCCCCAAGCCCGTCACCTTCCGCACCCTCGACATCGGCGGCGACAAGGCGCTGCCCTATATGGAAGCGGTGATCGAGGAAAATCCGGCGCTCGGCTGGCGCGCGATCCGGCTCGGGCTCGACCGTCCCGGCCTGCTGCGGGGCCAGATCCGCGCGCTGCTGCGCGCCGGCGGCGGCCGCGCCCTGCGCATCATGTTCCCGATGATCTCGGAGGTCGCCGAATTCGATTCGGCGAAGGCGCTGGTCGAGCGCGAGCTCACCTATCTGCGCCAGCATGGCCACACGCTGCCCGAGCGCATCGACATCGGCACCATGGTCGAGGTGCCGGCGCTGCTGTATCAGCTCGACGAGCTGCTGAAGAAGGTCGATTTCATCTCGGTCGGCTCCAACGATCTGTTCCAGTTCCTGTTCGCGGTCGACCGCGGCAATGCCAAGGTCTCCGAGCGCTTCGACACCATGTCGGCGCCGATCCTGCGCGCGCTCCGCGACATTGCCCGCAAGTCCCATGCGGCGAAGAAGTCGCTGTCGCTCTGCGGCGAGATGGCCTCCAAGCCGATCGGCGCGCTGGCGCTGATCGCGATGGGCTATCGCTCGCTGTCGCTGTCGGCGACCGCGCTCGGCCCGGTCAAGGCGATGGTGATCGATCTCGATGCCAAGAAGGCCGAGGCGATGCTCGGCCCGTTGCTGGATGCGCCAAGCGGCAGCGTCTCGATCCGGCAGAAGCTGACGGAATTTGCCGAGGCCGAAGGCCTGGCCTTGTAGCGGGCCTGTCGCCCGCGTCCGCCGCCTCGCCGCCTTCCGCCATTTGAGACTTTATCCGATGTCGTCACTCCCTGAAGCCAAACTGGACGTCCTGCTCGCGCATCACGCTTCGCTCGAGGCCGAATCGCTCGGACAGCTCGCCTCCGAGCGCTACGTGCAGATCACGCGCGAGCTCGCCGAGATCACGCCGCTGATCGAGGCGGTCAAGACTTACCGGTCCGCGGTTAAAGAACTCGCCGACACCGAGGCGCTGATCGCCGATCCCGCGACGGATGCGGAGATGCGCGGCATGGCGGAAGCCGAGCGCGACGAGCTGGCTCCAAGGATCGAGGATCTCGTCCAGAAGATCCGCGTCGCGCTGCTGCCCAAGGACGCCATGGACGACCGCAACGTGGTGCTGGAAATCCGCGCCGGCACCGGCGGCGACGAGGCCTCGCTGTTCGCCGGCGACCTGTTCCGGATGTACGAGCGCTTCGCGAGCCTGCAGGGCTGGAAGGTCGAGGTCATCTCGGCAAGCGAAGGCACCGTCGGCGGCTACAAGGAAATCATCGCGGAGGTGCAGGGCCGCGGCGCGTTCTCGAAGCTGAAGTTCGAGTCCGGCGTGCACCGGGTGCAGCGCGTGCCCGACACCGAGACGCAAGGGCGCATCCACACCTCGGCCGCCACCGTCGCGGTGCTGCCCGAGGTCGAGGATGTCGACGTCGAGATCAAGAACGACGATCTGCGCATCGAGACCATGCGCGCGCAGGGCGCCGGCGGCCAGCACGTCAACAAGACCGAATCGGCGATCCGCATCACCCACATCCCGACCGGCATCGTGGTGATGATGCAGGACAGCCGCTCGCAGCACAAGAACCGCGCCTCGGCTATGAACATCCTGCGCTCGCGCATCTACGACGCCGAGCGGCAACGCGTCGATGCGGCGCGCTCGGCCGAGCGCAAGGAAAAGGTCGGCTCCGGCGACCGCAGCGAGCGCATCCGCACCTATAATTTCCCGCAAGGGCGCGTCACCGACCATCGCATCAATCTGACGCTCTACAAGCTGCCGCAGGTGATCGCGGGCGAGGCGCTCGGCGAATTGACCGACGCACTGACCACCGAGCACCAGGCCGCACAGCTCGCCGCGCAAGGCGCGGCGGCGTGACGCCCCGCGTGAGCGACCGATTCACCGGACAATCGGTCGAGAGCGCACGGCGTGCACTGGCGGCGCAGCTGCGATCGGCGCAGCTCGACGAGGCCGAGCTCGACGCCCGCATCCTGCTTGGTGCTGCGCTCGGCCTCGATCTCACCGGCCTGATTACGCAGGCCGCCCGGCTCCTCACGGAAGCCGAGGCCTCGCGCATCGCGCAGCATGCGCAACGCCGGATCGCGGGCGAGCCGGTGGCGCGCATTCTCGGCATGCGCGAATTCTGGGGCCTGCCGTTCCGCCTGTCGGAAGCAACCCTGGTCCCGCGCCCCGACACCGAAACGGTGGTCGAGCGTGCGCTCGAACTTTTCCGCGAGCAGGAGGCAATCCACCAGCCACGCATCGCCGACATCGGCACCGGATCCGGCGCAATCCTGCTGGCGCTGTTGCACGATATTCCCGGCGCCTTTGGCGTCGGCACCGATCTCAGCCCGAACGCGCTCGAGACCGCCAGGGGCAATGCCGCAGCCCTCGGCCTTGCCGACCGCTCCGCCTTCGTCGCCTGCTCCTATCTGGCGGCGCTCAGTGGTCCGTTCGACCTCATCGTGTCGAATCCGCCCTATATCCCCTCCGCCGAAATTCCGAAATTGAGTGTCGAGGTGCGCGAGCACGATCCGCACCTGGCGCTCGACGGCGGCAATGACGGATATGACGCCTACCGCGCCCTGATCCCGCAGGCGGCCGAGCGTCTCGCGCCCGGCGGGGCGCTGATCGTCGAGGTCGGACAGGGCCAGGCCCGAAATATTGAAACCCTGATGACGGCTGCGGCGTTAGTGGTGGACAGGCCGGCCAAGGCCGATTTGGCGGGTATCCCGCGGGCCGTTTCGGCCCGAAAAATGCCCCCATAAAAGCCGGATTGGCCTGCAAAAACTTCTTGGAATATCCCTTGGGACCGACTACCTTCTACTCAACACATCGGTGTCGGCCCCGTACACCTACGGGCGAAAGCCGGGCTCTCGAGCGAGAGCTTCACTGATTTTAGGTTCCAAGCCGCAGGTCCTGTTAAGCGCGATGGCCCATTGAGGTGCGCAGCTTTCCGACCGCAAAGTGAACGAAAGCCTGATATTGCGCGCGAAGACTAACGCAAGAAACCAGGGCTTGTTTTGGCAGGCAAAATGAATGGGTTCGCTGGCGATGAATGCTGGCGGGTGGGGAACGCGTCTTTGTTGAACGCGACGGTCGACAAACATTGGCAGGGTTCAAGCCGCTTCTCGCGTGCGGTGCGCGCGAGCGATGTGAACCGCTGTCATCAGGTCACTCCTAGCAATCAGTAATGCGTGCAACCTTTAGGGCTGGAATTAAAGGCAGGACATGAGAAACGGTCAGAACAAGCAGCGGATGCGCAACCGCAACAACAACAATAACAACAACCGGCGCGGCCAGAACCCGATGACCCGGGTCTACGAGTCCAACGGACCCGATATCAAGATCCGCGGCACGGCTTCGCATATCGCTGAGAAGTATCTCCAGCTCGCGCGCGACGCGCGCTCCTCGGGCGATCCCGTTGCAGCCGAGAACTACTACCAGCACGCCGAGCATTATTTCCGCTTGATTGCGGCCGCCCAGGAGCAGTTCCGCCAGAACCAGCAGCCGCGCGGCGACGAGCCCATCAGCAGCAATAGCGACGACGGCGAAGACGACGGCGAGAATTTCTCGAATTTCGGCCAGGAGCCGGGCTTCGTCCCGCAGCCGCAACAGCAGCAGCCCTTCATGCGCGACCGCGACGGCCAGCGCGATCATCAGCAGCGTGATCACCAGCAGCGCGACAACCAGCCGTCGTACCAGCGCGACAACCAGCAGCCGCGCGAGCACCGCGAACGCGACCATCGTCCGCAGCCGCCGCAATATCAGCCGCAGCCAATGCCGCCGAACCAGCCGCAGCCCGTCATCGCCGATGCCGGCAGCGTCGATCGCCTGCCCTCCTTCATCACCGGCGCGCAGCCGCAAGTGAATGTTGGCGGTCAGGGCGGCTTCGAGGGCGGTGGTGGTGGTGGCGGCGAACGCTTTCCGCGCCGGCGGCGCCGGCCGCATGGCCCGCGCCCCGAGCGCGAAGCCGCTCCGGCCGCGTCCAGCGACGATCTGGCGCCCGGCGAGTAAAGTTCTTCTGATTTTCTGATCTGCATCGTCCCGGCCCCCGCGCCGGGACGATTTGTTTTCAGCTGCGCGTCACCGTCGAGGACGGCACCAGCACCGGCTTCAACGATGGAATCAGCCGCGCCCGCTCGCGCTTGGCGGGGATCGCGCGATAGACCTGCTTGGTGGCCTCGACGATGTGCACGCCGGCAAAGGGCAGCGACAGTGCCGCCCCGGCGCGCTCCCACATCTGCGCCGATTTCAGCACCCAGCCGCCGGCATAGGGCGGCATGAACAGCGCCTCGCCCCAGGCGGTCGGCGTGAACCAGGTCTGCCGCAGCAGATCGGTGATCTGCGAGCGCGAATAGGGCCGGCCGTGGCCGAACGGCGTATTGTCGCTGCGCGTCCACACGCCGCGCCGGTTCGGGATCACCGCAATCACGCGGCCGGACGGCGACAGCACGCGCCACACCTCGCGCAGCAGCGCAGCCGGATCGTCCGACATCTCCAGCGCGTGGACCAGCAGGATGCGGTCGACCGCGGAATCGGGAAGCGGCAGCGAGAATTCATCCACCAGCGAGGCCAGCGCCGGCCGCCCCGTAGGCCATTTCAGGACGCCCTGGGCCGCCGGCATGAAGGCGAGGCAGCGCTCGGCGTCCTCGCGGAACAGCCCGAGATAGGGCGTGGGATAGCCGATGCCGAGCACGCGCTGGCCCTCGGCGCGCGGCCAGCGCTCCCTGATGCCGCGATTGATCATTTGCCGCGCCACAATCCCGAGGCGACGGGAATAGAACTCGCGGAGGTCGACGACGTCGATGCTCATGACGGCAATGTAACATGCGCAAGGCCGCGGCTGCGCGCCGAATATTGCATTGCCTGCGCAACGTTAACGCCATATTTGTCTGCCGGGGCTGAGCGCGAAGGAGATGTCATGGCTGCCGAAATTCGTACTTTCAGCTGTTTAAACGACAATTTCGGTTACCTGATCCACGATGTGGAAACCAAGGCGACGGCGTCGATCGACGCGCCGGAGGCCGGCCCCATCCTGAAGGCGCTGGAGCGGGAGGGCTGGCAGCTCACCGACATCCTGATCACCCATCATCACGGCGATCATGTCGGCGGGGTCGCCGAACTCAAGCAGAAATATAATTGCCGCGTCGTCGCGCCGCACGACCAGACCACGAAGATCGCCAACGTCGACCTGCGCGTGGCCAATGCCGACGTGGTCAAGATCGGCAACCTGCTGGCGCGCGTCGTGGAGACGCCCGGCCACACGCTCGACCACATCTCCTACGTGTTCGACACCGAGAAGACGGTGTTCGCCGCCGACACGCTGTTCTCGATCGGCTGCGGCCGCGTCTTCGAGGGCACCTACCCGATGATGTGGGATTCGCTGTTGAAGCTGCGGGCCTTGCCCGACGATTTCAAGCTCTATTGCGGCCACGAATACACCGCCTCCAACGTCAAGTTCGCACTCACCGTCGATCCCGACAATGCGGCGCTCCAGGCGCGCGCGGCGGAGGTGACCAGGCTCCGCGCCGAGAACAAGCCCACGATCCCCTCACTGCTTGGTGACGAGAAGCGAGCAAACGTGTTCCTGCGCGCCGATGACCCGGCGGTCGCAGCCAGGCTACACATGAAGGGTGCGGATGCCGCCGCGGTGTTCGGCGAGCTGCGCGAGCGCAAGAACAAATCCTGAAGAACAAGTCCTGAAGAGCAAACCCTGACGGGGATCGATGCCGACCGCAGCCGAGATCATCGCGCGCCTTGAGCTCCGACCGCATCCCGAAGGCGGGCACTATCGCGAGACGTTTCGCGACCAGACCACGGACGCCAACGGACGTTCGCGCTCGACCCTCATTTACTTCCTGCTTGCGCGCGGCGAGCGCTCGCACTGGCATCGCATCGATGCCGTCGAGATCTGGCATTATTATGCCGGCAGCCCGCTGATGCTGCGCATCGCGCATGAGGGTTGCTCCCAGCACGAGGTCCGCCTCGGCACGGATCTCGTGAGCGGCGAACGACCGCAAGCCATCGTGCCGGCCGATGCATGGCAGATGGCCGAGACAACCGGTGAATGGACACTGGTCGGCTGCACCGTCGCGCCGGCCTTCGAGTTCGCGAAGTTCGAGCTCGCGCCGAAGGGCTGGGAGCCATAGCTCCACACCGTCATTCCGGGGCGCCGCGCAAGCGGCGAACCCGGAATCTATCTCGCCACCGTAGACGCGGATCAATGGATTCCGGGTTCGCACTTCGTGCGCCCCGGAATGACAGTCACCGCTTCCTGAGCACCATGTCCTTCGCCGCGATCAGGCCGCCGCCGGCGATCAGGACCGCGGCGATGGCGATGTTGGCACTGGCCTTGGCGAAGCCGGCGGCGATGAGGAAGCCGGTCGACAATAACGGCGTCGCATAGGATGCGGCGCCGAGCACGCGGATGTCGCCGCGCTTCATGCCGATGTCCCAGGCGTAGAACGCGGCACCGACGGGGCCGATGCCGAGCGCGACGACCGAAAGCCACTGCAGCGTGGTCTCGGGCCACACGGTCGTTTCGAGCGCACCGTGCATCAGTGCGGCGAGCACTGATGTGGCGAGACAGAAGCCCGCGACCGCGTCGGTCGGCACCGCCTTCAATCGGCGCGACAGCACCGAATAGGTTGCCCAGACGAAGGCCGCGATGAAGGCCGCGATCAACCCCGGCACCGCCCCCGGCGCAAAGCCGGAGGTATTGCCGGCGAACAGCAGCACAGTGCCGACGAGGCCGAGCACGGCGCCGACGATGTGATGCACGGCCAGCCGCTCGCCCGGCAGGAACGACGAGAACAGCACGATCAGCAGCGGCCAGAGATAGTTGAGCAGACCGGCTTCAGCCGGCGGCGCGAAGCGCAGCGCGAGGAAATACAGCGCGTGATAGCCGAACAGCCCACCGACACCGACCACCCACACGACCAATGGCTGGCGCAGGCTTTTCGCCGCCTCGCCACGGCCGATCCAGGTGAGGAGGCCGACGAGGCCGCCGATCGCGAAGGTCATCGCGGCGAGCTGGAACGCCGGGATTTTTCCGGTCGCCACCGTCATCACTGACAGCAGTGACCACATCAGGATCGCGGTCAATCCGATCAGCGTCGCGGTGCGGGGAGTCATTTAAATCGCCTCGTCATTCCGGGGCGGCTCGAAGAGCCGAACCCGGAAATCTCGAGATTCCGGGTTCGCCGCTATCGCGGCGCCCCGGAATGACAGTGCATGGACAAATGCCCGGGACAAGCCCGGGCATGACGACGTCGTCGATATCAGCCTGCGTGATGCGATCGCATCACACCATGTACTGACCGCCGTTGACCGTCAGCGTCGAGCCGGTGATGGCGCCGGCCTCGTCGGCGGCGAGGAACACGACCGCGCGCGCGATCTCCTCGGGCTCGCCAAGGCGGCCGATCGGGATCAGCGGCAGGATGGACTTTTCCAGCACGTCCTTCGGCACCGCCTGCACCATTTCGGTGTTGATGTAGCCGGGGCAGATCGCGTTCGCGGTGACGCCGCCCTTGGCGTTCTCCAGTGCCAAGGCCTTGGTGAAGCCGATCTCACCGGCCTTCGCGGCGGAATAGTTCACCTGGCCGAACTGGCCCTTCTGGCCGTTGATCGAGGAGATGTTGATGATGCGGCCGAACTTTCGCCCGCGCATGCCTTCGATCACCTGGCGCGACATGTTGAACAGCGAGCCGAGGTTGGTGCCGATCACGGCGTTCCATTGCTCGAGGCTCATCTTGTGGAAGGCGCCGTCCTTGGTGATGCCGGCATTGTTGACGAGCACGTCGATCGGGCCGACCTCGGCCTCGACCTTCTTCACGCCCTCGGCGCAGGCGTCGAAACTGCTGACGTCCCATTTGTAGACGGCAATGCCGGTCTCGGCCTTGAACTTCTCCGCCGCCGCATCGTTGCCGGCATAGCTCGCCGCGACCTTGTAGCCCGCCGCCTTCAGCGCCTTGCTGATCGCAGCTCCGATGCCCCGCGTACCACCCGTCACCAATGCAACACGTGCCATATCGTATTCCTTCCCTTGGACTCTTCGGACGTTTCTGAGTGATCGTTTTAGATGCGGATTATGCGGGACGTTTGACGGACATCAAGAACAAAACGCCCGGCGTGAGCCGGGCGTTTCTCTTTAGTCGAGGCTAATGCGGTTGCGAAGAATATTTGATTTGCAATCGCCGCCTTTTTAGTCGCGTGCAACGCACTCACTTATGTGTGCAGCGCACGCGCAAGATTCACGTAAGCTGCGCGTCAGCTATCTTCAGTCGCGCGCCAGACACATCGCGATACCCATGCCGCCGCCGATGCACAGCGTGGCAAGGCCCTTCTTGGAATCGCGCTTCTGCATCTCGTGCAGCAGCGTCACCAGCACGCGTGCGCCGGAGGCGCCGACCGGGTGGCCGATCGCGATCGCGCCTCCGTTGACGTTGACCTTGGAGGTGTCCCAGCCGAGGTCCCTGTTGACGGCGCAGGCCTGCGCCGCGAAGGCCTCGTTGGCCTCGATCAGGTCGAGGTCGCCGACGTTCCAGCCGGCCTTCTTCAGTGCGGCGCGCGAGGCCGGGATCGGGCCCGAGCCCATGATCTTCGGATCGACGCCGGCCTGAGCCCAGGACACGATGCGCGCGAGCGGCTTCTTGCCTTCCTTGGCAGCCTGCTTCGCGGTCATCAGCACCACGGCGGCAGCGCCGTCATTGATGCCGGAAGCAGAGCCTGCGGTGACCGTGCCGTCCTTCTCGAAGGCGGGACGGAGCTTGGCCATCGCATCGAGCGTTGCGCCATGACGCGGATATTCGTCGGCGCTGACGACCACGTCGCCCTTGCGGGTCTTGATGGTGACGGGGACGATCTCGTCGTTGAACTTGCCGGCCTTCTGCGCGGCCTCGGCCTTCTGCTGCGAGGCGACCGCGAACTCGTCCTGCTGGGCGCGGGTGATCTGCCACTGGCGCGCAACGTTCTCGGCAGTGTTGCCCATGTGGTAGCCGTTGAAGGCATCCCACAGGCCGTCCTTGATCATGGTGTCGACGAACTCGAGCGCGCCCATCTTGACGCCGCCGCGCAGATACTGGGCGTGCGGGGCCATGCTCATCGATTCCTGGCCGCCGGCGACCACGATCTCGGAATCGCCGTTGAGCAGCGCCTGATAGCCGAGCGCGACCGTGCGCAGGCCCGAGCCGCAAAGCTGGTTGACGCCCCAGGCCGGGCTCTCCACCGGAATGCCGGCGGCGATCGAGGCCTGGCGGGCCGGGTTCTGACCCTGAGCCGCGGTCAGGATCTGACCCATAATGACTTCGGAGACCCGCCCGGGCTCGATGCCACCACGCTCCAGCGCGGCCTTGATGGCGACGGCGCCGAGATCATGGGCGGGAAGGGTCGCGAACGCTCCGTTGAAGCTTCCGACCGCGGTGCGGGCGGCGCTGACGATGACGACATCGTCTGACATGGGCATCTCCTGGGGTTGAATGGGGGCAGACGGGGCTGGGGAAACGGCTCGCCAGTCTCGGACGGCATCCTGTTAACGTCATTGCGGCATGTCAATCGGCCGGTGGCCGAATTCATGCCGCAACGCATTCAAAATAGCGTTCTTGGCGCTTTCGCAAGCACGTTTTTGCTGCCCGATTAACCGTGGCGCACAAAACGGTAGCGTGACCCCTTTGAAAATGCTTATTTTGTTGCGTTGCGTACTCTTCCCGCCCTGCGGCATTGGCCCGCCGGGTTCCCGTTCTCAGCGTCTTGCAAGTGAGAGCCCATGGCGAAATCAGACCAACCCACCACCATCAAGAAATACGCGAACCGCCGGCTCTATAACACCGGAACGAGCACCTATGTGACGCTGGAAGACCTCGCCGCCATGGTCAAGGATGGCGAAGATTTCCTGGTCTACGACGCCAAGACCGGCGACGACATCACCCGCTCCGTGCTGGCCCAGATCATCTTCGAGCAGGAGAACAAGGCCGGCCAGAACCTGCTGCCGACCACCTTCCTGCGCCAGCTCATCCGCTTCTACGGCGACAGCATGCAGATGGTGGTGCCGAAATATCTGGAACAGTCGATCGCGACGCTGACCCAGGAGCAGGAGAAGTTCCGCAAGCAGATCGCCAACACGCTGTCGGGCACGCCCTTTGCGCCCCTGGAGGAACAGGTCCGCCGCAACATGGAGCTGTTCCAGCAGACTTTCTCGATGTTCAAGCCGTTCGCGCCTGGCGCGGTCCGCCCGGCGGCTGCGCCAGAGCCTGAGCCCGATGCGAGCGCCGAGCCGGCCAAGGACAGCAACATCGACGATCTGCGCCAGCAGATGAAGGAAATGCAGGAACGCCTCGAGCGGATGTCGAAGAAGGAAGAGTAGGGCTTTTCGGGCGCCAAAGCGCGCTGCCTGCTCCGACCAAGTCGTCCTGGCGAAAGCCAGGACCCATACCGCGTGATCTATCGGTCGCGTTCGATGGCAGTCCCGGACGAGGAGTCTTCGCCAAACGCCCTCTTGGGGTAATGGGTCCTGGCTTTCGCCATGACGACGTTTGGCCCCTACGCCGCCAGCTTCACCGCATGCGCAAAGTCCCAATAGAGCTTGCGTGCCCTGGTGTAGAGCGGGCCCGGCTTCAACTCGCGCTCGTCGATGCGAATCACGGGCGCGACCTTGGCGAAATTGCCGGTTGAAAAGATCTCGTCGGCGGCGAGAAAGTCGGCATAGCGCAGCGTCGTCTCGACCACGGTGACGCCGTCGGCGCGAAGCAGGCCGATGACGCGCTGGCGCGTGATGCCGTTGAGGAAGGTGCCGTTCGGCACCGGCGTGAACACCACGCCGTCCTTGGCCATGAACACGTTGGAATTGCCGAACTCGGCGACATTGCCGAGCATGTCGAGCATCAGCGCGTTCTGGAAGCCGCGCGCAGCGGCCTCCGCCAGCGCGCGCGAATTGTTGGGATAGAGGCAGGCCGCCTTGGCCTCGACCGGCGCGCATTCGGCCGTCGGCCTGCGGAACGGCGACAGCGTGATGGCGTTGCCGACGGGTTTGGGCATCGGCGCCTCGTAGATGCACAGGCACCAGTTGGTGGTCTCGGGGTCGAACAGCACGCCGCCGCCCGCCCCGTTCTGCGCCCAGTACATCGGACGAACATAAAGCTCGGCATTGTCAGCGAAGCGCGCGATGCCTTCGTTTGCGAGCGTGAGCCAGGTGCCGGCATCGACCACCGGCTTCAGGCCAAAGTTGACCGCGGATTGATTGGCTCGGGCGACGTGACGGTCGAGATCGGGTGCGACGCCTTCGAACGCGCGCGCGCCGTCGAACACGACCGAGCCGAGCCAGGCCGCATGCGTGCGCGGGCCCATGATCGGCACATTGCCGTCGTGCCATTTGCCCTCGAAGAAGGTCCAGCTCGGCGAATATTCGATGGGTTTCTTGATCTCGGCCATGACCGGCCTCCCCTTGGCGTGATGCCGCAATATGGCACGACTATTGGGGCCAAATTCTAAATGATTCCCTGCGGGGAAGCGGTGAGTTACCCTCTCCCCTTGTGGGAGAGGGTGGCTTCGCGCTAGCGAAGCCGGGTGAAGGGTCTCTATCCGCGATCTCATCTGCCGAGAGAACCCCTCATCCGGCGCTTCGCGCCACCTTCTCCCACAAGGGGAGAAGGAAAGGTCCATGCCGCTCGATCCGCTCGCGAAGCGTTTGTTGACCATGATGGCTGCGGCAGGGCCGCAGGCGCGAAGCCGGCCGAGCGTCGAGGCGCGGCGGCAGTCGCTGGCGAAGCTGATGCAGTTTGCGCGCGCTGACGCGCCTGACGTGACCGCGTCCGACGGCACACTGCCCGGCCCCGGCGGAGAGGTTCCCTATCGGCTGTATTCGCCCGCCAGCGCCAGCGAGCGCGCGCCGGGCTTCGTGTTCTTTCACGGCGGCGGCCTGGTTGCCGGCAGCATCGCCACGCACGACCGCATCGCGGCGGCGCTTGCGCATGCCACCGGCTGCCGCCTGGTCTCGGTCGACTACCGCCTCGCGCCGGAGCACAAATTCCCCGCCGCGGTGGACGACGCAATCGCCGCCACCGAATGGGTCGCGCGTGAAGCGTCGTCCCTCGGCATCGACGCCGAACGCCTCGTGGTCGGCGGCGATTCCGCCGGCGCTACGCTCGCCGCGATCGTGTGCCAGGAAGCGCTGCAGAACGCCGGCCTCTCCATCGTCGCGCAATGCCTGATCTGCCCGGTGCTGGATTTCGAGGAGACCTCGCCTTCGCGCGAGGCGTTCGCCGAGGGCCATCTGATCGATCGCATCACGATCGAGGCCGATCTCGCCGACTACCTGCCCGGCAGCAACATCGATACCGCCGATCCCCGCATCTCACCGCTGCGCGCGACCCGCCTTGCGGGCCTGCCGACCGCGATCATCCATACCGCCGAGTTCGACCCGATGCGCGACGAAGGCAATGCCTATGCGCGCAAGCTGCTCGCCGCAGGCGTCGCCGTCGAGCACGTCTGCCATGACGGCATGGTCCACAATTTCCACGCCATGGGCGCGATCCTGCCGCAAGCACAGCTCGTGCTGTCGCAGATCGGCGAACAGGTGCGGCGGGCGGTGGAGACGTAAAAGCGCGAATCACACGCGCGCGTCGAGCACGGCTCTGGCTGCCACTACATATTCGGGCCAATGCGCATCCGCATAGCGTTCGGCCTGCCGCACGCAGGTGACATTGGGCGCATGGGCGGCCGCAATCGTGCGCGCGAACCGCTCTTCGGCTACCGTCACGTCGTCGGGCTCGGGCGACGGCACGGCAGCGGCCACGGCAGTCGGGGCCACGGCGAGTCCCGCCAGACCGGTGAGCAGGATGCGGCGTGACGTATTCATGGCTGTCGTCCTTCAATTGTCCGGCCTGCACTCCGGCCGGCGCGTGTGTCGGTGCGATCACGGCAGAGTAACCGCGTGCATCCGTGCAGTCCATCGCTTGCGGATAGCGCTTGACCCCACGAACGATCACGTTCCATCTAACAACGGTTCCGCCATTAAATCGCCACGCGTCGGATTGTCACGTGCCTCATCACCGCCAATCGAACCTTCAGGCCTTGCGCGCGGCTGCGATGGGACTGTTGTGCCTGACGATGTCGGTGGGCGCTGCCTTTGCCGGTGACGAGAAGGACGAATCCGCAAAGCCTGATGTCCCGAACCTCTATCTCGATCTTCGAACGACCTATGCGACGATACCCGCCGGCACGCTCGGGATCAGCTTCGGCAACACGTCCTTGTCGGCCGCGTTCCAAGCGCTGGCGGCGCGCGGGGGCACGACGCTGCCGAACGGCCTGCCCGCCGCAAAATCCATTGCCGTCGACCTGCCGCTGACGGTCGATGTCAGTGATCGCGTCTCGCTCTATGGCGGCGTGTCGGGCTCGACGACGGACATCGGCGGCGGCTGGTCGGCATTCGACATCACAAGCTGGAACATCGGCGTGCAGGCCGACCTTTATCAGCAGAACGGCGGGAAAATCCCGACCATCACGCTGCAATCGACCCTGACGCAGTCGGTGCCGAACGAGCAGGGTATGACGACATCGTTCAACAACATCCTGGAATTCGACTACGCGCTCGACGAGGACGAAACGCGGGGCTGGCTTGCCGGCGTGCAATACACCCACACCGATATCGCGAGCCAGTTCGCCAGTATCCGGCCAAACACGATCCTCTATGCCGGCGGTTATTACCAATGGCCGAGCAATTGGAAGTTCACCGGACGGCTCGGCGTGCAGTCGTTCGGCGGCGCGCGGATCGCAGGGCGAACGCTGGCGGAGTCCTTCACCCAACCGATCCTGCGGCTCGATCTCGACCGCATGGACGACAACGACAATCGCCTGTTCGGCATCACCGCGCAGATCGCGTGGATGCCAAAGCCGTCCTACCAGCTGACGCTGCGCACGCCGCTCTACGCCGTGCGGAATTAGAGCATGATCCGGAAAAGTGTGCAGCGGTTTTCCGAAAAGATCATGCTCGAACAGAACAAGGCGCCGGCTACTCCGGCACCGGCACGTCGAAGGTGTTGAGCGTGACCGAGACCATGCAATAGACGCCGACGAGATAGGACAGCTCGGCCGCGCCATGCTCGCCGAATTCCTTGACCGCGGCACGCCAGGTCAGTTCCGGCAGCACGCCGCCGCTCACAAGCGCCGATGCAACATCGTAGGCGACCGCCTCCTGCTTGGTGAGATCCACCGGCCGCTGCCCGGCGACGATGGTCGCGAGCTTCTCGTCGGAGAGGCCGCGCTGCTCGGCCACCAGCACATGGGCATAGAGCTCGTAGCCGGAACGGAAATGCGAGCCGGTGACGAGGATCGCGACCTCGCGCACCGGCGCCGGCAGCAGCGGGTTTGACGCAATCGCCTTGACCAGATCCCAAACCGGCTTGCCGAAGCGCGGCTCGCGGATCCAGGGATTCCAGGGCCCGAGCAGCGCGCCGTCGTCGCGCATGTTCACAAAGCCTTTAAAATGGTCCCTGATGCCGGCTCGCATGTCGTCATAGAGCGGCTTCTGCTCGTCGGTCAGATCCTTCGGATCGAGAATGGGAAGGCGCACGGCAGGATCTCCTCGTTGAGACGCCGCGAAGCTCGCCCGCACGCGTGTGCATGGCAAGTGAAGTTGCCGTGACATTCGGTCCGGGCCCGGTCACCGCCCGACGGCGTCGGTTACGGCGCCTCCGAGCGCGCCAGCGGCTCGCCCAGCGTATGCATCAGCCGGTTAGCCCAGCCGAAGATCGCGGCCGACAGCACCAGGTCGAGCTGCTCGAGCTCGCTCAGCCCGGCCTCGCCGAGTGCGCGCGCGTCCTCTGCAGTAGCTTCGATCGGCGTCGTCGAGAGCTTTGTGGCGAAATTGAACAGTGCCTGCTGGCGCGCCTCCAGCGTGGCATCGCGCTCGTCGGCAAAGATCTCCTCGACGACGTCGTTGCGCCCGGAGTAAGTGATGAAGCGTGAGGCGTGCACGGCGGCGCAATAGATGCAGCGGTTGACGACCGAGGCACTCAGCGCGCCGAGCTCACGTTCGGCCGGGGACAAGCCGTCCTTGCCATACATGATAAGGTTGAACAGCGGCGAGCGCACCGCGAGCGATTCCGGGTCATGCGCCAGCGTCAGCACGTAAGGCGAGACGCCCTTGTTGGAGGGCGTGACCTTCATCGCCGCGAGCTGCTCTGACGTCGCCGAGGCGAGCTCGACCGGCGTGACATAGGGCGACCAGGTCGGGATCGTGGCGGTGAAGTTGTGGACGACCTCGCTCATCGGGCTTCGACCTCTTTCAGGAGCCTGAGGCCGGCCAGGACCCGCAGCTGGTAGTTCACGAAGGCGGCAAGCTCGGACAGCCGCACGATATCGGCCTCGCTGACACCGGCCGTCTTCAGCGCCGCGATGTCCTGTCGCGTCGCCTCGCGCGGCGACAGCGTCAGCAGGTCGGCATGGCGGGCCATGGCGTCGTGCAGGGAATCGCCACACACGCCGCCGGGCCATGCGAGGGCGGCCAGGTCGAGATCGCTCGCATGCGCCAGATAGGATTCGTAATGCGCGGTCAGCGCCTCGTCGCCGACGTGCCGGCACATCCGCGCCGCGAGCGCCGCCCGCAAGCCGTGGCTCAGGCCGCCGGGTTCGCGCGGCAGCAGCACCGCGTCATGGGCAGCTTCGCTGAGGCGAAAAATCTCGGCGCGGGCGTTCAGAGCCTGGCCGAGCCGTGACGCCGCGCGCACGCCGGCAATGGTTTCGATCAGCGTGGTCAAGCAACACTCCGCGGGCTCTGTGGATTGACAACATCCTCGACGGCGAGCGCCAGCGGCTGCGCCGTATCCAGAAACGACGACAGGGCAGTCTCGAACGGCGTTGGATCGAGGCCGCGTGCTTTCAGCCATGCGGGGTCATAATAGGTCTGCCGATAGCGCTCGCCGGAATCGCAGATCAGCGTGACCAGCGATCCGGTTTGGCCGGCGCTACGCATCTCCGAAGCAATGCGGCACAGCGCCAGGAAATTGGTGCCGGTGGAACCGCCGACGGATCGGCGCAGCCGGCGCGACAGTACGTTCATCGCCGCAATCGTTGCTACGTCCGGGATCTTCATCATGCGGTCGACAACGCCAGGCACGAAGGACGGTTCGCAGCGCGGCCTGCCGACGCCCTCGATCAGCGAGGGCCGCTCGCAAACGTGGGAGCGGTCCTGCGAACGGAAGCAGTCGAAGAAGGCGGAATGCTCGACATCGGCGACGCAGAGCCGCGTAGGATATTGGCGATAGCGCAAATAGCGTCCGATGGTGGCCGAGGTGCCGCCGGTGCCGGCGCCCATCACGATCCAGTCCGGCAGCGGGCGCGGCTCGCCCTGCAATTGCGTGAAGATCGATTCGGCAATGTTGTTGTTGCCGCGCCAGTCGGTGGCGCGCTCGGCGAAGGTGAACTGGTCCATGTAGTGGCCGTTCAGGCGGGTGGCGAGCGCAGCGGCCTCGGCATAGAGCGCGCGGCCGTCGTCGATCAGATGGCAGTTGCCGCCATAATGCTCGATCGCAGCGATCTTCTCCGCCGAGGTCGTGCGCGGCATCACGGCGTAGAAGGGTACGCCGATCATCTGCGCGAAATAGGCTTCCGACACCGCGGTCGACCCCGACGATGCCTCGACGACGGGCGTGGCTTCGCGGATGTGGCCATTACAGAGCGCGTAGAGGAACAGCGAGCGCGCCAGCCGATGCTTCAGGCTGCCGGTCGGATGCGTGGACTCGTCCTTCAGATAGATATCGATGCCGGCAAGCGCGGGCACGATCAGCCGGATCAGATGCGTGTCGGCCGTGCGGCATTGGTCGGCCTCGATCGCAGCTACAGCCTCGTCGACCCAGCCGCGCCGGTAGGCCGGACCGGCCGGATTGTGGTGGCGAAAGGGGGTTGGCTCCATCGGCATGGCAAGAATCCTCTCATAATACTTCTTGCACATCAAGAAATATTGTTCATTCTATATCCACATAATGCAGGCGACATGGCCATGAACCAGGACGTTATCGACATCCGCCTTCTCGAGGCCTTCGCCGCCGTGATGTCGGCCGGCAGCATCACCGGCGCGGCGCGGCTGCTCGGCCGATCGCAGCCGGTCGTGACGCGTCAGATCCAGGATCTCGAAGCTGACGTCGGCTATCTCCTGTTCACCCGGAACGGCCCGCGCATCAGCCCGACGCCAAAGGGCGTGCTGTTTCATGCCGAGGTCGAGCGGCTGCTGATGGGCTTGAAGCACATCCGCCAGCGCGCCAACGCGATCGGTGCGGGTGCGCTTCCCGTGCTCAGCCTGGCGGCAATCCCGGCGCTGGCGGCCGGCTTCGTCCCGGCTGCGCTCGCAGCGCTCGAACGCGAGTTGCTGCCAAGCCAGGTCCACGTGCAGGCGCTCTCGGCCGAGAACGTCGTGCAATCGGTGCTGTCGCAGTCGGTCGATTTCGGCCTTGCGAGCCTGCCGATCCAGCATCCCGGGCTCGACGTACAGTGGGTCTGCGAGGTGCCCTGCGTCGCGTGCCTCGCGATGGATCATCCGCTGGCGAAGAAGAAGGTCATTCGCCTGAAGGATCTTGCTGGCGTCCGGCTGCTGACGATGGCTAACCCCTACAGGCTTCGCCGCCGGGTGGAGGAGGCGCTGGAGCGTGAGGGTGTCGTGCCCGCTGAGGTCATCGACACCAACGCTTCGCTGACGGCGATTGCCATGGCCAAGCAGTCGCTCGGCATCGCCGTGGTCGAGCCGGTGCTGACCTCCAGCCTGCCGGTGGAGGGCGTCGTCACCCGGCCCCTGGACGTGTCCATTCCCTTCCTGTTCGCCGCGATTGCGCCGACCGGGCGCGAGCTGACGCCGACGGTCGCCGCGCTCAACGACGCACTGCGCGCCGCGGTCGCGCTGATGCCTGGCGCAAGGCTGCATAGCGGCGCCGCCGCGCTGGCCGAGGCCGGCGATGAAACCAGTGAATTCGAGAAAGCTCCCTCATGACGACGATGACACCTGACGCGGCGGGCCTCGCGGCGCTTGAAGCGCGCCTGAAGCAGGATCTGGCCTGGCTCGAACTGCCGGCCAAGCCGTGGGTGCCGCGTCGCGTCGTCGATGGCGAGAGCGTCGTCGACGTCGTCATCGTCGGCGCAGGCATAGCCGGCCTCGTCGCCTCCGCCATGCTCAGGCGTCTCGGCGTCGACAACCAGCTCGTGCTCGATCGCGCGCGCGCCGGTGAGGAAGGTCCCTGGGTCACGTTCGCCCGGATGCGGACGCTGCGCTCGCCCAAGGAATTGACCGGCCCCGCGATGGGCATGCCGGCGCTGACCTTCCGCGCCTTCTACGAGGCGCAATATGGCAGGCAGGCCTGGCAGGCGCTCGACCGCGCGCCGCGCACGATGTGGATGGATTACCTGATCTGGTACCGCAAGGTGCTGGGCCTGCCGGTCCGCAACGGGGTTTCGGTCGAGCGAATCCACGCGCGCGCCGATGAATTGTTCACACTCGAAATCAGCGAAGGCGGCACGTCGCGGCAAATTCTCGCGCGCCACGTCGTGCTGGCGACGGGGCGCGACGGCCTCGGCGGTGCTTACGTGCCGTCGCTGTGCGACGACATCGACCGACGTTTCTGGGCGCATTCGTCCGCCCCCATCGACTTCGAGAGACTTCGCGGCAGGCGTGTTGCCGTCGTCGGCGCGGGCGCATCCGCGATGGACAACGCAGCGATGGCGCTGGAGGCGGGCGCAGCGCGGCTCGACCTCTTCATTCGGCGCGCGGACATCCCGCGCGTCAACAAGTTCACCGGCATCGGCAGCCAGGGCGTCGTCCACGGCTTTGCCGGCCTGTCGGATGACTGGAAATGGCGTTTCCTCGATCACACGCTGAAGGCGCAGACGCCGCCGCCGCGTCAAAGCGTGCTGCGCGTCTCCGCCTATCCGCAAGCGCATTTCCATCTCGCAAGCCCGATCGATGATCTCGTCGTCGCGGGAGACCATCTCATAGTGACGACGCCGAAGGGCCGCTATGCGACCGATTTCATCATCTTCGGCACGGGCTTCAAGGTCGACCTCGCGTTGCGCGACGAGCTTGCCGAGTTCGCGCCGCATATCCGGTTCTGGTGCGACCGCTTCCCGGCACCTGACGGCATGGACAATGCCGAGCTGGAGAACTCGCCAGACCTCGGCGACAGCTTCCAGTTCCTGGAGAAAGAGCCCGGCGCCTGCCCCATGTTGGCGCGGCTGCATTGCTTCAACTATCCGGCGACGCTGAGCCACGGAAAGCTCTCCGGCGATATCCCCGCGATCAGCGAGGGCGCCGACCGGCTCGCCCGCGGCATCGTCCGTCGCCTGTTCGTCGAGGATCGCGAGATTCATTTCGCCAACCTCAGGGCCTTCGCCACGCCGGAACTCGCCGGCGACGAATGGCAGGATGCCGACGTCACCCATCAACCCGCCGAATAGGCGCAACCGGACAGGCAAGCGAGAGATGCAGACGAACAGGAAAGCCATCGCGGCGGCGATCGCCGGCAATGCGCTGGAGTGGTACGACTTCACGGTGTTCGCGCTGATGACACCGATCATCAAGAACCTGTTCTTCCCGGTCGACCCGAAAATTCCGGGCAGTGAGATCAACGCGCTGCTGCTGACCACCGCGCTGTTCGGCACCGGCTTCTTCATGCGGCCGATCGGCGGCCTCGTGCTCGGCTATTTCGGCGATCGCAAGGGGCGGAAGGCGGCGATGACGCTCGGCATGGGCATCATGGCCGTGTCGGTCGCGCTGTTGGCGTTGACGCCGACCTACGCCACGGCCGGCATTGCGGCGCCGCTGATCGTGCTGCTGGCGCGGCTGTTGCAGGGCTTTTCGGTCGGCGGCGAGTTCGGCACCTCGACCGCCTATCTGATCGAAGCGGCGCCTCCCGGCCGCACCGGCTTCTATGGCTCGTGGCAGATCGCCGGCCAGCTCATGGCCAACGTGCTCGGCGCAGTGTTGGGCGCCGCCCTGACGCTGGCGTTCACGCAGGAGCAGCTTGCCGCCGGCGCCTGGCGCATTCCCTTCTTCGTCGGTCTCGTGATCGTTCCGATCCTGCTCTATATGCGCGCCAGCGTCATCGAGCCCGAAGCTTCCCGGCGCAGCATGGCGACGGTGCACAAGGACAATTTCATCGCCGCGCTCAAGAATCCCGGCCGCAATTTCCTGATCGGCATGGGCATGGTGGTGGCGAGCGCCGTGTCGTTCTACGTCACCTTCGGCTACACCGTGACCTACGCCAAGGAGGTGCTGAAGCTGCCGCTGATGCAGAGCTTCCTGGTGCAGATGATCGCGGCAATCGTGATGGTGATCGTCGTGCCGATCGCGGGCGCCGTCTCCGACCGCTATCCGCGCAGGCCGCTGTTGCTGGTCTCGTTGATCGGCTACTTCGTCTCGCTCTACCCGCTCTATGCCTGGGTGATCTCCGAGCCGTCGATCGCAAGGCTGCTGGTCGCCCAGGTCGTCATCGGCTTCTTCAGCGCCTTCTTCCTCGGCGTCTACTGCACCACGCTGGTCGAGCTGTTCCCGATCCGCATTCGCTCGACCGCGCTCGCGATCGTCAACAACGTCGCGGTGCTGGTGTTCGGCGGCTTTGCCCAGTTCTTCGTGACCTGGCTGATCGCGCTCACCGGCTCCCCGCTGGCGCCGATCTTCTATGTCATGATCGGCGTCGGCCTCGGGCTGATGGCGGTGATCGCGATGCGGCCGGAGGACGCCGAGCGGGAGCAGGTCGCGGACGGCGTCGTCGAACAGGCATCGTGAAGCCGCTCAAAACTCCAGCGGCGCGTTGTCGACGACTTCCTTCATCACGAAGAAGGTGCGGGTCTGGCGCACGCCGGGCAGCGCGATGAGCTGCTCGCCATGGATGCGGTTGAAGTCCTCCATGTCGCCGACGCGGATCTTGAGGAAATAGTCGAAGTCGCCGGCGACGAGGTGGCAGTCGAGCACGAATTTCAGCTTTGCGATCGCCTGCTCGAAGATGGCAAAGCTTTCCGGCGTCGAGCGGTCCAGCACGACGCCGACCATGACCAGGGTCCCCTTTGCCACCTTCTTCGGGGCAACCATGGCGCGGACGGCGGCGATGAAGCCGTCCTCGAACAGGCGCTGGGTGCGGCGATGGCAGGTCGCGGGGCTGATCGCGACGGTTTCGGCCAGCTCGGCATTGCTGAGCCGGCCGTTATTTTGCAGCAATCTCAAGATCTTAAGGTCTACGCGGTCTAGCCGAGACGACATGGAAGAAACTTCCGATATTTGATCGATTTCTGAAAGAAATATTAGCTCACCTGCCATTCTTCGCAAGATAACATGCAATACGGGCGCAGCATTCGAGAGCACATTCCTTATCACCTATGCTAGTCGCTGCGGCCAGCTCAACACCAATCGGGATGACCTGACCATGCTGGAAAAATTCGCGCGCTATCCGCTGACCTTCGGCCCGACGCCCATCGAGAAGCTGGAGCGGCTGTCGAAGCATCTCGGCGGCAATGTCGAGATCTATGCCAAGCGCGAGGACTGCAATTCCGGTCTCGCCTATGGCGGCAACAAGCTGCGCAAGCTCGAATACATCATCCCGGATGCGATCGCCTCCAACGCCGACACGCTGGTCTCGATCGGCGGCGTGCAGTCCAACCACACCCGCATGATCGCCGCCGTCGCCGCCAAGATCGGCATGAAGTGCCGCCTGGTGCAGGAAGCCTGGGTGCCGCACGAGGACGCCGTCTATGACCGTGTCGGCAACATCATGCTCTCGCGCATCATGGGCGCCGACGTGCGCCTGGTCGACGACGGCTTCGACATCGGCATCCGCAAGAGCTGGGAGCAGGCGATCGAGGAGGTGAAGGCCGCGGGCGGCAAGCCTTACGCGATTCCCGCCGGCGCCTCCGTGCACAAATTTGGCGGGCTCGGCTATGTCGGCTTCGCCGAGGAAGTGCGCAAGCAGGAAGCCGAGCTCGGCTTCAAGTTCGACTACATCGTGGTCTGCACCGTCACCGGCTCGACCCATGCCGGCATGCTGGTCGGCTTCGCCGCCGACGGCCGCGCGCGAAAGGTGATCGGCATCGACGGGTCGTTCACCCCGGCGCAGACCAAGGCGCAAGTGCTTTCGATCGCCCAGAACACGGCCAAGCTCGTCGAGCTCGGCAAGGACATCGTTGCAGACGATGTCGTGCTGATCGAGGACTACGCCTATCCCGCCTATGGCGTGCCGTCGGAAGAGACCAAGGAAGCGATCCGCCTCACCGCGCGTCTCGAAGCCATGATCACCGACCCCGTCTACGAGGGCAAGTCGATGCAGGGTCTGATCGACCTGACGCAGAAGGGCTATTTCGAGAAGGGCGCGAAGGTCCTCTACGCGCATCTCGGCGGCGCCCCGGCGCTCAACGGCTACGGGTATGCGTTCAGGAATGGCTGAGGTTGCAAACTGTCGTCCCGGGGCGCGGCGAAGTCGCGAGCCCGGGACCCATAACCACGGGATCGCGTTTCGCGAAGACTCGTGGTGACCAGCTTGCCGCAACTACGTTTGCCTGTGGTTATGGATCCCGGATCTGCGCTCCGCTTCGCTGCGCTTGTCCGGGATGACGACGTGGAGGGATGCTCGCCCCCTACCGCGTCCTGATCAGCCGCAGCAGCTCGTCGCCATAATGCTCGAGCTTCTTGTCGCCGATGCCGGGCACGTTGCGGAGCTCGTCCAGCGTGGTCGGCCAGGCCCGCACGATGCCGTCGATGGTGGCATCGTGCAGCACCACATAGGCCGGGACGCCGCGTTCGCGCGCGACGTCCGAGCGCCAGGAGCGCAGCCGCGCGCGCAGCTCTGGATCGACGTCGCCTTGCGGGGCGCTTGCGGCAGGCGCGAGATCGCCGCGGCGGGATTTGGCGCGGCTGGAACGGATGCGGGCGCCGGGCGCCTCCTCGCGCAGCCACACCTCGGTCTCGCCGCGTAGCACGCCGCGTGCGGAGTCCGTCAGCTTCAGCGCGCCATAGGCTTCACTGTCGCTCTGCAAATGGCCCATCGCCACGAGCTGCCGCAGCACCGTGCGCCACTGCTTTTCGTTGAGCTCGCGCCCGATGCCGAATACCGACAGCTTGTCGTGGCCGAACTGCGTGACCTTCTCGGTCAGGCGGCCGATCAGCACGTCGATCAGGTGCATTGCGCCGAAACGCTGGCCGGTGCGATAGACGCAGGAGAGCAGTTTCTGAGCCAGCACCTTGCCGTCGCGCATCTTCGGCGGCGTCAGGCAATTGTCGCAATTGCCGCAGGTTTCGCCGTGCACGATCTCACCGAAATAGGCGAGCAGCCGCCTGCGCCGGCACTGCGCGGTCTCGGCGAGCCCGACCAGCGCGTCGAGCTTGCCGATCGACACGCGCTTGAAATCGTCGGAGCCGCTGGACTCGTCGATCATGCGGCGCTGCTGCACGATGTCGGAGAGGCCATAGGCCATCCATGCCGCGGACGGCTTGCCATCGCGGCCGGCGCGTCCCGTCTCCTGGTAATAGGCCTCGATGCTCTTGGGCAGATCGAGATGGGCGACGAAGCGCACGTCGGGTTTGTCGATGCCCATGCCGAAGGCGATGGTCGCCACGATGACGATGCCGTCCTCGTTGAGGAAGCGATCCTGGTTGCGCGAGCGCACGCTGCTGTCGAGCCCGGCGTGATAGGGCAGCGCGGCAATGCCGGCATCGTCGAGCGCGGCGGCGACCTCCTCGACCCGGTTGCGCGACAGGCAGTAGACCACGCCGGCGTCGCCCGCATGGCGCTCCCGGATGAACTCCTTGAGCTGCAACACCGCATTGCGCTTGTCGACGATCTCGTAGCGGATGTTGGGGCGGTCGAAGCTGGAGACGAATTGCGGACTGCCCCCAAGCTGGAGCCGTTCGACGATCTCCTTCCGCGTCAGCTCATCGGCGGTTGCGGTCAGCGCGATGCGCGGCACCTCGGGGAACCGCTCGGCGATGATGGAGAGGCCGACATATTCGGGGCGGAAGTCGTGGCCCCATTGCGAGACGCAATGCGCCTCGTCGATGGCGAACAGTGCGACCTTGGCCTGTGCCAGCATCGACAGGCAGCGCGGCGTCACCAGCCGTTCCGGCGCGACATAGAGCAGGTCGAGATCGCCTGCGATCAGGCGCCGCTCGATGTCGGAGGCCTCCTGCGGCGTCAGCGACGAGTTCAGCGCGGCGGCGTTGACACCGGCCTCGAGCAGGCCGGCGACCTGGTCACGCATCAGCGCAATCAATGGCGAGACCACGATGCCGCAGCCTTCCCGCAGCAACGACGGCAGCTGGTAGCACAGCGACTTGCCGCCGCCGGTCGGCATCAGCACCAGGCAATTGCCGCCATCGGTGACGTGCCGGATGATCTCGCCCTGCGCGCCGCGGAACCCCGGCAGGCCGAACACCGAATGCAGCACCGACAGCGCGTCGCGGCCGTTGGCCGGCGCGGGCAGCGGAGCGATGGAAGGGACATTCATGTGTGTGTCGGAGGCCGTGGGATTCGTCACAAGGCCAGTCGCATGCTGGCGCGGGCGTGGCAAGTCCATCTTCTCCCTCTCCCCGCTTGCGGGGAGAGGGTCGGGGTGAGGGGGAGCCTCAGCGGAGGAGGTGCCAGATGGATTCGCGGAGAGTCCCCCTCACCCGGATCGCATCTATCGATGCGATCCGACCTCTCCCCGCAAGCGGGGAGAGGTAAAACGGCTACGCCCCGATCCTTCGCAATGCCTCTGCAACGGTCACGATCGGCATGTCGCGCTTGCCCGCCGCCTCAAGCGCATGGCGCATCAACTGCGGCGTGCAGCCATAGGGGCTCGGCGCGTTCGCGACGTCATGGCCGTAGAAGATGAGCCATCCGCCGCTCTCGACCGCCTCGTCGAAATAGCGATCGACACCCGCCGTATCGATCTCGCAATCGACCAGCGGCGAGGCGCGCAGGAACTGGAGGTCGATGACGTCGCGATTGACGCCGGGCAGAATGCCGCGTGCCGAGCGAAAGGTTCTTGCGAGCTGCGGCTTGCGCCAGACCGAGGCGAGGCCGTACGGATAGGCGAAATTCTCCAGCGTGATCGAGGAATCGATGGCGCGGAGATGGCTGCGGTTCCGTTCGATCTCGCGGTTCATGGCGGCCTCGTCGAGATCGACCGCGCACTGGTGCGAAAAGGTGTGGCAGGCAATCTCGTGACCGCCACGGTGAAGCCGCACGATCGCGTCGTTCGACAGCCCATGCCAGTGATCCGACGGCCGGTCGATCAGGCTGCCGGCGATGTAATAGGTGCCGCGGCCGCCATGCGCTTCGAGGAGCGAGGCGCCCTCGCCCGCGGCACTATCGGGGGCATCGTCGAAGGTAAAGCTCACCAGCGGCGCATGCGCGGTCAGCCGGTGCGGCGCGGCACGGAAGTGCCGGGCGAGCCGATTGCTCACGCGTCCCTGGAGTGCCGACCACACGACTGCGTTTCCTGTGATTCTGTGATTCCGTATTTCTCTACTGAAACATTCGCGCGCCGGTTGAGGCAAGCTTAACGCTTGGGTAATCCTAACGCGGAACCAACGCCCTTGGGCTAGCGCGCAAGGACCGCGGCCTCGGCTTCCGCACCGAGATATTGCAGCCAATTGCGAAATAGTGCCGCCGCCGCGCTGCCGGCGGCGATATCAGCGCGCAAGTTCAGCGCCGGCAGGTCATTGGTCAGCGCCGGATGGCGCTGGTGCCTCGCCTGCTTCTCGAAGCGCACAAGCTTCTCTTCCGTCGCTGCGTCAAAATAACTCACGGGCAAATGCGGATAATTTTCGCGCTCACGCGCGAGGTAGCGGCCGACGTCGCGCAGATATTCGCGCTGAAGCGACAATGCGTCATATTCGGGGTGGCCCTGGAAGAACACGAAGCGGCTGGCATATTGGCGGACGAAGACGTCGACGCCGGCCAGCGCCGACCGGGTCAGCACCCGATAACCGGCCTGATCGAGGTCGCTCTCGACAATCTCGTTCAGGCGCGAATGCGAAACCTTGAGCGGTGCAGGCACGGCATGCGTCAGCGGATCGCTCGTGATGGCCTCGCAGTCGAAGATGCCGTGACACTTGGCCGGCAATTGTCGCCGCGCGATGCCGTCGAGGTGCAGGACTGCGGCATGCGCGGCAAGGCATGACCAGATCGTCGAGCGCGTGTTGGTCTTGGCCCAGTCGACCAGATCGGTGAGGTCGCGCCAGTACGGCTCCTGGTCGAGCTCGGGCGCGACCGGCTCGGCGCCGGTCACGATCAGCCCGTCGAATCGCTGACGCTTGAGATCCGCGAGATCGGAATATTCGCTCTCGACATGCCATTTCGCCTCGGGCGAGCGCTTGACCGAGGGCAGCGAGAAGCAGTGGAAGCGGATGCGGCGCGGGCCCGCGGCGGCCTGGAGCAGCTTCATGAACTGCCGCTCGGTCGCCTTCAGCGCCGGATCAGGCATGTTGTTGATCAGCCCGATGGTGAGCTCGGCGCCGGCATGATCGCGCGCCAGATCGCCCTCGGCCGGCACCAGCGCCGGGCTCGATATCCCGTGATCCCTGTTGATCAGGATCGTCATCGGGGCCGTCGCCTACTCCGCGGCCTGGAGGCGCGACGACGGACAGGCTTTCTCCAACGCCTGGTCGATGTCCTCGATGATATCGGCGGCATGCTCGATGCCGATGGACAGGCGGATCGTCTCCGGCAGCACGCCGGCGACGCGCTGCTGCTCCGCCGACATCTGCCGGTGCGTGGTCGAGGCTGGATGGCAGGCCAGCGACTTGGCATCGCCGATATTGACGAGGCGCGTGATCAGCTTCAGCGCATCGTAGAAGGCCTTGCCGGCTCCCATGCCGCCCTTGATGCCGAAGGTGAACAGCGAGGAGGCGTTGCCGTCGAGATATTTCTGGACCAGCGGATAGTAGGGGCTGTCCGGGAAGCCCGTGTAGTTGACCCAGGCGACGCGCGGGTCGGTGCGGAGGAATTCGGCCACCTTGCGCGCATTCTCGACGTGGCGCTCCATGCGCAGCGCCACGGTCTCGATGCCCTGGAGCAGCAGGAAGGCGTTGAAGGGCGAGAGCACCGAGCCCATGGTGCGCTGATAGACGCTGCGCGCGCGCTCGATATAGGCGGTCCTGCCGAAGCGCTCGGCATAGATGAGACCGTGATAGGAGGCGTCCGGCTTGTTATAGGCGGGGAAGCGGTCGGCGTATTTCGCCCAGGGGAAGTTTCCGGAATCGACGATGGCGCCGCCGAGCGTGGTGCCGTGGCCGCCCAGGAACTTGGTCAGCGAATGCACGGCGATGTCGGCGCCGTAGTCGAACGGCTTGAGCAGGATCGGCGTTGCGACCGTGTTGTCGACGATCAGCGGCACGCCGTGGGCGTGCGCGATCTTCGCCAATGCCTCGATGTCGCAGACATTGCCGGCGGGATTGCCGATGGTTTCGGCGAACACCGCACGGGTGTTCTCGTCGATCAGCTTCTCGATTGCATCCGGCTTGTCGCTCTCGGCGAAGCGGCCGGTGATGCCCTGGCGCGGCAGAATGTGCGAGAGCAGCGTGTGCGTGGTGCCGTAGAGCTGCGGCACGGACACGATGTTGCCGCCGTGATCGGCGACGTTGACGAAGGCGAAATGCAGCGCCGCCTGGCCGGTCGCGACCGCGAGCGCACCGACGCCGCCTTCGAGCTGGCTGATGCGCTTCTCCAGCACCGCGCTGGTCGGATTGGCAATGCGGCTGTAACGGAAACCCTCGGCCTCGAGATTGAAGAGGGCCGCGCCGTGATCGGCGCTGTCGAAGGCATAGGCCGCGGTCTGGTAGATCGGCACGGCAACCGCGTGCGTGGTGGCTTCGGGCTCATAGCCGGCGTGAATAGCGATCGTCTCGTTGCGCATCGTGCCACCTCCGCGTGGAGCGGGCCGCACTTATTGGCCTGTATGAGGCATGTGCGTTGTCCGCCGTCCTCGTGTTAGAGGCGGGTGGTAAAGCGGGCAATAATTCGCCTAGAGATCGAGGAAGTAACCCTAACGGTTATTGGTGAATTGGCTAAAATACCAATCAAATTGGATTAACGAATTCATACGCCTTGGCGCGACGTGCTTCCCATCGCGGATGCAAAGCATCGGCGTTCTCAAGGGACGGTGGCCGAAGGCCGACAGTGCCACCCTCTCCCACAAGGAGAGAGGGCGGTACTGTCAACGCGGCGGCAACTCGCGAGCGCTCAGTCCATCGTCTCCCAGAGGCGATGGACCAGCACGCCCGCGCGCTTCTCGATCGCCGCCGCGGCATCGAGCGCGAGGTCCTCGCGATAGCGCCCGGTGATGAGCTGCACGCCGATCGGCTTGCCCTCGTGCAGCGCCACCGGCACCACCGCGCCGGGCAGGCCCAGCACGTTGATCGCGGAGATGAAACGTATCCCGCCCCAGAACACCTCCTGCACGCGCTCGGCGCTGACCGTGTCGTCGCGCGGGCCCGGCGTCGGACTGACCGTGGTCGGCGCCAGCACGACCGGATAGTCCTCGAAGAACAGCTGCCAGGCACGGATGTGACCGTTGCGCGCGGCCGTCGCCTGCATCCAGGCCTTGAGATCGAGCACGTTGGCCTTGGTCTTCATGCCGTTCCACGCCTTGTGGAAATCCTCGGTCGTGACCTTCAGCATCGCGGCCTCCTGCATCACCATCGTCTCGTTGGTGATGATGTCGCACCAGGTCTGCCAGACGCCGTTGATGTCTGGCACCTCGACCTCGCTGACGCGATAACCGGAACGCTCGAGGTGATCGGCGGCCTGGCGTAGCGCCGCGGCGACGGACGGATCGACGTCCATGTCGTCGGGGATCTTCGCCAGCGCGACCTTGATCGGCCCCTTCGGCCTCTCGCCGACCAGCGGCGCCGGCACCCACCAGGGGTCGCGCGGATCGCGCTGGCTCATCACCTCCAACGCAAGGCGGACGTCGGCGACGTGGCGGGCGAGCGGCCCCTGCGCCGACATCAGGTGCGCCAGCATCGGCCGCTCGGCCGTTGCGCTGCCGTTGAAGGCGGGGATGCGGCCCTGCGTCGGCTTGATGGTGGCAATGCCGTTGCAATGCGCCGGCCAGCGCAGCGAGCCGCCGATGTCGTTGCCGTGGGCGATGGTGCCGATGCCGGCGGCCACCGCCGAACCCGCGCCGCCCGAGGAACCGCCGCAGGTGATATCGGCGTCCCAGGGGTTCAGCGTCAGCCCATGCAGGGGATTGTCGGTGAAGCCGCGGAAGGAGAATTCCGGCGTGTTGGTGAGACCGATGACGATCGCGCCGGCCTTCTTCAGGTTGCGGACAACAGGCGCATCCGACGGCGCGATGAGGTCCTTGTTGGCGGGCACGCCGTTGAAGTTCGGCCGGCCTTCGTAATCGACGTTTTCCTTGATGGTGATGGGCACGCCGTGCAGGAGGCCGAGCTCGCCGCCCTTGGCGCGCTGCTTGTCGGCCGCATGCGCAGCCTTCAGCGCTTCCTTGCTGAGATCGACAACGACCGCATTCAGCCTGGGATTGACCGCGCGCATCCGATCCAGATGCGCCTCGACGGTCTCGACCGCGGAGATTGCGCCGTTGCGGATCGCGGCCGCGGTATCGACCGCAGACCATTGCCAGACCGGTCCCTTAGGACGGCGCGCCGTGGCCGGTTTGCGCGGGGCAGCCTTCTTGACTGTCTTCTTCGCGGGCTTCGCAACGGCGCCCTTGCGGGCGGTGGCTTTCGTGCTCGAGGTCTTCGTTACTTTCCTTGAAACACTTTTCTTCTTGCTTGCCGTCTTCTTCGCCACGCCGCATCTCCTGAAAATTGCGCCGCGGAGGTTATGGAGATCACGCGACCGTGTACAGGGCGCGTTTCTGCATGGCGCGTTGTCGCGACGCTCTGTCACGGCCCCGGAGCGAGAGACATTCGTGAACCTTTGCGCCCGCTGTCTTGACCCACATAGAGGTTGAACGGTGCAACAAACGACCGCCAAGATTGCGGCAACCAGTTTTTTTGACGCAGCTATTTCGACATCGGCAGATTGGAGCATTTTCCATGCTCACAGAATTCGACAGCGGATACGGCGAACAACCCTTTCGCGATCTGTGCGCCAATTACCCCGGCGCTGAAGCCTACGATCCTCACGATTTCCGGATTGAATGGGGACCGATCTTTCACCGCGGCCGGCTCGACGGATCGGCGCGCGTGCTCATCGTCGGCCAGGATCCCGCCCAGCACGAGACCATCGTGCGCCGGATCCTGGTCGGCACGGCGGGCCGCCGGACCCAGGGCTTCCTGGCCAAGCTCGGCATCACGCAGAGCTACGTGATGGTGAACACCTTCCTGTACAGCGTTTACGGCCAGAGCGGCGGCTCCAAGCACAAGAACGAGCCTGGCATCGTCGACTATCGCAACAAATGGTTCAAAGCCGTGCTGGGCCCTGGCAACATCGAGGCTGTCGTCTCGCTCGGCGGCCTCGCGGACGAGGCCTGGAAAGCCTGGCTCAAGAGCTCCGACGGCGCGGCCTACAAGACTCTCGCGTATCAGCACATCACGCACCCGACCTGGCCGGAAAGCTCTGCGCATGATTCGGCGACGCAGGCCGCGAATACCAAGATCATGCTGACCAAATGGAATGCCGCCCTCGCCGCGCTGGCGCCTGAGGTCGAGCATCCCGACGTGCCGACCGCACTCGTCCCGTATGGCGACGCCTTCAAGCCGTCCGAACTCGTCGACATCATTGCAAAAGATCTTCCGGCGGGACTGCCGGCCTGGATGCGTGGAGATACGCCATGGGCCGTGCGCCAGGGCGCTGACGCGGCAACCAAGCGGCGCACGATCACGATCACCATTCCCGATGGGGTGATTCCATGAGCCCGGCCGCAAGCCCGAAGCGATGGGCGCTGACCGGCCGGATCGTGACGATGACCGCGGAGGGCGACGTCATCAAGAACGGGACGATCTTCATCGAGGATAATCGGATCGCCGCGATCCTGCCCAAGGGACAGCCGGCCCCAACGGGCTTCGAGGCCGTCGCCGCGGTGGCCACCGGCGGCACCATCTATCCCGGCCTGATCGAGCTGCACAATCACCTCAGCTACAACATCCTGCCGCTCTGGCGCGTGCCGCAGCTCTTTGGCAACCGCGACCAGTGGCAGAACGCCAAATCGTACAAGACGTCCGTGACCGGCCCCATGAGCGCGATCGCTCTTGCCGACGACGGCTCGCTGCTGCCGGCCCTGGTTCGCTATGTCGAAGCCAAATGCCTGGTCGCGGGAACGACGACGAGCCAGGGGATCACGCTGTCGAACTGGAGCGGCACGATCCACAAATACTACAAGGGGGCGCTACGCGCGGCCGAGATCGGCAGCCCGCCCGATCTTCCGCGGGCACACTCCAAGATTCCCGACATCGATGCCGAGGATTGGGCGAAGTTCGACAACGAGCTCAAATCATCGGCATGCTTCCTGCTCCATCTCAGCGAAGGCATCGACGCCAAGGCGCACGGCCACTTCCTCGCCTTGCGCAACTCCGCGGGAGACTGGGCGATCGAGCCCTCGCTGGCCGGCATTCATTGCACGGCGCTCGATGCGACCGACTTCGGGACGATGGCTGAAAATCATGCCAAGGTCGTGTGGTCGCCCCTGAGCAATCTGCTGCTCTATGGCAAGACGACCGACGTCGTCGCCGCGCGCACGGCAGGCCTCACTATCGCGCTGGGCTCGGACTGGTCGCCCTCCGGCAGCAAGAACCTGCTGGGCGAGCTGAAGGCGGCGAAGGTCGTATCCGCACATTTCAATCTCGGCTTCAGCGACTACGACATCGTCGCGATGGCGACGCGCAATCCCGCCGCGATCCTGAAATGGGATGGAAAGTTAGGGACGATCGCCAAGGGCAAGTTCGCCGATCTCCTGGTCGTGAAGGGAGTGACCGGCGACCCCTACGGCCATCTGATCAAATCGCGCGAGCAGGATATCGTCCTGGTCACGATCGGCGGACGGCCGCGCTACGGGACGAAGAAGGCCATGCAGCAAGCCGGCGCAAGCGGCGAGGCCCTCAAGATCGGCAAGAGCGCGCGGACGATCGATTTCACCTCGCCCGACCAGGATCCGGGGATCGAGCAGGTCACGCTGGCGGAGGCAATGAGCCGCCTGGGCGCCGCGCTTGGCAATCTCGGCACGCTGCAGCCGCATAGCATCGCCATGAGCGCGGCGATCGCCCGCGGAACGGTGTCACGAACCGGATGGCGCCTCGCACTGGACGAGCAGTTCGGCAACAATGTCCAATTGCGCCCACGGCTCGCCTATAACGGCGTCCGGACCGGTCCCGATCTGGCGGCCGTCGCAGCGGTCGCCGAGCCGCTGCATCCGATCAAGCTCGATGGTCTCACTGTGGCCGACGATCCCGTCTTCATCGACACGCTGAAGAGCGAACCCAACCTTCCGCAAGGACTAGGCGCCGCGATTGCCGCCTTCTATTAGCCACCCGTCACACCAGCGGCGGATTGAGCCGCGCAAAGCCCTCCTGAATGCGGTAGGGGTAGTAGGGATAGGGCGGCATCGCGGCGCTCGCCTCGTCGAGGCGCTTGATCTGATCCACGCTCAGCGACCAGCCGACCGCGCCGAGATTGTCGCGCAGCTGCGCCTCGTCGCGGGCCCCGATGATCACGGAGGAGACGGTGGGGCGCGACAGTAACCAGGCGATCGCGACCTGCGGCACGGTGCGGCCGGTCTCGGCGGCAATCGCGTCCAACACGTCGACAACAGCGTAAAGTCGCTGCTCGTCCACGGGCGGGCCGAATTGCGCGGTGGTGTGCAGGCGGCTCTCTTGCGGTAGCGGCTGGCCGCGCCGGATCTTTCCGGTCAGCCGGCCCCAACCGAGCGGACTCCAGACCAGCGCGCCGACGCCCTGGTCGTGCGCGAGCGGCATCAACTCCCACTCATAGTCGCGGCCGAGCAGCGAGTAATAGACCTGGTGCGCGACATAACGCGGCCAGCCGTGGCGGACCGCCATGGCGAGCGACTTCATCAACTGCCAGCCGGCGAAATTGGAAACGCCGACATAGCGCAGCTTGCCGGAACGCACGAGCGTATCGAGGGTCGACAGCACCTCCTCGATCGGCGTGAACGCGTCGAACGCATGAAGCTGAAGGAGGTCGATCGTGTCGGTGCCGAGCCGTCGCAGCGCTGCGTCGACCGAAGTCAGCAGCCGCTGCCGCGATGAGCCGGCATCGAGCGGGCCATCGCCCGTCGGCAGGCTCATCTTGGTCGAGATCAGCACCTTGTCGCGGCGGCCCTTGATCGCAGCACCGAGAATCTCCTCGGAGGCACCGTTCGAATAGACGTCGGCGCTGTCGAACAAATTGACGCCGGCATCGAGGCAGATGTCGACCAGCCTGCGCGCCTCCTCCGTACCGCTGCGGCCCCAGGCAGAGAATAGAGGGCCTTGGCCGCCGAAGGTGCCGGTGCCGAAGCTGAGGACGGGGACCTTGAGTCCGGAAGCGCCGAGATTGCGGTATTCCATGATCGCTCTCCTATTCCGCCGGGCACGCCGCGACGACGACCGCGGTACGGTCGAGCCGGAGGCTCCACAGCGCCAGCACGAGGCCGATTGCGGTGATGCCGGCCGCCACCAGCGGCAGCGCGGAGAGGCCAAGCCCGCGGTCGATGGCGACGCCACCGGCCCAGGCACCCAGCGCGTTGCCGAGATTGAAGGCGGCGATGTTGAGGCTCGAGGCGAGCGTGCGGCCGCTGGGGCCGGCCGCCTCCAGCACGCGAAGCTGGAGCGGCGCGACGGTTGCGAAGGCGGCGATGCCGAGCAGCAGGATCAACGCGATGGCGGGGATCTTGACCGACAGCACCGCGGCAAGGCCAAGCAGCACGATGGCGAGCGCGGCGAGCGTGCCGATCAGGGCTCGCGCCAGGCCGCGGTCGGCGAGCTTGCCGCCGGCGACATTGCCGATCGCAAGACCCGCGCCGAACACCAGCAGGATCGGCGAGACCGCAGCCTCCGAAAAGCCGGTGAAGCGCGTCAGGATCGGCTGGATATAGGTGAAGACGACGAACAGGCCGGCGAAGCCGAACACGGTCATGGCGAGGCCCAGCAGCACCTGCGGACGTCCGAGCACGGCGACCTCCTCGGCAAGCGAGATCGGCTTGTCGCCGTTGCCGACATGGCCGGGCACGAACGCGGCCAACACGGCGAAGGCGATCACGCCGATCACCGTCACGGCCCAGAACGCCGCGCGCCAGCCGAGCATCAGGCCGAACCATGCGCCGAAGGGCACGCCCAGAAGCGTCGCGACGGTCAGTCCGATGAACATGGTCGCGATCGCCGAGGCGCGCTTGTCCTCGGCGACGAGGCTGGTGGCCACCACCGAGCCGACGCCGAAGAAGGTGCCGTGGGCCAGCGAGGTCAGCACGCGTGCCGCCATCAGCAATTCGTAGTTCGGCGCCAGCGCACAGGCGGCATTGCCGAGCGTGAAGATCGCCATCAGCGCCAGCAATACGGTTTTGCGCGGCATCCGCCGCGTCGCCAGCGTCAGAACCGGCGCACCGACGAACACGCCGAGCGCATAACCGGAGATGAGCAGGCCCGCGACCGGCACGGAGACGTGCATGTCGGCGGCGACCTGAAGCAGCAGGCCCATGATGATGAATTCGGTGGTGCCGATGCCGAAGGCACCGGCGGTGAGGGCGAGAACGGCGGGAGGCATGCGGGACTCCAATGGATGGTACGAGCCACGCAGATAGCCGCGCTGCGGCAAAACCATTAGAATGTCCGCAATCCAATCATTTGTGACGTGAATTCAACATGGCCCGCTTCGACACCAACCGCTCCGCCGAGATGGAGGTCTTTGTCCGCGTCGTCGACCTGGGCGGGTTCACCCAGGCCGCGCGAAAACTGCGGCTGACGCCGTCGGGCGTCAGCAAGCTGATCTCGCGGCTGGAGGCACGGCTCGGCTCGCGGCTGATCAACCGCACCACGCGCAAGCTCACGCTGACGGAGGAAGGCCAGGCGTTCTACCAGCGCGCCGTGCGTATCCTCGCCGAGATGGAAGAGGCCGAACGCGAGGCGGCATCGGGCGCGGCACCGCGCGGCCGCCTGACTGTCAACAGCAACATCCCCTTCGGCATGCTGCACGTGATGCCGCTGATCCCGCGCTTCCTGGAAAGCCATCCCGACGTCACGCTCGATCTGGTGCTGACCGACACGCTGATCGACCTGATGCAGGAGCGCGCCGACGTCGCCATCCGCGTCGGCCCGCTGCGCGCCTCACGCCTCGTCGCGCGAAAGCTCGGCACCAGCCGCATGGTCGTGGTCGGCGCACCGAATTATCTCGCCCGCTTCGGCACGCCGAGGATTCCGGCGGATCTCGCCGATCACCGCGGCATCGGCTGGACCTTTCCGCGCTCGATTCGCGGCTGGCAATTCAAGCGCGGCGACCGCACCGAGGAAGCGGTCCCGCCGCCGGCCGCCCGCGTCAGCGACGGCGAAGCCGCCCGCCGCCTCGCACTCGGCGGCGTGGGCCTTGCCCGCCTCGCCCTCTTCCACGTCGGTCCCGACATCGAATCAGGCCGCCTCGCCCCGGTCTTGCAGAACCACAATCCCGGCGACCGCGAAGACATTCACGCCGTCTATGTCGGCCACACCGCGCCGCTCCCGGCGCGCGTGCGCGCGTTCATCGATTTTCTCGCCGAGCACGTGCGGGTGAGGGACCCGGCGCTGAAGCGCGCGGGCGATGGGAAATGGAAATTGGTGGGATGAGGGCTGGCGGAGGGAGTGTCAGTCCCGGAGCCGACAGGCGGCTCGACGCCTCGGCTACGCACGGGATTCACAACGCGACGCCAGGGCCGTGACGGGGCGAATTGTGCACGGGAGTGAACACGCAGGACACATCGACCACCGCTACGCCGGCTGCAATCATCCAAATGAGGCGGCGTCCAACCCTGATGGAGCGCGTTTCGTAACGTTAAGAACGCTATTCGTCCCAGCACTCATCCCTTCATCCCTGTTCCCGCGCCGGCGGCCCCCAAATGCTTGTCCGCTCGAACGGTTCAATCATAGTCGGGCTTCCCTCTCCGGAGAATACCGGCCGTAAGACCAAACGGTTTGACCAATAGCAGCGGTAGGGTGCGAGACAGATGCAGAAGGGATACGTCCCCCGAATTGGGCTGTGCATGATGATCGTGCTCGCCACAGTCGTAGCCGCGCATTCCTTGCGATACTACGCCGCGTTGGAAAACGTATGGTTCGGCATCGATCCAGATATCAAGGCAGTCATACTGCAAGCGCCTCTGCAGGCGTTAACGCACATGCTCATAGCCCCTGCCGCTTTGGTCCTGGGACCGTTACAATTCTTTCCGGGGCTACGCACGCGCCATCCGACGCTGCATCGTTGGTCCGGCCGAACTTACGTCCTAGCGTGCGTTACGAGTGGAACAGGAGCGTTGGCTACGTCACCCTTTGCTTCGGGTGGCTGGGTGGCTGGCGTCGGCTTCGGGATTCTCGCTGTATTGTGGATCGGCACGACTGCAGCGGCTTGGATTTCGGCCGTGCAGGGAAGGCTTGAGTGGCATCGGCTACTTATGCGATTCAGCTACGCGATGACCTTCGGAGCCGTTGTCCTTCGCCTGCAGATTCCGATCGGTTACGCATTGGGGTACGGTGGCTATTCCAGCATGTCTCCGATTCTGGCGTTTACGTCGTGGATTCCCAACGTCTTGATCGTCGCTCTGTATTCGACCTTGGAAGCTCGTTGGCGATCTCGGTGGGTTCAATGAAGCCACCGTGCCCCGCGCGCCAAACATGGCGATCAATGAACGCATGCTAATTCCCGCTGAGATAGGCGCTGTGAAGAATATCCGGATTCTGCCGTAACTCCTCCGGTTCGCCCGAGAAGCGAATATATCCCGCTCCATGACATGGACGCGATGGGAGATTCGCAATGCGATATGCGTGAACTGCTCGATCAACAGTACGCCGACGCCATCAGCGGCGAGCTGAATGATCACCGGAACCAGCCTGGCTACGATCACGGGGGCAAGACCAAATGACAATTCATCCGCAAGGATGTAGCGCGGGCGCTCGACGATGGCTTGGGCAAGTACGACCATTTGTTGCTGACCGCCGGAGAGCGACCCCGCTCGCGCGCCGAGTTTTGGGCGAAGCTCGGGAAACGTATCGAGCGCCGCCTCGATGCCATCCTCCCGCTTGCGACCCGGCAGATGATGACCGGCGACCCGGAGATTATCGAGGACCGATAGTTCGCTGAGCACGTGGTGGCCTTCGGGGACGGCCGCAATTCCGAGACGGCGAACCTGCTCGGGCCTGAGGCCACCAATGGACTTTTCGTCGATGAGCACGTCGCCGGAGGAAACGGGCAACGCACCCGCCGCGGCGAGAACGAGCGAACTCTTGCCAGCTCCGTTGGCGCCAAGGAGAGCCGTAACCTGCCCCGGTGGAATCTCGAGGTTCACGCCATGCACGACCTGCTTGCCACCGCGCGCAATCGCCAGACGCTCGATCCGGAGGCAATCGGTCATGCCGTTTCTCCAAGGTATGCGGCACGCACTTTCGGATCCTTCAAGGTCGAACCTACCGGGCCGTAGGCGATCATGGTGCCGAAATCGAGAACCAGCATCTTCGAGCAGGTCGATGAGATCAGGTCGACGTCGTGATCGACGAGCAGCACCTGGGCCCCGCAGAACGCCGGGATGCCAACGATAGTCTTGCGCAGGAAATCCGATTCGGATTCGCTAAGGCCGGCTCCGGGCTCATCCATCATGATGATCTTCGGGGCTCCGACGATGCATCGCGCGATTTCGACCATCCGCCGGTCGCTTGTCGCGAGGGCTCCCCCCATCAGATGGGCCCGATCCGAGAGACCGGTATAGCGCAGAGCCGCATTGATGACGTCGTTGCGGCTGCTCGTCCCGTAGGGAACATGATCGAGCATCCCCGCGATATTGTCCCGCACCGAGAGATTGAGCACCACCTGCTCGGTCTGGAAGGTTCGACGGATCCCGAATGCTGACCGCCGATGCGTCGCAAGACGCCCGATGTCCTGCCCGTCGATCCTGACGGACCCAGCGGTTGGCGTGATGAAACCGCTGAGCACGTTGAGCAACGTCGTCTTGCCCGCGCCGTTGGGACCGACCAATCCCGTTACCGCTGCATCGAGCGATGCCGTCAGCGCGTTCAACGCCGTCACCCCGCCGAACCTGACCCCCAGGCCGTCGATCTCGATCATACTGCCTTCTCCCGTCGCACCTGTCCGGCAAACACCTTGATCCGCCCGACGGTATCAAGGATCTGGCCCGCAACGCCGCGCGGGGCGGTAATCAACGCATGCAACAGGCCCGCTCCAAAGACGATCGTCGCGATATTGCCGTCGATGTGCCAATCGTTGAGGAGCCCGGGAACGGCGCGCAGCAGCAAGCCCGCCAGAATCGGCCCCAGCCAGCTATAGGCGCCGCCGATAAGGGTCACCGCGAAGAGCAACACAGATTCGCTCGCCGGAAACGAGGTCAAGTCGAGCGTGCCGATGAGACCCGCGAGCAGCCCGCCGCAGATGCCCGCAAGGAAGCCTGCGAGCGCGAAGGCCCATATCTTGTAGGCGACGATATTGACGCTCGCCGACAGCGCGCAAGCTTCGCTGCGACGTATCATCGCCCAGGCGCGCCCGGCTCGCGAGCGCTGATGCCAGAGGACGAAGAGGTAGCCGATGACGAGCGCTCCCAGGCAATAGCGAAAATAGGCGGCGTCCGTCGTTGCCAGCCCGGGGCGGTCCATATACTGGCGCGGCCCATTATAGATCTTGCCAATGAAGCCGGCTCCACCGTCGGGGAAATCGATGGCGGTGATCACCACCTGGAAACCACCCGCGATCATCAAGGTGACCAGTGCAAGATACAGACCGCGCATGCGTAGTGCCGGCAGCCCGAAGATCAGACCCAGCAGAGCTGCGCCGACACCACCGCACAGCAACGACATTTCGAAGGGCCAATGGATTGCATGCCAGGAGCGCAACGCAACCCAACCGCCGACGCCGACCAAGGCGAACTGGCACAAGGAAACCATGCCCAATTGCGCGTAGATAATTGCGGTGGCAAGCGAGCCGAGCGCCAGGATAGCGGAGGCAGTCAGCACACGCAGCCAGTATGAACTGGCGATTTCGGGCACCGCCAGCGCCACCACCAGCGCAGTGGCAACTCCGGCAGCGACTCCGACCAACCCGCGATGGCGCTGGCTCCCAGCGGGCGCGCCCGAGCGCACATCGTCTGCTCCCAGTCCAGCCCCGCCGCCGATCAGGGGATGCCCATGGCGCTGCAGGAAAACCAGCGCGACGATGGCAAAAACGAAGGGCGTCAATGTGCGGTAGGGCGCGACGGACGGAAATGGCGTGCCGATCGCTTCGATCACGCCGATTGCCAGGCCGCCCGCAACCGCGATACCCAGCGATTGCACACGGCCGGCAATTGCGGCGGCGATCACCGGAATGACCATGAACGTCAGGAACAGGGGCTGCATCCGCGCAAGGTTGGCGAGCAGGATGCCGCTGACACCGGCAATCAGTCCCGACATCGCCCACGCCCAGGAATCGACCTTCAGGACGGGCACGCCGAGCATCGCACTGAAGTCCCGGCGGTTGGCAAGCGCGCGCATCGCCAGCCCCATACGCGTCCATCCCAGAAAGAAGATCGTGCCGACCGTAACAAGACATGTGAGCCCTAGCGCGATCAGGCGCGTGTAGGTCACCCGCACATCCAGGATGCGCACACCCAGACTGTCGGTCGGAAGACGTAGAACACGGCCGTATTCGCCCCAGAAGAAATCCATGACCCCGAGCAGCACGAGCGCCAGGCCAAGCGTAGCCACCGCTCGAACCACCGGATCACTATGAGCTACACGTGGAGCAAGGAGCCGGCCATAGGCCAGTGAGACCGCCATCGCCGCGATCACGCCCGCGATCCACCCGATCCAGGGAGGGCCACCTGAGTTTCCGATCTGCCAGGCGATGATTGCCGAGAGCGCACCGATCGCGCCCTGCGCAAGGTTGACGACCCCAGAAGCCCGGAAGAGGATTACGATTGCGACTGCCGAGAGCGCATATACCGCGCCGGTGGCGAGCCCGGAAACGACGAAAGGACCAAGGTTTGGCACGATCATTCACTCGATTGATTTGAGGTGCGGGCGCTCAGCGGAGCGTCCGGTCGTGGACAATCGGCTTTGCGGCCGATGACCAAGGGCGAGAATTGTCGCCCCTGGCCTGTTTTCCGACGCGGCCCACACCTGCTCGCCTACTTGCGAATGCCCAGCTCTTTCTCCGTCGCCAGGACGTCTGCCAGATCAGGATCATCCACCCCGAAGCAGGACTGCTGGGTCACCCATTTCTCGCCCGACGTCACGGCCACCGATCCGGCGTGGTTGGGATTATGCCGGTTGCCCGGCCCAAAATACCACGGACCGCACGCGATGTCGGATTGAAGGCCCGACTTCATACCGCGGAGGGCGGCCGTAACCGATGTGCGGTCGATCTTCGCCGGGTCCATTGTCAGCATGACCTCGACGATCCAACGCGCTGCCAAATAACCCGCCTGATTGAAAGTATCGCGCTGGACATTCTTGGACGCATACTTGTCGAGCACCGCATACCAGTTCAGCATGTCGGGCGATTGCTTGTCGAAAGGTTCGAGCTCGAGCTGGGCGTAGACCTTGTTGTCCCAATAGGGACCGATCGTTTTCGGAAACTCGAGATTGTAGACCGAGGTCGGCGCGGCGAACTTCACCTTGGAACCGAGGTCCTGGTCCTCGGCGGCCTTGAGCAAGGCAATCACGCCGTCACGCGGCAAGCTCGCCTCGATCAGGTCGGGCTTGAACGACATCGCTTGGAGGACGATGGAGGTCATGTCGATCGCCGCGGGATCGATCAGGATCACGTTGACCGCCACACCCTTGGAAGCACCCCACGCCTTGACGCCGTCGCAGGAGAAATCGCCGACGCCGGGAATGTTGGGCGCGACACAGACGACACTCTTGATGCCGAACTTCCCATGCATGTACTGCACTGCGCCAAGGTTGCTCAACCGAGGACCTGCGTTCGTTGACGAATAGTTCCTCCCAAAGAAGCAATCCCGGGGGATGCCGACGCCGGCGACGACAAGCACCTCGTTCTTTTCGTAAGTCGCCTGGTTAGCGGCGCATTCGACGAAGCTGTTGCTGCCGACCAGGGCAACCACCTTCTTATCGGTCACCAGCTTGGCCGCAGCTTGCGCGGCCTGCTCGGGCTTCCAGGCGTCGTCCTCCAGCGTGTATTCGATCGGGCGGCCATTGATCCCGCCATTCTCGTTGACGCACTTGAAATACGCCGCAGCCGCATCGCCCGAAGAGCTGAAGTCCGCCGGGCCTGTCCGACCAACGATGCCGCCGATCGAGATGGGTGCACCGGTCGCAGGCTTGCCGGTATTCAATCCGCATTTCGGCGCGGAGGCAGCTTCTGCGGGATCATTGAACGCTAGCGCTGCAAGCGTGCATGCGACGGCCGCCACGGCCGCTTTTATCGATCGTTTCATCAAATTCCCCCTTTTGTTACGTGATTGACGGCTGCGACCACCGCAAGTCTTCTTTGTGAAGCCCGCCGCCAGGACTCCACGCGGTTCAAAGCCAGTCTCACTTGTCAGAACCCTCATCCGCCGCTCCGGATGCCATGACATCGTCGATCGTGCGACCGACAACGTGCTCATCGAACTGCGCCCGAAGCCGGCGCAAGCAGCGTCTTCCCCGCGATGAGATCCGCGGCGCGCTCGGCAATCATGATTGTCGGTCCGTTGGTGTTGCCTCCCGGCACGGTTGGCATGACCGAAGCGTCGACCACCCTCAGCCCCTGCAATCCACGCACGCGCAGTTGCGGATCGACCACTGCCGCTGGCCCGGTCCCCATCGCGCAGGTCCCGACGGGATGATGGCCGACCTCGGCCGTGCGCCGGACAAACGCGTCAAGGTCGGCGTCGGAGACGACCTCGGCGCCAGGCGAAGTCTCGCGCTCGATCAGCGGGCCGAGCGGTGGCGTATTGTAGATGCGTCGCACCAATCGAATGCATTCACGTGCTGTCGCACGATCGCCTTCGGTTCCAAGAAAATTGAGCCGGATACGCGGAGGGTCACGCGGATCAGCCGAGCGCAGACGCAATTCGCCGCGACTTTCGGGGTAATTGATCGACGGATATCCCTCCAGCATGTGCTGTTGCGGCGGCGTGATCCCGGGAAACCAAACCTTGGCGTCCATGCGCGTCGAGTTGAAGAAGAGCTGAATGTCCGGTCGCTCGACATCGGGCCGGCTGCGCACGAAGGCGAGCGCGGTCAATGCCTGGGTCGCGAAATCGCCCTTGCGGAACAAGGCCCACTGCAACACAGAAAGTGCGACGCGATCGGCCCGCAGGCGACTCAGAAAGGTGATCGGCTGCTTGATCGCGAATTGAATGTGAAACACCACATGTTCGGATAGATTTTTGCCGACCGCCGGGAGCTCGTGAACAGGGGTTATCCCGTGTTCGGCAACTTCATCGGCCGGCCCGATACCCGACAACAAGAGAAGCTGAGGTGAGTTGTAGCTCCCACCGCACAGGATCACCTCGCGCCTCGCGCGAACGGAAACACGCTTGCCGTTCGCGACGTAGGTCACGCCCGTCGCGCGCCCCTTCTCGATCAAGACCCGCTCCGTCAGGGCACCGATCTTCAGTGTGAGATTGGCGCGCTTTAATGCGGGGCGGAGATAGACCGCCGATGCGCTGCTGCGCACACCATTCTTGATCGTCAGGTCGACGATGCCAAAGCCCTCAGGCTGCGCTCCCGAGAAATCGTCGGTCATCGGAATTCCCGCGGCAATCGCCGTGTCGCGGATCAAGCCGAAATTCAGGTTGGAAACATCGGTTGGGCTGACGCCGAGCGGTCCTGCGCCGCCGTGATAATCGCCTTCGCCTCGCCAGCTGCCCTCGGCGCGTTTGAAATAGGGAAGAACGTCGGCATAGCTCCAGCCTTCGCATCCGGCCTGGCGCCACAAGTCATAATCGCGCGGGTTGCCGCGCACGTAGAGCATGCCGTTGATCGACGAAGAGCCGCCCAGGACCTTGCCGCGTGGAAGCGACAGGCGCCGCCCGTCGAGAAAGCGCTCCGGCTCCGTCGTATAATTCCAGTTGAACTTGGGGCCGCGCCAGATCTGGCGCCATGCCAGCGGCACCTTCATGAATATGCTGTTGTCCTTGCCACCGGCCTCGAGCACGAGGACGCTGACTTTCGGATCTTCGCTCAAGCGGTTCGCCAATACACATCCGGCCGAACCGGCACCCACGATGACGTAATCACACTCGTCCACGCGCCCTCTCCCCAATTCCAGCAACCCGACTCAGATGAACATGTCGTTGTTGACGGGGAGGCCGTTCGCCTCGCAGTAACGCGTGTAGTGTTCGATGAACCAGAAGACATCGGCGGTGAAATCATACTCGCCGTTGTCGTCGAAAAATTCGATGGCGCCGCTCAACCAGAACAGGGCCTTCATTCCGTTAGGATCGTCGGAATAGAGCGTGTGCGCAGTTCCCGGGAGCTCGTAGATGAAATCGCCGGGCCTGGCGATCCAGTCGTATTCGTAATAGCCCCAGGATCCCTCCAGAGTGATGGCCGACACGAAGCCGCGATGCTTGTGCGTGCCGATCCGCCCGCCGCTCTTGACCCATAGAATGTTGGCTGCTGCGTTGTTGCGAACGTCGAAGCACAGGTGCTTGATGGCTGCGACGTCGCCAAAAGGAATCCAGGGTGAGGATTTGTCATCGCCCGCGATATAGGCGCCTTCCTTTGCGTAGCGCCTGATCGCCTCAGCGTGTGGCTCAGCCGGCAGCTTCACGATTTTGCTCGCGTCACGCATTCCGTTTCCCCCTCAAGAGCGCTTGGCCCTCTTTTGACCGAGGTAATCACCCCGGTCGGAAAGCGGTCAAAGAGGAAATCGCCGCTGCACCGCAACCACTCGTTCGAATATGCAGCAAGTTATTGATAATGATGGATATGTTCCTCTCGATCGTGATCAGCGAACGCAGCTCGGCGACGATGGGGGCGAGGATGAATGGAGTATTTCGTCAATTTCGATTGATCAAATGATGCAAACCCGGCAACTCTGCAGAGAGAAGAAAAGCTTGTGGGTGGGAGTGCGGCCAAATGATTTCCAAGATCGAAGAAAGCAGCCTGCTCGATCGCGGTGGACGGCCGACCTTGCGGGACATGCTCTCCCAGATCGTGTACGACCCGGCTCACGCGCATATCAGCCTGCGCAACGCGCGGCTTGTTCTCCATCGCGCCTCGATCGCCGTTCAGCTCCAGGAGGAGCTGGTCCGCCGCTTCGGGTCTCACGACGCGCGGGTTATTCTACTGCGGCTGGGATTTCAGGCGGGCACGCTGGATGCGGAGTTTATTCGCACCTCCTGGCCTGAACTCGACATCGGGGACGCGTTCACCGCGGGCACGCGGATGCACACCATGTCCGGCGTCGTGCGCGTGCAGACTGTCTACAACGACTTCAATTTCAAGCAGAACAAGTTTGCCGCGGAGTTTCTCTGGCATGGTGGCATGGAGGCGACCGAGTTTCTCAATCGCCAACGCAGCGCCTCCGAGCCCGTTTGCTGGATGCAGGTCGGTTACGCGTCGGGCTATGCCAGCTTTTTCTTCGACAAGCTGATCGTCTACAAGGAAACGGAATGTGCCGCGATGGGGCACAAGCACTGCAGGGTGACCGGCAAGACAGCCGACGCCTGGGGTGCCGACGATCCCACGGTTCGCATGTTCCGCGAGGAGGTCGTTCCATCGCTTGCAGACCTTCCGCGCAGGACCGGCGGGGTCGAAACGGCAATCCATGTGCCGACGCGGACAACCTCCAGACACGGGGTTGCAAGCCTCGAAGACGTTGTGCTGGAGCCCGTCCGCAGCCAGCTGGACAGCGTTGCCGCAGGAGGGCTGCCTGCGCTCATCGTCGGTCCACATGGTTGCGGAAAACACCTCGCGGCGCGCTACGTGCACCACCAGCGCCAGGGAACAGGCGGCCGATTGCGACGCCTTGTCTGCAGATCACTCACCAGCGAGCAGATCGATATCTGGCTCAGGAAATTGAAGCAATCACGCGAGACCTGGCTGCTGGAGAATATCGAGACGCTGTCCGAGGAATGCCAACTCCTGTTGGCCGAAAGAGCCGAGAGTCGGGACTGGCCGCCCGGGCTGCAATTGGCCGGCACATCCACTCATCGGCTGAGCGAGCTCATTGCCATGCCCGCACTCCGCCGGGACTTTCTCTTCGCCCTTGCGGTTCTGCCGATCGAGCTTCTCGGCCTCCAGCACAGGCGCGGCGACATTGCCGACATCGCTCGAGCCATGCTCGCAGCGATGACGGAGAACGAAGCCTTGCCGCAGCATCGTCTCTCCCGTGCGTCGCTGGATTCGCTCAAGGGCATGGCTCTCCCTGGGAATCTCCCACAATTGCGCTCGGTTCTCCTGAGCGCCTTGTTCAAGGCCAAGTTCGACGGCGGCAACGAACTACCGGGAGAGATTCAACCGAAGCACTTCCCGAGCGAGCTGGCAGCACCGCCTCCCAGTTCTGCAGACACCTATGTGGGCAGCATAGTCGATCAAATGGCTGCTAAATCGCTCACGATGAGCGAACTAAGCCAACGAATCTACGCGGAGGCGCTGCGACGTTCGGATGGCAGGGTTTCGACAGCAGCGCGGATGCTCGGCGTCACCAGGCCCCAGTTCGTTTATCGGGCGAGAGGAATTGAACCCGGGAATTGAGGACCGTACGATCGCGACGAGCCTCCTCGCTTCAGTCGCCGAGCGGCCCATTTGAATTTCCGTCCGTCCCCTTCAGCAACTCGTATTTGATCCGACGCATCCGTGTCTGGGCTTCGAGCGGCTTGCAATAGGCCGTCGACGCCGCGAGCAGATCGATGGCCGCGAGAAGGGCATAGCGCGACGCGGTTGGCTTGAGCGCATCGGGCGCTTCGGGCACGTGCACGCCGAGCGCAATATCGGCGATTGAGGCCAGCCTGCTTTGCGGCCTGGTAATCGCGACGACCAGGGCGCCGTATTGCTTGGCGATACCGGCTGCCTCGATCACCTCGGTCGCTGCACCGGTGGTCGAGATGGCGATGACGACATCGTCCTGGCCAAGGGTCGCCGCGATCATGCGCATCAAGCTCGGGTCGGAGGTGTGAGAGACCGCGATCCCGAGACGAAAGAAACGATTCTGAACCTCCATTGCTGCAAGGGTCGAGCCGCCGCCCACGCCGAACGCTGCAAGTTTCGAACAGCGCGAGATGGCTTCGGCAGCCCTCTCGATTTCCTCCTTGCGTAGTCCCTCCTCGGCAGCGGCAATTGCGCGCCGAATTTCCTGGAACACCGACCGCCAGAGAGCGGGGCGCGCCAGATCCGTGCCGACATGCGGGGGCAGCTCGACGTAAATCCGCCCAACCGCCATTGCTTGAGCCAGCCTCACCTTGAGGTCACGGACGCCGCGACAGCCGACGGAGCGGCTGAACCTGGTCACTGTCGGTTCACTGACACGCGCGCTGCGGGCCAGCTCCGCATTGCTCGCGTGAATGGCAAACTCGACGTCGGCCAGCAGCGCCATGGCAACACGCTGCTCCGATGGGCTGAGACCCGGAGCACTCTGTCTGATGACAGAGATGATGTCGCCGGCCACGAACGCGTCGCGGCGCGACGGCGTCGAGACTGCTGTCCCAGCGGACTTCGCCGGGTGAATTCGCTTCGCACGCGGCATGCGCGCCCTTCCTCAGGTCGGATTAACCTGCGCCCCCAACCAGGAGATCGCCGTAAGAAACCTTCAGCTTCCGTCGATCAACGTATCGACAGATCGGCAATCAATGGCAATTTTTCACTTGAAACTTAGCATATTATGCATGTAACTTTCAAACAAACGATAACGCGCCGCCGGGTCAACACCTGAGGGCGCATCCCCTGCACGTGAAGGCAGGCGGCTGAAACAAGGTGGGAGGGGCGATCATGAGATGCGACCTCAGTGTCTTGATGCGTGGCGCCGTCGGGATCGCCACCGCATTGTTTCTCAATGCACAGGCCAGCGCGGCCACCCTGCTTCGCGAAGCGACCATCGGCGAACCGCCGCCACTCGACGTCATGCTGACGACTGCCGACGTCGCATCAGTCATCGGTCGCCACATCTTCGAAACACTGTATGCGCTGGACTCGACCTATACGCCGCGCCCGATGCTGGCTGAGAGCGATCGCGAGGAAGACGGCGGCAAGACCATCGTCGTCAAGCTCCGCGAGGGCGTCCCCTTCCACAACGGCAAGGAGATGACCGCCAAGGACGTGGCCGCCTCGCTGACGCGCTGGGGCAACTTCGGTGCGCGCGGCAAGCTTCTGATGGCCGCAGCCACGTCGGTCGAGGCGACCGGAAAGTATGAGGTCACGCTGAAATTGTCCGCGCCGAACGGCGCCTGGAAGAATCTCATTGCGGACGTCAATGGTGGCCTTGCGATCTATCCGGAAGAAATCGCCGCCAATGCCGGAAATCGGCCGATCGAGCAGAAGGACTATATCGGTACCGGGCCTTACAAGTTCGTGGAGTGGCGACCGAACCGCTATGTCGAGGTGGAAAAATTCGATGGCTACAAGCCGGTGAAGGAAAAGGGCGACGGCTTCGCCGGCGCCCGCGTCGCCATCTTCGACAAGATCCGGTTCATTCCGGTCCCGGACGTCGGCACCCGCGTGAGCGGCGTGCAGGCCGGCGACTACGACTATGCGGAAATGATCTCTGGCGATCTGTACGAGTCCCTGAGCAAGGACCAGTCGGTTCAGGTGCAGCGTACGAACGCACCGATCTTCGGCCTTTTCTTCATGAACTCGAAGCAGGGGATCCTGAAGGACAACTACAAGCTCCGCCGCGCCATCCAGACCGCATTGGACAAGTCGCAGGCCCTGCGCGTCGCCTTCGGCTCCAAGGACCTGTGGAATGCCGAGGGATCGATCTTCCCCAAGGGCACGCCCTGGTACTCGGCGGAAGGCGCTTCCGGCTACAGCCCCCGCGATCCAAAGAAGGCCAAGGAGCTCGCCAAGGAGGCGGACTACACGGGAACTCCGATCCGCCTCTTGGTCTCGACGAACTATCAGGCGCACTATGATGAAGCCTCGGTCTTCACACGCCAGCTGGCCGACGCCGGGATCAATGTTCAGATGATGGTCGTCGATTGGGCGACGCTTCTCAAGATGCGAGGCCAGCCGGAACAGTGGGACATCTTTGTCACCCACCATTCGTTCTCGCCTGATCCGCTGCTCCTCACGTTCCTGAATGCGAGCTATCCCGGGTGGTGGGACAGCCCCGAGATCAGTTCGCTTCGGGCCGAGCTGATCAAATCGACCGATCCAACCGCACGCAAGTCGACATGGGACAAGATCCAATCGCTGATCTACGAACAGGTGCCGGTCATGAAGGTAGGCGATGCCTACACCTATGACATCGCTTCTCCCAAGTTGAAGGGACTGAACCCGAACGGTCCCGTGTTCTGGAATGTGTCTACCAAGTAAGGACGGGCAATGAGACCACTGGGAATGTCGAGCGCCGGCACCGGCGCGCATCATCGCCGCTGATCAGCCGCACCATCACATGTGGTCTTACGCACTCAAACGCGCGGCAACGACGGCGGTGACGCTTCTGGCGGCGTCCGTTATCATCTTTGCCTTCATCCATATCGTTCCGGGCGATCCCATCTATGTTCTGCTCGGCGATACCGCGACCCCCGATCAGATCGACGCCTTGCGGCACCAGCTCGGTCTCGATCAACCGATCATCCTGCAATATCTGACCTGGATCGGCCATGTCCTCGAGGGCAACCTCGGACGGTCGATCTTCTTCCAGGCGCCGGTGCTGTCGGTGATTGCCGATGGCGCCGAGACCAGCGCCTTGCTCGCCACCATGACGATGATCTGGGTTACGCTCATCGGCGTGCCGATCGGCATGATCGCGGCAGTTCGGCACGGCACCTGGCTCGACCAGGGGCTGTCCGGCGCGGCGATGCTGATGGCCTCGATTCCTACGTTCTGGGTAGGGCTCTATTTGATCCTGATCTTTGCCGCGTGGCTCGGCTGGTTTCCGAGTTCCGGTTATCCATCGATCTTCGAAGGCGGGCTCGCCAATCTCCGCTATCTCGTCCTCCCGAGCCTGGCGCTTGCGGCGCCGAATGCCGCGCTGATTCTGCGGCTGACGCGCGCCAGCATGCTCGACGTCTCCCGCGAGGATTACGTCCGCACGGCGCGTGCAAAGGGTATCAGGCCCTGGCAGGTCGTGATTCGGCACATCCTGCGCAACGCGCTCCTGGCGGTGGTCTCGGCATTCGGCTTCACTTTCGCGGCGCTGCTGTCCGAAGCGGTGGTGACCGAAACTGTGTTTGCCCTCCCCGGTATCGGCCGCCTCGTCGTCCAGTCGATCCTCCGCCGAGACTATCCGGTGATCCAGGGCGTCATTCTGGTCATCGTCGTCGTCTACCTCCTGATCAACCTGATCGTCGATCTGAGTTATCGCCTGCTCGATCCGCGGGTCGAACTCCAATGAGCCGGGACGGCGCGATCTTTTGGCTGAAGCCGTTCATCGCGCGCCCGATCGCACTGTTGGGGCTCGGCATCCTCCTGGGCACCGTGCTCGCTGCGACTTTCGCGCCCTGGCTCGCACCTTACGATCCCTACGCCATCGACCCGTCGATCCGCCTGACGCCTCCGAACGCGCTGCATTGGTTCGGTACCGACCAATTTGGCCGGGACACCTTGTCACGCGTCATCCACTCGGCGCGCATGGCGCTCCTGATCGGTTCGGGCGTGGTCGTGTTCGCGCTTGCGACAGGCGTGCCGATCGGCGTGCTGTCCGCCCTGTTCCCCCGGCTCGGTCACCTGCTGATGCGCATGGTCGATGTGCTCATGGCATTCCCGAGTCTGCTGCTCGCACTTGGGCTGATCGTCGTCCTCGGCCCGAGCGTGGCCAATGCGATTCTGGCGATCGGGCTCGGCTACCTGACGACGACGACGCGGATCGTTTACGGTCTGACGCTGCGCTTGCGCATGGAGACCTATGTCGAGGCATCCCGCAGCATGGGCGCCGGAACGACTTGGCTCATCGGCAAGCATATTTTGCCGAACCTGGTCTCACCGCTTCTTGTGCAGGCCAGCTTCGTCTTCGCGTTCGCGCAGCTTGGCGCGGCATCGCTCGATTTCCTTGGCCTGGGCGCTCCGCCGGAGATTCCGAGCTGGGGCAACATGCTGGCGGAATCGCGCACCTTCGTCACCCGCGCGCCGTGGCTGCTGTTCTTTCCGGGCATGATGATCGTGGCGACTGCATTTTCGCTCAACCTGGTCGGCGATGCACTGCGTGATCGTCTCGATCCTCGGTTCCGTCAGCTCTTTAGCGAGAAGGGCTAGATCGTGCTGTCCGTTCGCGACCTTACGGTGTCATTGGGGCCGGAGACTGCACCGGTCGACATCGTCGCCGGCGTGTCCTTCGAACTTAGCAAGGGCGAAATCCTCGGCCTCGTCGGCGAATCCGGCTGCGGCAAGAGCATGACCTCGCTTGCGGTGATGGGATTGCTGCCCCAGCCCGGCCCGCGGATCCGGGCCGGCCAGGTCCTGTTGGAGGGCTGCGACGTGACGCAGCTGCAGCCCTGGCAGCGCGTCGAAGCGGGCCACGGCCGTATGGCAATGATTTTTCAGGAGCCGATGACCTCGCTTAACCCGGTTCGTCGGATCGGCGATCAGATCGCCGAAGCCGTGCGCGTGCATGATCGATTGTCCGGCCCTCCGGCGATCGACAGGGCGCGCGAGCTGCTCGAGCAGGTGCGCATGCCCGATCCCGCAATGCAACTGTCGGCGTATCCGCATCAATTGTCCGGCGGACAGCGCCAACGGGTCATGATCGCGATCGCGCTGGCCTGCAGACCTCAGGTTCTGATCGCCGACGAACCGACCACGGCACTGGATGTCACCATCCAGGTGCAGGTTCTCGGGCTGCTGCGCGAGCTCTGCAACCGCCTCGACATGGCGATGCTGTTCATCACCCACGACATGGGGGTGATCGCGCAGCTCGCCGATCGCGTGTCCGTCATGTATGCGGGCCGGATCGTGGAGACCGCCGGCGTCGAGGCGTTGTTCGGCAGACCACGCCACCACTACACGCGCGGACTGATGGACTGCATGCCGTCGCGGAATTCCGGTGCGCGCCGTCTGCCAACCATAGCGGGCCAGCCGCCGGCGCCGGGCACGGTCGGTGCTGGCTGCGTCTTTGCCTCACGGTGCGCCGCGATGCGCGAGTCGTGCCGCACCGCAGCCCCACCGCGCGCGGAAGTTTCTCAAGGACACGATGTGCTCTGCGCCTTCCCCCTGGACGGCGGGGAACCGCGATGAACGGCAACGCTGTCCTCGACATTCGGGATCTGAAGGTCTCCTTCAGCGTCAGGCGCGCCGGCCGAAAATATCAGGTGCGGGCGGTGGATGGTGTGTCGCTGTCGCTGGCAGAGGGTGAGGTGCTCGGGATCGTCGGCGAGTCAGGCTGTGGCAAGACCACGGTGGGCCGCTCCATCGTCGGGCTGGTCCGGCCCGACAGCGGCACCATCAGCTTCAAGGGAACGGAAATGACGGGTGCCAGCCTTCGCGACATGCGCCTGAACATCCGGATGGTTTTCCAGGATCCCTATGCGTCCCTCAACCCGCGGCGCGCGATCGGAGATTCGGTCGCGGAAGCTGGCGATATCAATGGTTTCTTCACCAGCCGTGCCGAGCGCAGCGCGGCGATCGCCGCCGCGCTGACGGCGGTCGGCCTGGATCCGTCTTTCGCCGCGCGCTATCCGTACGAACTGAGCGGCGGGCAGCGGCAACGGGCCGGCATCGCGCGAACAATTCTTCCCTCACCGTCCATTGTGATCGCCGACGAGCCGGTCTCGGCCCTGGACGTGTCCGTGCAGGCCCAAGTGCTCAATCTGATGATGGACCTGCGTGAACAACTGAGACTGTCGATGCTCTTCATCTCCCACGACCTCGGCGTCATCGGACAAATCAGCAATCGTGTTGCCGTGATGTATATGGGTCGGATCGTGGAGCAGGCCGCAACGCGGACGGTTTTGGATGATCCGCGCCACCCCTATACACGTTCGCTGGTGGCGGCAATTCCGAAGCCGGACCCATCCAAGCGGATTCTCGGCGCGATCGAAACGGGTGAACCGCCAAGCCTCTTCAAGCGGCCACGCGGCTGCGCCTACGCCCCACGTTGCCCGATAGCCAGCGATCGCTGCCTGGTCGACGTTCCCGAGCTTCGGTCTGTCGGCACGGACGGCAGAGCAATTGCCTGCCACAACGTGTAGCCGGCGAGCACATCCAGCATACCGTCGCTAGCTCAGGATAGGCCAATCGTAAGGTGGCGGCGTGAGCTCGGTCCTCACGCCCGCCCTGCACACCGCAACTGATCGAGCGAGCTTGTCGCCGCGGGCCTCGATGGTGCGTACGATCGCCGCGCCGGCCAGGTGCAGACCATGCGGGTCTCTCGCCTCCAGACCGCTTCACGCATGGTGCGCCGAACCGAACCAAACACTCGGCAGTGTGTATTATAGTCGACGGCAATGTGGAGGAGCGGCGCGGTATGCTATCTTTTCTTGCATTCATTGGGGTGTCGATAATCGTCATCATCACGCCGGGGCCCGACACGGCCACAACAATCCGCAGCGCCCTTCTGGCCGGGCGGACTGGCGGGATTTGGACGGCGGCGGGCATAGCAGTTGGGCAGACAATCTGGGCCCTGGCGACCAGCGTCGGCCTTGCTGCTCTCGTGGTGGCCTCGGCGCCACTATTTATTGCGATCAAGTATTTGGGCGCCGCTTATCTTATCTATCTGGGCATCTCCGCGTTACGCGAAGCTCTTTGGCCGGGGGAACAAGGTTCGGGGATCTCGGTGGAAAGCCACTCGCATAGCCGCGTTAGTCCTTCGATGGCATTCAGGCAGGGGCTCATCAGCGATCTCGGCAATCCTAAGATGGCTGTTTTCTTCACCAGCCTGCTTCCCCAGTTCGCACCGACAGGCGGTTCGACCTTTGCAACACTGCTCGCTCTTGGAATTGTCTTTGCAGGTATGACGTTTCTCTGGCTCGCAGTTTATGCCGCAGCTATCCACAAGGTGCGGAATGCACTTCAACGCCCCACCGTGCGTCGCCTCGTAGAGGGCATGACCGGAATGGTCCTGATTGCTTTGGGTTTGCGCATCGCCACCGAGCAGCGGTAGAGGGTACGAGGA